>JBGSYJ010000483.1:0-3837 GCA_041750915.1 Thermoanaerobaculia bacterium | reverse complement strand
GGAGACTCTGTTAAGCTTTTTCCGGAGCTCGGCCACTTCAGGGTCGTTGTTCGTTTCGCCGTCCGGTTGGGAGAGATCCTGAATCTGCCGGCGAAGTTGCAGAATCGGCTCTTCGAACTGCATCGGATCGCCACTCATGCCCGGCAAGCTAGCAAAAGCGGCAGGGGCGGTCAAATGTCGTCACAGCATGTTCGGGCCAGACTACAGAAGGATTCAACAATGCATGTCGAAGTCTGTGATGACGTCGAAACAATGCGACACGTACCACCGCTCGAGTACCTGATCGACAAGCTCGACCGCGACTACCGCGAGCGGGCCGACAAGCTCTACTGGGCGGTCTACGAATCAGGTCGTGAGATTCCGCCAGAAGCGCTGAAGGCGATTGAGAAGGGTTTCCGGCAGCTCTGCACGGCGCTCGATCATCTCGGACGCGCGGCCCGTAACGGCAGAGGGAACGGTCAGTCGCCCGACTCCCTGCGCCTGCGGATCGATCACTGCTGGAGCGGTGCGTCGAAGGCGCTCGGAAGCCTTGACGCGAAGAACTTCAATCGCCGCGCGGCCTGCAACCTCTTTGACCGCTCGATGGGCGAGACGCTCTTCGGTTGCTTGACGATGGTCGGCGATCACCTGCGCCGTCTCGTCCCGATGGTCGCCGCCGTCAATCCGGACATCTACGAGATGCTGCTCGACAAGCTCGTCGTCCAGGAGCATCCGGTGAACGAAGAGACGCTCAAGCCGATCGCCTAAGCGACTCGACCCGGACACGACGTGACGTCTGTCACGGGAGCGAGTGCGTATGCTCGCGGGCCCTCCCCTGTCCCGAGTGTTACGGTCTCAACCGTGAGAGGCCGGGCAAAGACCGCGATCCAACAGCCCCGACCGAAAGGCTGACGTGTATCCGATCCTCGCAGCAGAAACACTCGCCCCCAATGTCCGGCAATTCGAGATTCTCGCGCCGCGAATCGCGCGTAAGCAGCTTCCCGGTCAATTCGTGATTCTCCGCGTACACGAGACCGGCGAGCGCATCCCGATCACAATCAAAGCATCCGACATCGCGCGCCAGTCCATCACGATCGTCGTTCAGGCGGTCGGCAAGACGACCACCCTCCTCAACGAACTGGGGGCTGGCGATTCGATTCTCGACGTCGTGGGGCCGCTCGGAAAGCCGTCGGAGATCGAGAACTACGGCCACTGCGTGGTCGTCGGCGGAGGTGTGGGAGCGGCGATCGCGCTCCCGACCGCGAAAGCACTGCGTGACAAGGGCAATCGCGTCACCGCGATCCTCGGCGCGCGCACGGAGGGTCTGCTTCTTCTCGAGAAGGAGATGCGGGCGGCCAGCGACGAGCTCTTTGTGATGACAGACGACGGAAGCTACGGCGAAAAAGGCCTCGTGACCGCCATGCTCAAAATGCTCATCGAGTCTTCCGGCGTCGATTACGTGCTCGCGATCGGGCCAGTGCCGATGATGCGCGCCGTCGCCGAGGTGACTCGCCCACTCACGATCAAAACGGTGGTGAGTCTCAACGCAATCATGGTTGACGGTACCGGCATGTGCGGCGGATGCCGCGTCATCATCGGAAACGAGAGCCGCTTCGCATGTGTCGACGGTCCGGAGTTCGACGCTCATCAGGTCGACTTCGACATTCTCACGCAGCGCAATGCGATGTACCGCGAGCAGGAGCAGCTTGCGATGGCAGCGTTGCGGGGCGGAGCCTGCCATGCCTGAGAAGATCTCGAATAAGGAGCGGATGAAGATTCCGCGGCAGGCAATGCCGGAACGCCCTCCCCTCGAACGTTGCACGTCATTCGAAGAGGTCAACCTCGGATTCGGCGCCACCCTCGCGGAGAACGAAGCTCTCCGATGCCTCGCGTGCGTGAAGCCAACCTGCCAGGGTGGCTGTCCCGTCGGCGTCAAAGTGAAAGAGTTCATCGCCCTCGTTCTCGAAGGTGATTACCTAGGCGCCGCGGCCAAGGTGCGGGAAGACAACGTTCTCCCTGCCATCACGGGCCGCGTCTGCCCCCAGGAAGATCAGTGTGAAGGCGTCTGTGTGATCGGGAAACGTGTTCCATCGGTTGCGATCGGCCATCTCGAACGCTTCGTAGCCGACTACGAGCGAAGCGTCGGGAAGGTCGGCATTCCGCAGAATGCACCGCCGACCGGAAAGCGCGTCGCGATCATCGGTAGCGGACCGGCAGGCCTGAGCGCCTCGGGTGACCTCGTACAGAAGGGACACGGCGTGCGCGTGTTCGAAGCGTTGCACGAGCTTGGCGGCGTCCTCATCTACGGGATTCCCGAATTCCGTCTTCCGAAGGACATAGTGCGCGGCGAGGTTGATGTGCTGCGAAAGATGGGCGTCGAGTTCGAGACGAATGTCGTTGTCGGAAGGACGGTCACCGTCGACGAGCTCCTCGGCGAAGAGGGCTACGACGCCGTGTTCGTCGCGACGGGCGCGGGGCTCCCGCAGTTTCTCGGCATCCCGGGAGAGCATTTCAACGGCGTCTACTCAGCGAACGAGTTCCTCACCCGCGTAAATCTCATGCGCGCCTACCGCTTTCCGGAGTTCGACCAGCCGGTGTTCGACTGCAGAGATCGTGATGTAGTCGTCGTGGGGGGCGGAAACACTGCGATGGATGCCGTACGAACCGCGCTGAGGCTCGGCGCGCGAACCGCATCCCTCGTCTACCGGCGCGGCGAGAGCGAGATGCCGGCGCGAAACGAAGAGATCCACCATGCAAAGGACGAGGGTGTGCAGTTCTGCATACTGACCAACCCCGTCGAGGTGGTCGGGGACGATCGCGGCTGGGTGACCGGTGTGCGCTGCATGAAAATGGCCCTCGGAGAGCCCGGCGCTGACGGAAGGCGGCAGCCCATTCCCGTGCCGGACTCCGAGTATGTAATCGACGCTTCAATGGTCGTCATCGCCGTCGGGACATCTGCGAACCCGCTCATCCAGTCGACGACATCCGACCTGAAGACGACGCGGAAGAACTACATCGAAGCCGATCCCGAAACGTTGCAGACGTCGAAAACGGGCGTCTTCGCAGGAGGCGACATCGTCACCGGCGGCGCGACCGTCATTCTCGCGATGGGAGCCGGACGACGCGCGGCGCGAAGCATCGATGCGTATTTGCGTGGAGTCGATCAGCAGCCCGTGTCATCCTGAGCGAAGCGAAGGATCCCCTCGGGCCTTGCGATACAGCCAGTGGTCTGGGGATCCTTCGCTACGCTCAGGATGACACGCCATTGAACCGGCCGGAAGGTCGCCTCCGCTTGGATTTCTCGGTTCATCCTGCTATAAATAACCCATGTTCGCGAGCAACTTCTACATCACCGCTTTTATCTCGCTGCCCCTCTCCATCTTGTTCGTCGTCGCCGGCATCGCGATCGTGGCGACCGTGCAGCGGGAGAATCGCCTCTCAGTCTGGATCGGGACGGCCGTGGCAGCGAACATCTCGATACAGTACGGACTGGGCGCGCTGCGAGGACTCTCCGCCCTGGACGGGGTTCACGCGGTCATGTTCCTATTGGTCCTAGCGAACTTCTGGGCCGGCACGATGCTGATGCTCGCGAATGCAATCAGGTTCGAGATCAACAGTCGCGCGGCCATAGCGGCGGATTCCGATCCGCCGTTTTCCGGATCGTCCGGAACTCGCGCGTTATGGGGCGACGACCCGGGATGAATGCCCCATAAGTCGTACCGCGTAACTACCGGGAACGAGGGACATCGGAATGTCCCTCTACTTTGACTCCGCCAATCGCCGCTCCAGATACTTTCTCTCCGCCGGATTCGTCACGAGTGCAATCGCTTGACGATAGGCGATCGCCGCCGCCTCGTT
>JBGSYJ010000482.1:0-2193 GCA_041750915.1 Thermoanaerobaculia bacterium | reverse complement strand
CGGGACATCGGAATGTCCCGCTACTTTGCGTCGATGATGGCGTTGAGCGTTGCGCTGGGCCGCATGGCACTCGTCGCTTTCTCTGGGTCGGGATGATAGTAGCCACCGAGGTCGACGGGCCTCCCCTGCGCTGCGAGAAGTTCCTCGTTGATCTTCGTTTCATTTGCGACCAGCTGCTCCGCGATCGATCCAAACCTGTCTCTCAACTCCGCATCGCCCGATTGCGCGAGCGCCTCGGCCCAGTACATCGCGAGGTAGAAGTGGCTCCCGCGGTTGTCGATCTGGCCGACTTTCCGCGCGGGCGAGCGGTTGTTGTCGAGGAACTTCTCGATCGCGTCGTCGAGTGTGGCTGCAAAGACCTGCGCCTTCCCGTTGTCGAATGTGACTGCGATGTGCTCGAGCGATGCGGCGAGCGCTGAGAACTCGCCCAGCGAATCCCAACGCAGATATCCCTCCTCAACGAACTGCTGCACGTGCTTCGGAGCCGACCCACCCGCACCCGTTTCGAACAGTCCGCCGCCCGCGAGAAGTGGCACGACCGAGAGCATCTTCGCGCTCGTTCCCACTTCGAGAATCGGGAAGAGGTCCGTGAGGTAGTCGCGCAGAACGTTGCCTGTGACCGAGATCGTGTCGAGCCCTTTCCGAATCCTCTCGAGCGAGTAACGCATCGCGTCGACGGGAGTCATGATCCGGACCTCGAGACCGTCCGTATTCTCCTCGCGGAGATACCGCTCGACCTTCGCAATGATGTTCGCATCATGGGCGCGGTCGGGATCGAGCCAGAAGACAGCGGGCGCACCGGTAGCCCGCGCCCTTCGCACTGCCAGCTTCACCCAATCCTGCACAGGAATGTCTCGCGTGCGAGACATCCGCCAGACATCGCCGGCCTCGACCTCGTGTTGCATCAGCACGCGGCCTTCGCTGTCGACCACGCGGACCGTTCCGTCAGAAGGGATCTCGAAAGTCGTCGGATGAGATCCATACTCCTCCGCTTTCTGCGCCATCAGACCGACGTTCGGGACCGATCCCATCGTCGCCGGCTCGAGCGCTCCCAGCTCTCTGCAGTTGTCGATGATCTCCTGATAGATCGTCGAATAGCATCGATCGGGGATCATCGCCTTCGTATCCTGAAGTTCGCCCGAAGCGTTCCACATCTTTCCACCGTCACGGATGACGACAGGCATCGACGCATCGACGATGATGTCGTTCGGAGCATGGAGGTTCGTGATCCCGTTGTCCGAGTCGACCATTGCGAGCGGTGGACGCTTCGCGTACGTCTCGCGGATACCGGCTTCGATCGAATCCCTCTCTGCCTGCGGAAGCGACTGAATCTTCCTGTAGAGATCACCCAGTCCGAGATTCGGATTGACGCCGGCGCTGCTGAGGGCGGCGCCGTGACGGTCGAACACATCACTGAAGAACACCGAAACGGCGTGCCCGAACAAAATCGGGTCGGACACCTTCATCATCGTCGCCTTCAGGTGGAGCGACAGGAGCTGATCGTTGCGCTTCGCATCGCTGATCTGCTCTGCATAAAACGTCCGGATCGCCTTCACGCTCATGAACGTGCCGTCGAGAATCTCATGCGGCTTCGAGGTCAAACCATCCTTCAGAACCGTCGTCGTTCCGTCTTTCGAAAGCAGCTCGATTGAGAACGCACCGCCTCTTTCCGTGACGATCGATTTTTCGTTTCCGTAGAAATCACCCTCGTTCATGTGAGCGACTTCCGCCTTCGAGTCGCTGTTCCACGCGGCCAGCTTGTGCGGGTTTTTCTTCGCAAATTTCTTCACCGCGAGTGGTGCTCGCCGGTCGGAGTTCCCTTCACGGAGAACCGGATTCACAGCGCTGCCGAGAACCTTCGAGTAGCGCGACTGGAGATCCTTCTCTTCTGCGGTGACTGCCACTTCGGGATAATCCGGGATTTCGTATCCCTGCTCCTGCAGCTCACGGATCGCCGCCTTGAGTTGCGGAACTGACGCGCTGACGTTCGGAAGTTTGATGATGTTTGCTTCGCGACTGAGAGTCAGCTCTCCCAGGCGTACGAGATCATCCGGAACGCTGCGGCTCTCGTCAATCCGATCGGGAAAAGTGGCGAGGATTCGCCCGGCGAGAGAAATATCACCCGTTTCAACCGAAATGCCCGTGCCTCTGGTGAACGCCTGTACGATCGGGAGCAACGAGTACGTCGCGAGA
>JBGSYJ010000481.1:0-11738 GCA_041750915.1 Thermoanaerobaculia bacterium | reverse complement strand
GTGTTGTCGAACACGTCAACGACCTGGGGCACCGGATTGAACGTAAGCTGGGAAGCGGATGTGTGGGGCCGCCTCCGTTCGGCCCGCCAGGCCGCGCAGTTCGATGCGGAAGCGTTCGAGCTCGATTACCAGGCCGCGCGCCTGTCGCTTTCGGGACAGATCACGAAGAGCTGGTTCGCGGCGATCGAAGCGCTACAGCAGCTCGATCTCGCAGTCCGCACGCACGAGTCACGCTCGGTGACGGAAGATCGAATTGGGCGCCGCTATCAGGAAGGTCTCGTCGGCTCGCTCGACTATCGACTTGCACGCACGAACACGGCAGTCGCCGCGTCCGTGATCGAGCGACGCCGTCGTCAGTACGACATGGCGATCCGCCAGCTTGAAGTTCTTCTCGGACGCTACCCGGCGGCTGAACTGGAAACCGCGACGTCGCTTCCCGAGCCGGCAACAGGAATCGCCGCCGGAATTCCTTCGGAGGTAGTCTCCCGCCGCCCCGATCTTCGTGCGGCACTGACGCGCGCAAACGCGTCGGGCTCGCGCGTTTCGCAGGCGCGCGCCTCCCTTTTTCCACAATTCCGCCTGACGGGATCAGCCGGCACTTCGAGTAACGAGCTGAGCGATCTGCTCGACGGTGACTATTCGATCTGGAGTTTTTTCCTCAACGTCGTGCAGCCGCTGTTTCAGGGCGGACGGCTGCGCGCCGGGGTCAGTCTTGCAGAAGCCATAGAAGACGAGGCGCTTGCGCAGTTCGCTCAGCAGGTGCTCGAAGCATTCTCGGAAGTCGAATCATCGCTCTTCGCGCAGGAAGTGCTCGCGCGTCAGGAAGCCAGCCTCGCAATCGCCGTCGAGAATGCGCATGCGGCCCAACAGACGGCCGAAGAGCGCTACTCGGCAGGCCTCGTCGACTATCTCGTCGTGCTGGAGAGCCAGCGACAGGCCTTCGAGGCCGAGAGCCAGCTTCTCGACTCGCGCCGCCAGCGTCTCTCCTCGATCGTCGATCTCCACCTCGCTTTAGGCGGTGACCCCGCTTCGCTCGAGACAAATGAACCGACAGCCCCCATGGCGGCCGCCGTGAAGGATCTGAAATGAACACGAAAGCAAAAGTCCTGCTCCCGCTCGGGCTCGTTGCGGTTGCGATCATCGGCGCGATTGCGCTCGTCCAGGCAAGGCCCGTGGCGGTGCGCGAAGAACGTCAGGTTGCTGCGCCCCTCGTCCGCGTGATGGCAGTGCAGCAGAGAAGCGTTCCGGTCGAAGTGACCTCGCAGGGCACGGTCCGCGCACGCATCGACTCGACGGTCGCAGCCGAAGTTGCCGGACGCATCCAGAGCGTTTCGCCGCGCTTCGCGACCGGTGGCATCTTCCGCCGCGGAGAAGTCCTCGTGCAGCTCGATGCGCGCGATTATCAGGTCGCGCTCGCGCAGGCCGAGGCGGCTGCAGCACAGGCTCGCGTTCGCCTCTCGCGGGAAACCGCCGAATCAGAGATCGCCCGCGAAGAGTGGCAGAGTCTCGGGAAGGGAGAGCCGGGCGAGCTCGCATTACGAGGTCCTCAGCTTGCGGAAGCGCGGGCCGGACTCGCGGCGGCTGAAGCTACCGTCGCGCAGGCCCGAGTGAACATCGAGCGAACCGCTGTACGCGCACCGTTCGACGGCATCCTTCTCGACAAGCTTGCAGACCTGGGGCAGTTCGTCGGACCGGGAGCTCCAATCGCCCGACTCGCCGCGTCGGATTACGCCGAAGTCGAGTTGCCGGTGACTGCGGAGGATGTAAGCCGGATCGACGTGAGCTCGAATCCCTCGGTTGCGCTTCAGTCCCCGCAGGGTCCAGGCGGCGGAGTCTGGCAGGGACGAATCGTACGCACTTCAGGACAGATCGATCCGCAGACACGGATGCTGTCGCTGATCGCCGTGATCGACCAACCGTTCACGAGTGGCGCACAGCCGCTGCAAATCGGCCAATTCGTTCAGGCAAGCATCAGCGGGCGCACACTTGATGCAGTCATCCAGATTCCGCGCGCAGCTCTGCGCCAGAGGAATCGCGTCCTTGTCATCGACGCCGAAAACCGGTTGCGAAGCACTCCCGTCGTCGTCGCGAGACTGACCGCATCGACCGCGGTGATCAGCGGCGGCCTCGGGGACGGCGATCGTGTCGTTCTCTCCACTCTCGAAGCGCCGGTCGACGGAATGCCGGTCCGGGTTACTGAAGAGCCGAACGTCGTGCCGATCAGGGAAGTGCCATGAATCGCGCCATCGTCTGGTTCGCGAAAAACGGCGTCGCAGCAAATCTGCTGATGCTCGTGATCGTCGTCGCCGGCGCGTTCACGTTGACAACGCTGAAGCAGGAGGTCTTCCCCGAAGCTTCGTCCGACATGATCAGCGTGACGATCGCTTATCCGGGCGCATCCCCGGAAGAAGTCGAAGACGCCCTCGTCATCCGAGTCGAAGAGCGAATACAGGACCTCGAGGGAGTCGAGCGCATCACCTCGTCTGCCGGGGAAGGAATCGCCACGATCAACATCGAAGCGCTCGAGGGAACTGACCCGCGGCAACTGCTCGAGGACGTGAAAGCGCGCGTCGATGCGATCGACACCTTCCCTGAGGATGCCGAGCGACCCGTCGTCGTCGAGATCATTCTCAGACGCCAGGTGATCAACGTCGCGATCTCGGGTGACACCGACGAGGCGACGCTGAGAAGGCTTGGCGAACGGGTGCGGGACGACCTCTCCGCGATTCCCGGCATCACGCAGGTCGAACTGACCGCGGTCCGCCCGTACGAGATCTCGGTCGAAGTTTCCGAGGATGTGTTGCGCAGGCACGGGCTGACGTTCGATGCCGTGGCGAATGCGATCCGGCGGTCGTCTCTCGACCTTCCCGCCGGCGCAATCAAGACCGCAGGCGGAGAAGTGCTCATCCGCACGAACGCGCAGGCGTACACCGGACCGGAGTTCGAGCAGATCGTCGTTCTCTCGCGACCGGACGGTAGTCGTGTGCTCGTCGGCGACGTCGCTCACGTCGTCGACGGCTTCGCCGAGACGGACCAGAGTGCGCGATTCGACGGAGATCCGGCTGTGCTCGTTCAGGTATTTCGTGTGGGCGAGCAGAACGCGATCACCGTCGCGGAGGGCGTGAAGAAATATGTCGCTGAAGCCGAAACCCGGCTGCCGGAGGGTATATCCCTCACGACGTGGCAGGACGACACGGAGTTGCTGAAGAGCCGTCGAGACCTGCTGCTGAAGAACGGCCGCGTCGGACTGGTTCTCCTGTTCATTGTTCTCGCCCTTTTCCTCCGGCTTCGCATCGCCGCGTGGGTCGCGCTCGGCATCCCCGTGTCATTCCTCGGCGCAATCTGGCTGTTGCCGACATTCGACATCTCCATCAACCTGCTCTCGCTCTTCGCCTTCATCATCGTCCTCGGCATCGTCGTCGACGATGCGATCGTTGTCGGCGAAAACATCCACACGCATCTCGAGCGCGGAAAGCCCGCGCTCCAGGCATCGATCGACGGCACGAAAGAGGTCGCCGTTCCGGTCGTCTTCTCCATTCTGACGACCGTAGCTGCGTTCTCGCCCCTCCTCATGGTCGGAGGGAGCACCGGAAAGTTCATGCGGGCGATTCCGATCATCGTGATCGCGACGCTCTTCTTTTCGTTGCTCGAGTCGCTTTTCGTTCTGCCCTCTCATCTGTCGCATCTCAAGCGGGAAACCGTTCGCGAGGGTCTCGCAGGTTCCTGGACGAGGCTGCGCGGAAAATTCTCTTCCGTGCTGGACCGTGTGATTCGGAACGCGTACGAACCTTCGCTCCACAGAGCTCTCGAATGGCGTTACGCCGTGGTCGCGGCCGCACTCGCGATTCTCATCATCACGGGTGCGGCAATCGGAAGCGGCTGGATCAAGTTCACGTTC
This sequence comes from Thermoanaerobaculia bacterium, assembly GCA_041750915.1. Taxonomy (GTDB): domain Bacteria; phylum Acidobacteriota; class Thermoanaerobaculia; order Gp7-AA8; family Gp7-AA8; genus JBGSYJ01. Next base: position 7,840 of record JBGSYJ010000481.1, on the reverse strand, counting down.
TTCCCTCCCGTGGAAGCCGACAACGTCGTCGTGTTCGTCACGATGCCCCTCGGCACACCCGTCGAACAGACAGCAGCGACGATGCGTCGTCTCGAAGAGAGCGCAGAAAGGCTGCGGGTCGAGCTCGATCAGGAAGGACAGCAGGGCGTCTTCAAGCACATGCTCACGTCAATCGGGGCACAGCCGTTCCGAACAGCCCAGACGCAGAATCACGGGGTTGTCGGAACGATATTCTCCGCCGCCCATCTTGGCGAGGTGAACATCGAGCTGATCTCTTCGGAAGAGCGCGAGATCACCAGCTCCGAGATCGCGCGGCGATGGAGAGAGCTTGCCGGTCCGATTCCCGATGCGGTCGAAGTGACGTTCAGCGCGTCGCTCTTCTCTCCCGGCGGCGCGGTCGATATTCAGCTCACCGGCAACAACCTGGAGGAGCTTCGCCTCGCTTCCGAGGCCGTGAAACGTGAGATTGCAAACTATCCGGGAGTCGATGACATCGCCGATTCGTTCCGGGCAGGGAAGGAAGAGATGAAGGTCGACGTCACGCCGGAAGGCGAAGCGATGGGAATCTCGCGTCTCGATCTTGCCAGACAGGTAAGGCAGGCCTTCTTCGGAGAGGAAGCACAGAGAATCCAACGGGGACGAGACGACGTCCGGGTGATGGTCCGCTATCCGGAATCGGAGCGTCGCTCGATCGAGAATCTCAGCGACATGCGGATCCGCACCCCGCAGGGAGCGGAACTACCGTTTGCCGTCGCCGGCGTCGCTTCCGAAGGGCGCGGATTTTCCTCGATCCGTCGCGTCGACCGCCGCAGGGCGTTGAACGTCACGGCGGACATCGACCCGGAACGGGCGAACGCGAACGAGGTCGTCACAAGTCTCCGCGAGGACGGCCTGCCGGAGCTCATGGAGCAGTTTCCCGGCATCCGTTTCACATTCGAAGGCGAACAGAAAGAGCAGCGCGAAACGCTGAGCGGCCTTCTGCGCGGATTCGGCTTCGCTCTCTTTCTCATCTACGCGCTTCTGGCGATCCCGTTCAAGTCGTACCTGCAGCCGATGATCGTCATGAGCGCGGTCCCGTTCGGCATCCTGGGAGCGGTCGCAGGCCACGTCGTGATGCGGATGGATCTGACGGCGCTTTCACTGTTCGGGATCATCGCGCTGACGGGAGTCGTCGTCAACGACAGCCTCGTCATGGTCGACTTCATCAATCGCGCGTTCCGGAAGGGCATGCCGCTGCGCGAGTCGATCGTACAGGCGGGAGTCGCGCGGTTCCGCCCGATTCTCCTCACCTCGCTGACGACTTTCGCAGGGCTTCTGCCGCTGATCCTAGAACGGAGCGTGCAGGCGCAGTTTCTGATCCCGATGGCCGTATCACTCGCCTTCGGTGTCCTTTTCGCAACGGCGATCACTCTGATTCTGGTGCCGGTCGGATACAGAATCCTCGAGGATGTGAACAGCATTCCCGGACGGATTCGAAGTCGCTTCACGACGGACGATGATGCACTCGCCGCGAAACCGATGTAGCGGAGACGAACGTTGTGTCATCCTGAGCGCAGCGAAGGATCCCCTTACTTCTGGCTGAATCGCTAGGTTTGGGGGGATCCGTCGCTGCGCTCAGGATGACACGAGTTATAGCACGAAAGGAAATGCAACGATGTCGATCGAGCTCCAATAGGATAGGGATATGAAAATCAATCCACTTGCGGGTCACCAGCTCCCGTCCGCGCAGCTCGTCGACGTTTCAAAGCTCATCACGGCGTATTACACCGGGATCCCCGACCCGGCCGTCCCTGCGCAGCGGGTCGCGTTCGGAACCTCGGGGCATCGCGGCTCGTCGTTCGAGAGGACATTCAATGAGTGGCATGTGCTCGCGATCAGCGAGGCCATCTGCCGCTACCGCAGAGAACAGGGCATCGATGGCCCGCTGTTTCTCGCAGTCGACACGCACGCTTTGTCAGAGCCGGCGTGTGCAACTGCGCTCGAGGTGCTTGCGGCGAACGGTGTCGACGTCATGCTCGCCGAGAACGACGAATACACGCCAACTCCGGCGCTGTCACACGCGATACTCGTTTACAACCGGGAGCGTAAGGCAGGACTGGCAGACGGCATCGTCATCACCCCATCGCACAACCCGCCCGACAACGGCGGCTTCAAGTACAACCCTCCAGACGGCGGACCGGCAGACTCGGGCATCACGAAACTGATCGAAGGCATTGCGAACGAGTTGATGGAACGCGGACTGGAGGGTGTGAAGCGAATCCCTTACGAGAAAGCCATCCGCGCCCCGACGACGCATCGCCACGACTATCTCAACAACTACGTCCGCGATCTCGAGAACGTCGTCGACATGCAGGCGATCCGCGACGGCGGTATCCGGCTGGGCGTTGATCCACTCGGAGGAGCGGGAGTCCACTACTGGTCGCGGATCGCGGAGCACTACCGGCTCGACCTGACGGTCGTCAGCGACGACGTCGACCAGACGTTCCGATTCATGACGGCCGACTGGGACGGCCGCATCCGTATGGACCCATCGTCCCCGTACGCGATGGAGCGGCTGATCAGCATGAGGGACAAGTTCGACATCGCCTTCGCGTGCGATACGGATCATGATCGACATGGGATCGTGACACCGAGCAGCGGCCTGCTCCCTCCGAATCATTACCTCACCGTGGCGATTCACCACCTCTTCCAGCATCGGCCGCAGTGGAGCGCCGAAGCCGGAGTCGGAAAGACAGTCGTGAGCAGCTCGATGATCGATCGCGTGACCGAAAAGCTCGGGCGGCGACTGCATGAAGTGCCCGTCGGCTTCAAGTGGTTTGTTCCCGGGCTCATCGACGGCTCCCTGGGCTTCGGCGGCGAGGAGAGCGCCGGCGCGGCGTTTCTGCGCCGGGACGGGACCGTGTGGACCACCGACAAGGATGGGATCATCCCGGCGCTGCTTGCGGCCGAGATCACCGTTGGTGCAGGTCGGGACCCGGGCGAGATCTACAACGAGCTGACGCGGGAGTTCGGCGCGCCCGCTTACGATCGAGTCGAAGCGCCCGCGACTGCTGAACAGAAAACGCAGCTGTCGAAACTCTCGCCGAAGCAGGTGAAGAGCACTGAGCTCGCGGGAGAAACGATCCGAAGTATTCTGACCGAGGCGCCGGGAAATCAGGCAGCGATCGGCGGGGTGAAGGTGATCGCGGATACGGGGTGGTTCGCGGCGCGTCCGTCGGGAACCGAGAACATCTACAAGATCTACGCGGAGAGCTTCCGGGGAAAAGACGCTTTGGCCAGGATCGTGGAGGAAGCGCAGACCATCGTCGACGCGGCACTCGCGTAGCCGCGGATTCCGATCCGCCGTTCTTCGCGGTGCGAAAGTCTCGCGAGTTCTGGGGCATCGCGAAAATCCCATAACGCGCGACACGCTACTTAGCGGAAGCGGGAGATCGGAATCTCCCGCTACTGAGACGCTGTCCCCAGATTAGATGAAAGCTCCAGTCGGCCTCTCCCCCGGTCTGCGGCTGGAGCTCGTTGCCCACTTCGAATCCGAGCCAGCCAGCTCGTCCGGCGTCCGCCATCAAACCGAGCCGGAAGAACGTCGCCGGGAGTCCGGGACGCGCTTCGGTGATACTCCAGAGCGGCGAGGTATCGAGCCGGACGGCGAACGTAGCGAACAGGTTTCTCCAGAGCGGCTGATCAACCCCGAACGATAGATGTCCGAGATGCTCAGTGCGCTCGAACCCGAGCCATTCACCATTCGGATCGAGCCAGGTATAGCCTGCGGCGAGAGTGACCGCACGGGTGCCACGCGGCTTTTCGAACTCCCATCGCGCGAACCAGCTGACGTTCGCGTCGACTCCGCCGCTCCCCCGAAGGCTGTCGCGATCGCCCGTCGGAAGCTCCGCGGAGAGGACGAGCCTGTGCCGCGCGCCCCAACGATCCCGCAGCGGCATCGCAAGACCGAGACTGACGTCCCCGATTCCTGAGCCATTCACTTCTTCTCGCGCTTCGACGATGTGCTCGCTATCGCCGTCCTTGATGTAGATGAGCGTGTCATGGCGCGGAAAGATCTCCCGCTCGAGCGTATTGATGCTCAGAAACTCGTGGAATTCCTCCGCGAATGCATCCCAGTGCGGCCTGCCCAACTCAATGTATGGGACTTTGACGCTCGCGCTCATCCCGTTCGCCAGGCCGCGGGTAACGATCAGGTCGGAACGCCATCCCTCGAGATCAAGATGCCATGCGTCGTCGTCCGGAAAATTACCCTCGATCTGCCGCAGCTGCTCCGATGTGATCTCCTGGCCGATTCGATCGTACTCGCGATGGAGCGCGAAGGTGTGCCATGTGTGGCTCCAGACGTTGAACTGGGTCGCCGTGAACGACACCTCCCATTCGCCCGGCTCAGGGATGTTGGCGAACCCCGTCTCGAGACGAAGCGATCCGAACTCGAGCGGATCGGTCTGGACGGTGGGCCGCCAGATCGGCAACTCAGCAGACGCCGGGGAAGCGATACCGCTCGCTATCACCAGCGCGACCGCCACCATCCAGCTTCGCATGGGAGAGATTCTAATATGCCCGCTCGAAGCAAAGAACACAATCTTTAAACAGATCACTATAACATCAGCTATTTATAGCATTTATTTTTGTCACCGAAGTGTTGCTGGTCGGCACGACCCGAGGGCTTGGTAAAATCGAGAAACGCATCCGGTGCCATCCTGAGCGAAAGCGAAGGATCCCCTGACTATCTGCGCCAGAGCAAGTCCTGAGGGGATCCTTCGCTGCGCTCAGGATGACACGCGATCGTTCGCCGTCTGACTTTCTCGAGCCCAATGGGATCAGAGAAAAGGAGCCTACATGAAACAGAGACTCGCCATCGCTCTTGCATGGACGCTCTGCGCAGGAATCGCCCTCGCCGCAGAGCCGGACACACCGGCAGAAGTCAACGCAGCATTCGATGAGGAGCTTGCCACGAGGCTCGGCGCTGACGCGTTAGGGATGAAACAGTATGTGCTGGCCATCCTCAAGACCGGACCGCAGGACGCGACCATCAAGGGCGACGAGCGCAAGAAACTCTTCGCCGGCCACTTCGCGAACATGGGACGCCTCGCCGAAGAGGGCAAACTCGCGGTTGCGGGTCCGTTTGGAAAGAACGACAAAACCTTTCGCGGCCTGTTCATCCTCAACGCCGCGTCCGTCGAAGAAGCGCGGGAGTTCGCCTCGAGCGATCCTGCCATCGAGGCCGGCATTTTCGTCGTCGACTACATCCCCTGGTACGGTTCGGCCTCGCTGATGGCATCGCCGGAGATTCACAGGAAGATCAGCAGGACGCCGGTCAACTGAAAAGCGCAACGCAAGCCAAAGAAAAACGCCGGCCTTGTGAGCCGGCGTAAGTTGTTGAAAATACTGGTGGAGCTGATCGGGATCGAACCGACGACCTCCTGAGTGCGATTCAGGCGCTCTCCCAAACTGAGCTACAGCCCCAGGACGAAATGCAGAATGAAGAATTCAGAATGCAGAATGAATATTTCTGCAGGGCGGGATTATACACAGCGAGGACGAAGTAGACAGTAGACAGTAGACAGTAGACAGTAGCCCCCACCCTTTTGTGATCGTGAATCTTCAGGAGTGGCAGGCGCCGTACACTGCGAGTGGGTGGGCTACTGTCTACTGTCTACTGTCTACTTTGTACTGTCTCCTGTCTCCTGACTCCACGGATCACTCTCCCGCGGGCGCGGGCACGTGATTCCCTTCGATGAGCTCTACCTGCGGGCGCGCGATGTAGTACCCCTGCATCAGGTCGATCCCAAGGTCGCGGCACCAGTCGAACTCCTCGGCGGTCTCGATGCCTTCGGCGATGGTCCGCGCGCCGATCTTGTGCGCCAGCTCGACGAGCATCTTGAGCAGGTCCTGTTTGATCGGCTCCTGCGCGAGGGTCGAGACCAGCCCCTTGGTCACTTTCAGATAGTCGGGTGACAGAGCTGCGATGGCTTCGAGCGAGGCATAGCCCGATCCCGCGTCGTCGATCGCGATCTGTATCCCCTTCGCACGAAACTCCTCGAGGAGCTCGCGGAAGACGCCGTAATCCTGAATCGCGGCGCGCTCGGTCAGTTCGAACACGAAACTTCCCCGCTTCCCGGCGAAGAAGTCGACCATCTCGTGGAAGCGCAGCTCGGAGGTCTCGAACATCTCGGCTTCGAGATTCAGGAGAAACTTGTGATCCCCAAGATCGATGTTGCGCAGCCGGTCGAGCGAGCTCTCGAGGGCGAGTGCTTCGAGATCCCAGGCGAGCTTTGTCTCGCGCGCGAATGAGAAAAGCATGTCGGAGTTGCGGAACGATGATTCCGCAGGACCGCGCGTGAGGATCTCGTAGCCGAAGAGCGACGAGTCGGCGGCGTGGACGATTGGCTGGAAGAGCGTGGTGACTTTGCGCTTGCGGATGATCTCGCGCAGCTCGCGCAGAAGCTGCTTTTTCCGTTGCTGCTCGGCACTGCGCACGGCATCGGCAGCCGTCTGCATTCCGGCGTAGATCTGGCGCTCGAGCCGGATCTGCGGCTCGTACTCAACGTAAGCCGCGCCTGTGAAGAAGCCGATCTGTCGGGACTGCATCTTTGGAAAACGCTCGCGGAGCGATTCGACGAGCCGCACGCGAAGACGCTCGGCAATCTGCTCGAGGCTCTCTCGCGAGCGGCCGGATGCAGTCTCGACGAAGACGTAAAAGCTCGATCCAGCGACGCGGCTGATCGAGACGACCGGCTCGGAGAACCACCCCTTCGCTTCGGTCGAGAGCACCTCTCCGACCCTGCGGATGAACTCGTCGAAAAAGGCCCAGCCGTAATCGACTTCGATGGTCTCGAACTGTTCGATGTCGACGTAGATGATGCCCAGCTGGGACTGCTCGATCATCATCTCCTTGAGGCGGTCGATGACCATGGAGATCGTAGGCAGTCCGCTGGCGGGATCATCCTTGAGCTTCGGCCTTCCGGCAGGCTCAGCCGGCAATGTGCGCTCCTCGGCAAACGAGATTTCGCGACGGTTGGCGATGAGCTCGCCGACACGCTTGAGAACCTCTCCCCGGTGAAAAGGCTTGACGAGATAGTCGTCCGCACCGACCTGAAGGCCAGTGAGCCGATCCTTCACCTCCCCCTTGCCGGTGATCAGCACAATGCCGATCTCGGAGGTGCGATGCATCGCGCGGAGGGCCTGACAGACTTCCCAACCGCTGCGCTTCGGCATCTGGACATCAAGCAGTACGACGTCCGGAAGCTCTTTCTGCGCAATCTCCAGGGCCTGCTCACCATCGGTCGCCGTGAGCACGTCGCATCCCAGGGGACGAAGGTAGACCTTCAGCAGCTCGAGAACATCCGGGTCATCGTCAGCGATCAAAACCATCGATCTGCTGCGCATTTAACGTCAGATTATGCGGAAAACAAGCCAGATCCGCCATCCCCCCGCCCGCCCAGTTGTGAGTTGTGCACACCCACCCAGCCGCAGGGTTGTGGGTTGTGAGTTCCCACCCAACCCACCGCCCGCCCGGTTCTGGGTTCTGCACACCCACCCGCCCTCACGGTTCTGGGTTGTGAGTTCCCACCCGCCCCGCCCGCGGCGGTGCAAGTCCTGCAAGCCATCAACACAACGCAAGGGTGGGCGGGAACTCACAACTCAGAACCGGCGGCTGGGTGGGTGTGCACAACTCACAACTGGGCGGGCGGGGGTTGGGCACAACCCACAACCGGGCGGGCGGGGGTTGTGCTAACGTTCACAGCCGATTTCTACAGGAGCGCATTCAAAACGATGATCACATTCGGAACTGCTGGCTGGCGCGGTGTCATTGGGGAAGATTTCACATTCGAAAAGG
>JBGSYJ010000480.1:0-6139 GCA_041750915.1 Thermoanaerobaculia bacterium | reverse complement strand
GAAGCTGCCCGTCGTTCACGTGAACCAGTGGTACCACGTCGGCTCGAAGAACGAGCGGAAAGGGCGGACAGGCTTTGCCCATCTCTTCGAGCATGTGATGTTCCAGGGGTCGCTCAACGCAGCCGCCGATTACTTTTCGTTCGTCGAGAAGGCCGGCGCCAATCTTCGTGAAGGCGGGGTCAACGGAACGACGAGCTCGGATCGGACGAACTACTTCGCAACCGTCCCTTCGGGAAACCTCGAGTTCCTCCTCTGGCTCGAGTCAGATCGCCTCGCGACGCTCGCTGAAGCCCTGACGCAGAAGAAGCTCGACATGCAGCGCGAGGTCGTGCGCAACGAGCGGAGACAGAGCTACGACAATCAGCCCTATGGACGCGCAATGACGCTCGTCACCGAGCACCTTCATCCGCCGGATCATCCATATTCATGGCCCGTCATCGGAAGCCATGAAGATCTGATCGCAGCATCCCTCGACGACGTGAAGGAGTTCTTCGAGAGGTTTTATGCGCCGAACAATCTCACGCTCGTGATCGCGGGCGACTTCGACCGCGACCAGGCAATCGCGCTGGTGAACCGATACTACGGCGGCATTCCGGCGGGCCCTGCACTCGATCGGCCCGCCCGCTTCATTCCGACGCTCCATGGCGAGAAGATCATCGACGTGAGCGATCGCGTTCCGCAGGAGCGGACCTACATCGCCTGGCCGAGCGTTCCCTACTTTGACGAGGTCGAGGCGGATCTCGATGTCGCGTCACTGATCCTCAGCGACGGGCTCTCCTCGCGTCTGAACCGGAGACTGGTGTACGACGAACAGCTCGCTACGGACGTCTCTTCATTACACTGGACGAGCGAGATCTCCGGCATCTTCATGGTTGTGGCAACGGCGCGGCCCGGCGCCTCGATGGAGTCGATCGAGAAGGCGGTGACAGAGGAGATCGGCCGTCTCGCGTCGGAAGGCCCGTCGGCGGAGGAGCTCGACCGCGCGAAGACGAAATGGGAGTACGACTTCGTCACGGGACTCGAGCGGATTGGCGGCTTCGGCGGAAAGGCCGATCGTCTCGCGCAGTACAACACGTTCCTCGGAGATCCCGCGAAGTTCGACGACGACGTCGAGCGTTATCGGAGGGTGACAGCCGCAAGCGTGCAGAAGGCCGTCGAGAAGTGGATTAACCACCGGAACCGTCTTCTCATCCGCTTCCATCCCGAGAACTCGAGCCGCACGGCGATCGAGGCGATCGAACGCTCAGCGGTTCCGAGCCTAGGCGAAGACCGCCCATTCTCAGCGCCGTCGGTGCAGACTGCGAAGCTGTCGAACGGCATGGATCTCTTCGTCGTTGAGCGAACCGACCTGCCGAAGGTTGCCGTGAATCTCGTCACCAGAGCGGGCGCGATGTCGGATCCTCCGGGCCGCGAAGGCGTCGCCCATCTGGTCGCGCACACGATGAGTCTCGGAACGAGCTCTCTTTCTGCGCTCGAAATCGAAGACCGGCTCGGGGACCTCGGAACAGCAGTCTCCGCCTTTGCGGCGCGGGAGTACTCGGCTGCCGGATTCGATGTGCTCGAGCGGAATCTCGTTCCTGCGCTCGAGCTTTTCGCGCAGACGGTGATGGATCCGCAGTTCCCGGCTTCTGAGATCGAGCGCGAGAAATCCATCCATCTCGACGCGCTCTCGCAACAGTCGAACAATCCATCGAGCGTCGCGGCGCGCATCCGGGCGATGCTTGCATTCGGTGCCCAGCATCCTTACGGACGTCCGGGACAGGGTCTCCCATCGACCGTGGCGGAGATCACGCGTGAAGACCTCGCCGCATTTCACGGCGACTGGTGGAAGCCGGGAAGCTCGGCGATCATCTTCGCAGGCGACATCAGCATGGATCGGGCACGTGCTCTCGCCGAAGAGGCTTTCGGCAGCTGGACCGGAGGAGCCGCGGCGCCGATCTCTGTACCGCCTCCGACGCGAGAAGGCGCGGGAAAGATTTTTCTCATCGATCGTCAGGATGCCTCGCAGACGGTTGTCATGCAGATCCTTCCCGCTCCCGGCCGTCATGCCGAAGACTACTACGCGCTCCGGTTGGTCGACGCAGTATGGGGAGGCGGCGGATTCCGGACTCGTTTGAACCTGAATCTGCGGGAGGATAAGGGCTATGCCTACGGGATCTTCTCCAGCCTTGCCCTCTTCAGCGAGAGCGGGTCGTGGTGGGCTGGCGGAAGCGTGCAGACGGACAAGACGACGGAGTCGGTCGTGGAACTGCTCCGTGAGCTGGAAGAGCTGGCTTCATCGCGACCGGTCACCGAAGAAGAGTTGACGATGGCACGCGAGAGCCGGGTCCGCGGTTACGCGCAGCAATTCGAGTCGCTCGCCAGAGTCAGCCAGCAGGTCGGCGACCTCTGGGCAATGCGGCTTCCCATGTCGGAGATGCAGCACGAGATCGAAGCGATCCAGGCGATGACGATGGATCAGATCACGCCTGCAATCGCACGCTACGTCAAACCGAACGAAGCGACTCTGCTTCTGGTGGGTGACCTCGACCAGATCGAGCCGGGACTGCGGACTCTGAAGCGGGAGATCGTGGTCCTCGATGTCGAAGGTGGACTGAAGAATTAAGAATTTAGAATTCAGAATTCAGAAACTCGGGATTCAACAACAGCAAACGTTAGATGTGAAAGGGCGGGGGCATTTCTGAATTCTGAATTCTCAATTCTGAATTCTTCAACACTCCCCCGCCCTCTCCGATCAGAATGCCACCCGATCCGCTTTGATCGACACCGGGCCATTCACGGTCGACATCCGGATGACAGGAGCCGTCGAGCCGAACTCGAACCGCTGCTCTTTACCTCCCGTTGTCGTCGTTCGCGCTCCGTCGCAATCGCAGGTCACCGGCGAGTGTTTCGAAGCGTCGACGACCACGCCTGAGCGAAAGCCGTCAGGCAGCCGCAGCGACAGCGGCCCGTTTTTCGTGTGCGCCTCGAGATTTCCTCCGCGCCATTCGCGATCGTCCAGCTTCACGACAATCGGTCCGTTCTGCGCATTCAGAGCCATTTCACCGGAACCGCCGTCGAGACTGATCGGTCCGTTCTTCGTGGATGCATCGATGTTGCCCGACGATCGGGTCAATGAAATCGGGCCGTTGGTCGCCCGTGCATTGATACGTCCGGAAACCTCGTAGAAGCTGATCGGGCCGTTCGTCGTTGCGAGATCCATGACGGCATTCGCCGGCGCGCGGATGATGAGATGCGCCGCCCATCTGCCCTCATCGGGCCCCGACACCTGCAGCCGGCCGCCGCGGACTTCAGCTTCGATGCCGCGGAGCAGCTGGGATGCCTCGCCAATCGAGTCTCCAGCGGCGACCTTGCAGACTGTGATCTCGTAGTTCGAGCCGCTACCGCTCGTGACGTAGATCGCGCTGTTGTGCAGGTCGGCCACCGTGAGCCCACCCGAACCTCCGGGAACCGAGAGGGTCTGCGCGGCTCGGTCCATCACCTTGCCTTTCCAGTTGCTATCGATCTGATCGCAACTGGTTACCGGACTACGCCCCTTTCGGGAACTCGTGTACGTATCGGACTGCGCCATCAACGGCACGCCTGCCAGTGTCAGGGTCACTACGGACGAGATGACCAGGGAACGTCTCTTCATTCGAAACCTCCTCGTTATGCTGCTCATTGGACGGTTAGACGGCGGGACGTGAGGTTTGTTTGAAGTTGTAACAAAGTTCACGGAAGGCGAAATGGAGATGAAGTCATGTGGCGAGAGAGTATGAGCTTGTCATCCCGAGCTTGGTTGTGCGGGCGGGAGGGGCGAGGGACCTCCGGCGATGGTACAGAGTTGCTATCGACCTCCGCCACCACCCAGTGACCATCCCGAATCACGAATGTACTATCGCCGGAGGTCCCTCGCCCCTCCCGCCGCGCCCACGCATGCTCGGGATGACAAGTCCTGAAGATCTCGCCGTGATGGATGACTCGTCACGGCGCATCAATGGACGATCGTAAACGACCCCTCCCCCGCTAGCTGTGCACGCCCGGCGCTTCGTGGCCGCTCTTCTCGACATACTCCACGTACGAGCCGCCATAAACATGCGGGTGCGAATCGCGGCCGCTCTCGCCACCGAGCTCGATCACGCGATTGCTCAGGCCGCGGAGAAACGTACGGTCGTGAGAGACGAAGAGCATCGTTCCCTGGAAGTCGCTGAGCGCTTCGATGAGCATCTCTTTCGTCGCGAGGTCAAGGTGATTCGTCGGTTCGTCGAGGACGAGAAAGTTCGGCGGGTTGAGAAGCATGCGCGCCATCACGAGGCGCGACTTCTCGCCGCCCGACAGCGAGCGGATCTTCTTGTCGACCTCGTCGCCCGAGAACTGGAACGCGCCGAGGAGACTTCGGAGGATGCCGGCACCTTCGAGCGGAAAATCCTTCTGGACCTGTTCCATCACCGTGAGGTCGGGGTTGAGCAGATCGAGCGACTGCTGCGCGAAGTAGCCCATGTTCAGGCTCGCTCCGAGTTTTACTTCCCCTTCGTCAGGCGTGATTGCGCCGGCGATCATTTTCAGCAGCGTCGATTTTCCGGCGCCGTTCTTTCCCATCACGCACCACCGCTCGCCGCGGCGGATCATGAAGCTGAAGTCGTCGTAGATGACGCGCTTTCCGAAAGTCTTCGAAACGCCTTTGAGCACGGCCACGTCATCGCCGGAGCGGGCCGGTTGTCTGAAGTCAAATCTCACGACACGCCGCTTTTTCGGCAGCTCGAGCTTCTCGATCTTGTCGAGCGCCTTGACACGGCTCTGCACCTGTGCGGCCTTCGCCGCGTGTGCGGCAAATCGATCGATGAAGCGCTGTTCCTTCGCGAGCATCGCCTGCTGGCGGGCATAGGCCGCTTCCCGGTTCGACTCGCGAACTGCCCGCTCACGCTCGTAAAAATCGTAGTTTCCGGAATACGTCAGAAGCTCTCCGCTGTCGATCTCGACCACCTTCGTCACGAGCCGGTTCATGAATTCACGGTCGTGCGAGGTCATAAGCAGCGACCCCGGCATCGCGCGGAGAAAGTCCTCGAGCCAGATGATCGATTCGATGTCGAGGTGGTTGGTCGGCTCGTCCATGAGAAGAACGTCGGGACGTCCGAGGAGGACGCGGGCCATCGCGACACGCATTTTCCAGCCACCGGAAAGAGCGCCCACATCCCCGTCGATCTGATCATCCTCGAAGCCGAGCCCATGCAGCACCTCGCGTGCGCGCGCCTCGAGCTCGTAGCCTCCGAGGTGCTGGTACTCCTCCTGAACCTCACCGAAACGGTGAAGGATCTTGTCCATTTCGTCGGCGCGGTCAGGATCCGACATCGCATTCTGTAGATCCTCGAGCTCGTGATGAAGATCGCCCGCGCGGCCGCTCCCCGCGATCGCCTCATCGAGGACAGACCGGCCCTTCATCTCGTCGACTTCCTGCTTGAAGTAGCCGATCGAAAGCTTCTTCGGCACGGAGACCTCGCCGTCATCGGCAGTCTCCTCACCAGTGATCATTCGGAAAAGCGTAGTCTTGCCCGCCCCGTTGGGCCCGACGAGACCGACTTTTTCACCCGGATTCAGCTGAAACGACGCGTCGACGAACAGAATCTGTCTGCCGTACTGCTTATTAACTTTCGAGAAAGAAATCATAGGAAAAAGATGAAAGATGAAAGATGAAAGATGAAGAGTTCAAGTCCGGAAGCCCGGCGCGCGCATCATAACCGCAGATCGGCTCTGGACATTCTATTGAAGTAGACAGTACACAGGAGACAGGAGACAGTAGCCCCCGCCCTCTTCTGCAGACTCGACAATCCTTTCGGTGTGTGAGGGGGCCCTTCTACTGTCTCCTGTCTACTGTGTACTGTCTACTTCCGTCCTTCATCCTTTATCCTTAACACATGTCCCCCTACACCTTCGATCCTCGCCTCGCGTTCGCTGCCACGCCGCCCGCCGACTGGTACCGGGAGCCCTCCATGCTCCGGCGCGAGCACGGTGCGGTCTTTGGCCGGAGCTGGCAGCTCGTCGGCCAGATCGAGCAGGTGGCGAACCCTGGCGATTACTTCACGGCGGTCGTCGGGGGTGAACCGATCATCGTGGTAAGGGACCGTGAGGGAACTCTTCGCGCGATGTCGAACGTCTGCCGCCA
>JBGSYJ010000479.1:0-19335 GCA_041750915.1 Thermoanaerobaculia bacterium | reverse complement strand
GAAGTGGCGGAAGAGCTCGGAATCCAGACCGTCAGGCACCAGCGGAACCGGGGCTACGGCGGCAATCAGAAGTCGTGCTACCGGACCGCGATGGACGAGCTGGGCGGAGACATCATGGTGATGGTGCATCCAGATCACCAGTACGACCCTACGATCATCCCGGAGCTCGTCAAGCCTCTGCTCAATGGAGAGTGTGACGCCGTTTTCGGCTCGCGCATGCTGGGCGGCCGACCGATCGAGGGCGGAATGCCGAAGTGGAAGTACTTCGCCAACCTCTTCCTGACGATGGTCGAAAACGCGACGTTTTACGTATTCCTCTCCGAGTATCACTCCGGCTTCCGCGCCTACTCGCGACACTATCTGGAAACCGTGAACCTCGAGGCGAACTCGGACGACTTCATCTTCGACACCGAGATCATCGCCCAGGGAGTCGCGAGCAAGATGGTGATCCGGGAAGTTCCCATCCAGACGCGCTACTTCCCCGAGGCCTCGCAGATCGGCTTCTGGCGGGCATCCCGCTACGGGCTCGGGATTCTCAAGACGATGTTTTTCTACAAGCTGCACAAAAAGCAGATGTACTCGCATGCGATCTTCCGGGCGAAGAATGGCGGGGAAGCTGCCGGCGTCTCGCCCAAGTCCTCGCAGAGGGTCTGAGGGATCACGAATTGTCATCCTGAGCCCAGCGAGACTGTGTCATCACCCGCGACTGTGTCATCCCGAGCGTCGAGCGAGGGATCTGGGCGGTGGTCCCCCTGGAACGAAAATGCACGTAGATCGATCATCCCTGGGTAGAAGGCCCCCACCCAGATCCCTCGCTCGACGCTCGGGATGACACTTGGGCAGTTTCGGTGCTCTCACTTCCTGAAGGGCCATGCCGTTGGCGGCAACGTCATCTCATACTCCCTCCGCTGCATGAGCCGCGGGGGAAGAGGGATCCCCTCGCCGGCGCTCTCTGCGAGTGCGCCTCGGTCGAGAAGGTAAACCTCCTGGACGTATCCCCTCTGAATCCGTATCCCGATCGACCGATCGACGGAGCGCCCCGCAAAGTGTCCGAGAACCATTGCGAGAACGACACCGGCGATCGCGAGCGCGAGCTGACTTCGCCGGAACACAGCCATCACAGCGATGATCGCGAGGGCGAACGGCACGCCGAGCGCCAGACTGCTGGAAACAAGATGCATGGCGTTCGGCCCGACGAGACCGTCGCGAATCATCGGAAATGCGAAGGATCCCCAGGGAAACGGAAATGCGCCTGGCACGAAGGGAAACGCAAGGCTCGTAACGACAACCGCAGTCACGGAGTAGCCCGTCAGAACTGCCGCAGCCTTTCCCCGCCACGCGAACGCCAGCGGAAAGCAGAGGAACGGCAGAGCGGCGACGAGATACCGCGGGCCCACGGTCCAGCCCCCGTGCCAGTTCGGATAGCCCGCATAGAAAATGAGAATCGAGAGCGGCGCAGCAATCAGCGCTGCGAGCGCGCGCCGGCCGAGTGCCGCCTTTACCTGCTTCCATCCCGCCGGCGCGAGCAGCAGAAACGGCGAAAAAATCAGGAGCCCCTTCGACGGGTCGAGAAGAAGACGAAGCAGGATCGCCGGAGAGGGAAGGCCAATCCCGAACAGTCCTGAATCCGCCAGCTCGCGAAACTCTCCCGCACGCTCATGTCCGGAGGAAAGCTGGAACGGCCCTCCAAACGCAGCGGTGTTGTACGCCGCGAGCGCGAGCGCGAACGGGATGCCCCCGAGAATGATGCGAACGAGCCTCTCGGGACTGCGACGCCTGAGCGACAGCAGCACAAGCAGGGTCGAGGGAATGACCGCTGGATACTCTGAGAGCACGGCCAGCCCGACAAGGGCTCCCGCCGCATAATCGCGCCACGGTTCCTCCCGCACGGTGAAGAGAAGTACCCATGCGAGGAACAGGCTCGACGCGACGAGAGCATGCGAGAAAAGGAGCAGACCATACGTGAAACATACGGTTCCGAACAGGGTCGTGAGAAGCAAAAATGCGATTGCATCTTCACTCGCGCCATACCTCCTGGCGAGTTTCAGCATCACCAGAGCAAGAGCGAGCATCGGCAGCGTCGACCCGGCCCATCGCATCGCATACAGAACTCCCCGAAGCGACTCCGCGGACGGGGGCCCGGCGAAGATGCGGCCGGCGAGATAACCGGGAAGTGCGACGAGCGTCCCGCCGGGCGCCTTGTTCGAATAGATCCGCCCGTCGACCTCCGAGAGGTCTTCAAGCCGGGAACCGAGGATGGGCAGGATCGAGGAGACCTCGATCGTTCCCGACTCGACAATCGCTGCAGCGAGGGCCCAGCGGCTCATCTCGTTTGGCGAGATGAAGTGAGGAAAAACCGGGACGAGCAGCAGCGCAAGAAGAAGCCATGCAGCCATCACGATTCGGATCGGAGTCACGGACGCACCCTTCCCATTTCCTGCAACCGCCGGACACCTTCGCGCCGCGCACTCTCGAGTTCGGCCAGTTCCCGCTCGGTCTCTTCGGCTTCTTCGATTCGCCCGGCCTTTCTGAGATACGTCGCTTCATCCGACAGAAGCCCGCCTCGGGCGTCGGCGCCTCCAAGCGCCGATGCGACAACACGGTTCACTTCAATCAGCTCGCCGAAGTGAACCAGCCGTCCGCGACCCGTGCTGCCGGCGACCGCGAGCACGAGACTCATCACAACGAAGTAGAGAGTCGCCGCTGCTGTCAGTGGTGCAACTCTGTTGCGCCCAAATCTGAAGAACAGAAAGCCAGCACCGACCCACGCCGCGGCGAGGAGAGAGCAGAGAAGCGCCACGGTGCCCTTCATCGATGCAGGCACCGAAGCTAGAGGCGCGATGTGTGACATGACGCTCGATAGCGCCGCAACCTGCTTTGCTGCAAGCTCAGCCGGCGTGTAGTAAGGAGACAGATCGAGCGAGCTCATCGCCGCAAAGAAAATCGACATTGTCCAGAGCGAAGTCACCCCGATCACGATCAGTTGAACGGGACGGGGCCATCGCGACAGCAACACTGCGGCTCCGAGAAGGAAGAAGACTGCGCAGTTATCGAAGCGGCGCTGTCCGAATGCCTGTGCGCCCCAGAACGATCTCTCGAGAGTCGCATTGACGAACCACTGCGTGGCGAAAACGAAGAGTCCTGCCGCCGCGAGCGGCCGATCACGCTTCCACAGAATGAACATTCCAGCCAGTCCCAGCGCGATGAACGGGCTCCACGGAATCAGCCCGTGATACCACGAGAAGATCGGTTCCCACGCCCAGATCCGTTCGAAGGCCGCGAACGGTTTCGCAGCGCCTCCTCCCGTGAGGAAGCCATACGGAGTCCCGTAGAGCACCTGGCTGACGATCGCCTGCGGAACCGCGGCGACTGCAAAACCTCCGAGGAGAAGTCCCGCCCGTTGCACGAGAGTTCTTCCTGATGCCGTCGCGATGATCAGAGGAACCAGCAGAAACACTCCGTTCTGCGGACGCACGATGAATGCGAAGCCGGCAGCGAGGCCAGCGGCAAACCACCCGGAGGCAGTGCGATCGATGCGCAGGCGCAGACTCAGCAGGACCACGAGAGCACAGGCAAACGCCGAGGGCGCATGCGAAAGAATCGGATTCCTCGAAGAATAAAAGAGCAGCGGAGTTCCGAACCAGAGGCCCGCCGCCGCAACGACTGCCGGGAAGGCTGGAACATATCTGCGAGAGATGATGAACCCGATCACCAGCGTCAGCAGGCCCGCCACTGCGCTGCCGAATCCGACGGCTACGTTGTACGGAAGCGACACGCCATCCCGCGCGAATCCATTCAGCCCGGGCAGCATTCTCGCCACATCGGCGAGCAGAAATGACGGCATCCAGTAGAGGGCGCTCCCCACGGTCCAGTGATTGCCGAGATGATCCGTTGATGTGACTTCCTTGTGCTGGATCAGTCCCCGATCGATCATTCCGAACCGGCCCCACTCATTGAAAAAGAGCAGGTCGCCGTCGATCCGGAGCGATGGCAGGTAAACGTAATAGCCGACTCCGTCGGGCTTCGTGATGCCCGGATTGAGCCACATTCCTGTACTGACGGCCCACAACGCGACCAGGACGAGAAGAGCTCTGCGATCGCCCGGCGTCATCACTGTTGGCCGGTCGGGATGATGTCAGCGGAAGACACGCCGAAGTCGTGGCAGATCGCAGCGATCCGCTGCATCGCTTCTTCACGCCTCCCGTCGCGGAGCAGTTCCAACACGCCCGCATCGAGGATCCGGTCGAACATTGCTTTTCGGTCACGGTCCGTGGCGAGCGCCTCTTTAGCGACGGGGCGGAGGCTCCCAAGCAGGTCGTTGAGCTCGCCCCATTCCGGGCCGATTGATCCCTCGATCGTTCGTCGCAGCGACCTCGCCAGTGCAGGTGATTTTCCGCCTGTCGAAATGGCGATCTGCACGGACCCCTGCTCGATTACGGACGGCACGATGAAATCGCAGAGATCGGTCACATCGACGACGTTGACGGGAATGCGGAGCCTCCTGGCGTCGCTCGCCACCCTCGCGTTCACGGACAGGTCATCAGTAGATGCGATGACGAGGGCACAGCCGTCGACGTCACCCAACTCGTAATTCCTCTCGATGAGTGTGACCGCCCCTTCGCTCACCATCCTGCGAACCTCGTCCGACACTTCAGGGCTCACCACGCGCACCCGCGCCCCATGGCGGAGAAGACTCGCCGCCTTGCGTGAGCAGACGCTGCCACCGCCGACGATCAGCACATCGCGATCTTCGATGTCGAGATAGATCGGATAGTAGGGCGCCCGCTTTTTCGGCATTCCCTGCATTTTCGCACAGGGGTGGATGCGGGGGCGGGGGCCGGGGGCCGGCCAACGTGCCAAACCTAAGGTCTTCGCAGGAGCAAGTGTCATCCTGAGCGTAGCGAAGGATCCCCTTACTACTCGCTGTATCGCAAGACTTGGTGGGATCCTTCGCTGCGCTCAGGATGACACCCTTGGGCGGCGGCGAGTTAGCAGGGCCTGTTCGAGCTCCTCTCGACAGTCGTCAATAGATAGGGAATCGCGCGCAGAGAGCACGAACCTGGTCGTGCACGCTCTCGATCACCTCGGGGGCACCTTTTGAATCGAGAACACGCGCGATCAGTCCGCCGATCTCCTTCATCTCGTCCTCGCGCATTCCACGGGTCGTCACAGCCGGTGTCCCGATTCGCAGTCCCGATGCGACCATTGGCTTGTTCTGGTCGAACGGAATCGTGTTCTTGTTCACGGTGATGCCGGCGTCTTCCATCATCTTTTCGCCTTCTTTACCGGTAATCTGTTTCGAGAAAACGTCGGTGAGGAAAAGGTGATTGTCCGTGCCGCCTGAAACGATCCGGAAGCCGGCGTCGGCGACCGATTGGGCCAGAACGCGCGCATTGCGGACGATCTGGCGCTGATACTCTCGGAACTCCTCGGTGAGCGCTTCGCGGAAAGCCACGGCTTTGGCCGCCACGATGTGAACGAGCGGCCCACCCTGCACTCCCGGAAAGACGGCGCGGTCGAGGTCCTTCGCGTACTGCTCCCTGCACAGCACCAGTCCCGATCGCGGACCCCTCAGCGTCTTGTGTGTCGTCGTCGTGACGAAGTCTGCGTGGGGAACGGGCGACGGATGTTCGCCCGCGACGACCAGTCCTGCGATGTGAGCGATGTCGGCCATCATCAGCGCGCCGACGCTGTCGGCAATCTCACGTATCTTTGCGAAATCAATGACGCGCGAGTAGGCGGACGCACCGCAGATGATCATTCGCGGACGGCTCTCCTCCGCAAGGCGCTGCATCTGCTCGTAGTCGATCGTCTCGGTGTCTTTCCGGACTCCGTATGCGACGACCTTGAAGTCCCGGCCGCTGTAGGACAACGGATGTCCGTGCGTGAGATGACCGCCGTGGGAGAGATCCATTCCCATGATGACGTCGCCCGGTTTGAGCATCGCGAAGTAGACCGACATGTTGGCCTGTGAGCCGGAGTGGGGTTGCACGTTCGCATGTTCGGCGCCGAAGAGCTTCTTCGCTCTCTCGATCGCGATGGTTTCCACAATGTCCGTGGGGCCGCAGCCGCCGTAGTACCGCTTTCCCGGGTAGCCTTCGGCGTACTTGTTCGTGAAGATGGAGCCCATCGCAGTCAGGACCGGCTTCGACACGTGATTCTCCGAAGCGATCAGCTCGAGAGTCTCGTTCTGACGCGTGGTCTCCATGGCGATCGCATCAGCAATCTCCGGATCGGCGGACTGGAGCTCGCGTTCGAGAAAATCGTGACCGGTGGCCGCGTGGGTTTCAACCTTCGACATGTGCATGTTCTCCCGTTGCGCTCCGCAGGAGCGCCAGCAGTGATCTTACGACAGGGGTGCGCGGAATTCAGAACTGAGAATTCAGAATCCGGAAGATGCCATCGATATCCCTCCCCGCCCTCCGGAGACCGGCAACAGGTCATAATGTCGGTGTGCCGACGTCCCTTCCGGTGACTGCCCTCCGCTCAGCGATCATCGCGATCACCATCGGGCTCTGCAGCTGGGTGCTTTTCTTCTACTACCGCGACAACTTCTCGACGCACTATCCGATGAAGGTCTACTCGGCGGCCGTCCTGCGTGGAGGCGAGATTCCGTTCTGGAACTTTGCGGCCGGCGGCGGCCAGCCCCTGGCCGGCAATCCGAACACGCTGACTTTCTATCCCGACAACATCCTCTACCTCATATTCCCGGCGATGACGGCTTTCAACCTCCACTTTCTTCTGCACATCGTCGCTGCCTTCTTCACAATGCGCGCGCTCGCCCTCCAGCTCGGAGCCACGGCTGGCAACGCCTCGGTGGCCACCGCGATCTACCTGCTCAGCGGAGCGGCAGTTTCAACGCTCGCCTTCTACAACTTCGTCACCGCGCTCGCGCTGGTTCCGCTGGCTATCCTCACCTGGCTGCGGCTCCTTGAGGCTCCGACTCCGAAGAACACTCTGTTTCTCGGGGTAACGTGTGGCCTGCTCGCGCTTGGCTGCGAACCGGTGACGATCGCAGGCACAGCGATCGTCATGCTGGTGCTGGGAGCAGGAAGAATCGGCATCGCGGCCCTGCGACAGGGAGTCCTTGCGCTCGTTCTTGCGGCGGTCGCTGGCTCGCCCCTCTTTATCGCATACGCGGAGATCGCGGATGAAGTCGAGCGCGGCATGCATACTTACTCTTCAAGAACAGTCCTCGCTGCATCGCTTCGCCCGGAGCGTCTTCTGGAGTTGCTGATCGGCCCGATACTCGGACTCCCGATGGATCACGGAGAGACGGGATACCCAACCGATGGGAGGGCCGGAGGATGGCCTCCCTTTTTCCCCTCGCTTCTTATCGGCGGCATCGCTCTGTCCGCGCTCATCGCCGGAGGGAGCCCGCCTCTGCGTAGAATCAAGGTCGCGACGGTAGTCCTTCTGTTCCTTGCACTCGGCCGGTTCAACCCGATCGTGAACGGTTTGGTGGAAGCATTCGATTCGTTCCGCGCCTTCCGTTACCCGGAGAAACTTTCGCTTCACATCACAATTCTGATCGTCGTTTCCATCGCGCTCTGGCTCGCGCGGGACGAACTTCGAAAGACCGAGATTCTGCTCACGCGTGCGGCAGCCGTAATACTGCTCGTGGTTGCGGCTGTCGCGCTGCTCGGCTGGCTCGTCCCACCGCCCTTCGTAGTCAGGACGTTCACCGGGGCTGCGCTCGCATCTGCGGCTCTCTTCGCGGGGCAACTCCGTTCACCCGAACGAAGACGAGCTCTGGTGCTGCTTCTGACGTTCCCATTCCTCGGATACTGGGCCGTTCGAGCCGCTCCGGTCGACTTCGCCCGTCACTACCTGCAGGAACCGTCGGCTCTCGCGATCGCCGAGTCGCCGGTGTGGCGGCCAGCGGAAAGCGGTCCGCTCGCACTTCCCGAGCTGCACGCGCGGTCGCGCTATCGGATCGCCGCTTCGATGCTCGACCCCCTTTTCGGGACTTCGTTCGGAGTCGCCTATGTACTCGACCGGTCGCCGGACGGAATGTACTCGGGACTCTCGCGCGTGGTGAACGAACGCATCGGCGCGGCACCTCCGTGGCTCGAGGCCCGCTATCTGCGGCTCAACGCCACCCGAAGCGCCCTTGTCCGCAATCCGCGCGTCGATCCTGGATTCGAATCGCTGGGCACGACGGCAATCAACGGGAACCCGCTCCACGCCTATCGGGTGCGCAATCCGCTTCCGATGGTCTTTCCCGTGCGGTCAGTCGTTCCCGTCGCTTCTGTTCAGCAAGCTGTCGGAACGATTGAGAGTCCGACCTTCGACGAGCGGCTCCATACAGTCGGTCCGCGCGGAAGAATGCTCCCCACGGGAGCTGTGACAGTCGATGCCGTATCGCTTTCAGGTCAGGCCGTTCGGATCGGAGTCACCGCGCGCGAAGACGGGCTGCTCCTCGTCAATCAGAGTTACTTCAAAGCCTGGTCCGCTACGGCCGGGGGGCGGCGGCTCGCCACCGTTCCCCTGAACCTCGACAGGCTCGGGGTCATCGTCCCGGCCGGAACCGAGGCAATCGTTCTCAGGTTCGGCAGGCGTCACACGCTCGTTGCACTGTCGTGGGCACTTTCGATGTCACTCGTGGCTGCGGCGCTTTTCGTCGCCATCCGGTCGAAGAGGGCGACTGCGGCCCCGGCGAGATAGAGCGAGCCGCAGATTACGACTGCATTCGGCTCGAGGGATAGTGCATGAGCCATCGCATCTGCAGGTTTCTCGAATCCCTCGGCAGCGATGCCCATACTCGCGGCGATCGCTGCAAGCGCATCGAGTGACACGGCCCGGCCGGGATCGGGTCGTGTAAGCACAATGTGTTGAAACAACGGAAAGAGGATTTCCGCGGTGCGCTGGACATCCTTGTCACTCATGATGCCGAACACGAGTGTGCGGGGCGGAGCAAGATGCTCATTGATGAAGCTCGCGACCGCGTCCGCAGCATGCGAGTTGTGACCGCCATCGACGATTACAAGTTTCCCGCCATGATGAAAGAGCTCGAGCCTGCCCCTCCATCGTACCGAGGCGACGCCGCGTTTTATCGATGACTGGCTGATCGACTTCAGCCTCGGGGCAATCAACTCAGCCGAACGGACTGCGAGCGCGATGTTGTCGACCTGATGACCACCGGCAAGTGGAGACTCGAGCGCGTAGGAGGCGACCGGAGTCCGGAGCTCGAAGCGTATGCCGTCAATTCGCGAGCTCACGTTCGTTGCGGCGACTTCCGCGGTTGTCCGGTGCAACGAGGTGCCTGCGCTATTCGCCCTGTCTGCGAGGACCGACAAGACCCGCGGGTCGCGATTGGAGGTGACTGCAATCGAACCGGCGTGGATGATGCCGGCCTTTTCCGAGGCGATGGCTTCGATTGTCTCCCCCAGGAACTCCGTATGGTCGATTCCGATGGGAGTGATCACCGATGCGAGGGGTTTGACGACATTTGTCGCGTCAAGACGTCCTCCCATACCGACCTCCATCACTGCTACCTCGCATTCCGCGAAGGCGAAGGCAATGAAGGCAATCACCGTGAGTGCCTCGAAGTATGTCGGCGCGAACTCGCAGACCGCGGCAGATTTCCGAAACGCGGATACTGCTGCTGACAGATCCCGCTCTCCTATCGCTTTCCCGTCGATCACCCATCGCTCGCAGAGGTCGACAAGATGAGGCGACGTATAGAGGCCGGTCCGGTAACCCGAGGCGCTCAGAATGGAGGCGAGAGTCGAAGCGGTGGAGCCCTTCCCGTTGGTGCCGGCCACGATGATCGAAGGGTACCGCCGGTGGGGCGAGCCTGAGAGCTCGAGCAGTCTCTTCACGCGCTCGAGACCGGGCCGGATCCCGCTCGCCTGGAGTGAATCGAGATACCGCAGGTGCGACTTGATCATGAAATTGAGAATTCAGAATTCAGAATTCAGAAAGGTTGCAATCGCACCGTTCGGGTCAGGGTTTCTGAATTCTGAATTCTGAATTCTCAATTCTAAATTCTTCAGCCCCTCAGGTGGCGGAGGAACTTCGCGATCGCCTGCTTCATCTCGGAGCGGGGCGTGATGATGTCGACCATCCCATGCTCGAGCAGAAACTCCGAGCGCTGAAATCCCTCGGGAAGCGTCTGTCGGATGGTCTGCTCGATGACACGCGGGCCGGCAAAGCCGATCAGGGCCTTCGGCTCCGCAACGTTCAGATCGCCGAGCATCGCGTAGGAAGCCGTCACCCCGCCGGTGGTCGGATCGGTGAGAATCGAAATGTAGGGTAGGCGGGCGTCGGCGAGACGGTTGAGGGCGGCCGAGATCTTCGCCATCTGCATGAGCGAGAGGATGCCCTCCTGCATGCGGGCACCGCCGGAGCAGGAGACGATGAGCAATGGCAGTTTCTTGTCGAGAGCGCGCTCTGCAGCCTGCGTGATCTTCTCACCAACGACCGAGCCCATCGACCCGCCCATGAACGCGTACTCCATCGCGCAGATCACGACCGGGATGTTTTCGAGCTTTCCTTCGGCACACAACACGGCATCGCCCCGTCCGACCCGTGACTCGTAAACCTTCAGGCGATCCCGGTAGCGCTTGGTATCCCGGAATTCGAGTGGATCTCCGGAGCGGACGTTCGCGGCGAATTCCTTGTAGGCGCCGTCATCGAAAAGCTGAGCGAATCGCTCGCGCGCCGAAAGGCGCATATGGTGCCCGCATTTCGGACAGACATTGAGATTCGCCTCGATCTCCTTCTTGTAGACGATCTCCTTGCAGTCCTCGCACTTTACCCAGAGACCTTCCGGAATCGTTGCGCGCTGCTCTACGGGCTCTTTCGGCTTCTTTTCCTTCTTGAACCAGGACATGGAATCGGGACTTTAACTCAGATCTCCCGGAACATGTAGGGCCTGAGGACTTCCAGTCGCTCTTCGAAGCCTTTCGGGTGAAGGTACTGGAGCGTTGCAGCTACCGAGGAGAGCAGAGAGTTTCCATCCTGGGGGGTGTAGCAGAAGCCGACTACCTTTTTTGGGTTCGGAACCGCAATGGTCGGCAGCGGGACGACCGTCTGAGAAAGAATACGGCCGAAGTATCCATGGTCACGACCGAACGAAAAGATCTGATTCGACGATCGTTTGTTCGTGATGGCGACCCGCGGATTGTTTCGAAATGCAGCACGCACCTCTTCCAGAGTCGTATCTCTACGGAGATCGAGATCGAACCAGAGCGTGTGCATGTACTGTGTATTGATCTTGATCGCAGACGAATAGAGGTTGAGCTTCTCGCCGAGGGTGGAGAAGAGGTGATAGGCATCGCGCGCATGGTGCGTGCCAAACTCCGGATCATCATGCTTGCCGGCCTCCGGCGCCGCGAGAAACGACTTCGCGTCCGAAATGTCGTTGGCCCTGCGCATACAGACGAACCGGCCGCCTTCGAGCTCGATCTTGCCTTCATGCTCCGCGATGGTCTTGACCAGCACGGCTATATTGTGGGTGTTGCACGAGACGACCTGGATGAATCGCTCATCGGCCATGATGACCGAATCATTGATTCCGCGGGCATACGGCTTTCCGAAACCGAACTCGGAGCCCTGCGCGATAAATCCGACGGGACCCTTCATGCGATCGTAGTAACGCGCCTTGTTGTCGTTGCCGGCCGGTGTGCAGTCGACCACGACCGTTGCGCGATCGATGGCTTCTTCCGCATCGAACGATACGCGGTGACCGAGAGTCTCGAACTCCGGCCGCGCATCCTCGTCGACGACGAGTTTGGCGCCCTTGCGGAGTACCTGCTCGACCATCGCCCGGTCATCTGCCTTCGGCGTTCGCTTGTGAAACGTGACCTCGTCGATTCCCCACTGTTCCTGGAAGTCGGTGAAAAGCCCGATGAGCGGCTCTCCGATGGTGCCAGTGCCGACAACGTGGATGATGTTTTTCTTCTTCATGAAGTTGCTATCTCCGGAGATTCAAAGTGAAGGAATAGAAGGATAAGGGATCATGGGGGAAGAATGAAGCCTGGTAGCTCATTCTCCGCTCGATTCGAATGGATTCAGCGCCCCGATTTAATCGCCGCCGCTGTCTCCCGGTCCATCTCGCGCCGTTTTTCCGTTTCGCGTTTGTCGTAGAGTTTCTTGCCGCGGACAACTGCGACCTCCACCTTCACGCGGCCTGCCTTGAAGTAGAGACGGAGCGGGACGACGGTAAGACCCTTCTCGACAACCTGGGCAGTCAGTTTGTCGATTTCTCTGCGATGCAGCAGCAGTTTCCGCGTCCGTTCCGGATCGTGGTTCTCGAGATTCCCATGCGAGTACGGCGAGATGTGGGTTCCGAAGAGGAACGCCTCGCCGTCTTTGAGGAGGATATAGCTGTCCTTAAAGTTTGCATGACCGTCCCGAAGCGACTTGACCTCGGTGCCGGTCAGAACCAGCCCAGCCTCGAACTTGTCGAGCACGAAGTACTCGTGAAAGGCCTTCTTGTTGCTGGCAATGAGCTTCTCGCTCGGGTCTTTGGTGGCAGTCATCGGGGAGGGGGATTCTACCCCGCCGCCCGCCCGGTAGTCAGTAGACAGTAGTCAGTAGCCCCCTCCCGCCCGGTTGTGAGTTGTGCCCACCCACCCAGTCCTCCGGTTGTGGGTTGTGAGTTCCCGCCCGCCCGTTCCCGTGGGAGGGGGCACACTCACAACCCAGAACCGTGTGTGCCGGGTGGGTGGGCACAACTCACAACCGGGCGGAAGGGGGACGGGTGGGGCTACTGACTCCTGACTCCTGGGTGGGTGTGCGGCCTACGGTAGCCGCGGCTGGGAGGTCTGCATTTCGATGAACTTGTTCGCCAGATCTTCGTCGAGCTGCGCGCCGGCTACGCGCCGGATCCGTGAGAGGGCGGCGGGAACAGGGACTGCCGTCTGGTAGGAATCGGTCGCCGTCATCGCATCGAACGCTTCGCAGACGTGAAGCACGCGCGAGACGATCGGGATCGCTTCGCCCGATAGTCCGTTCGGATAGCCGCCGCCGTCGGGCCGTTCGTGATGGCAGAGAACGATGTTCGCGATCTCCGGCCCGAGCGCCGTATCGGCAACGAGCGCGGCCCCGACGATCGGATGCTCCCGGAGAATCTTTAGATCCTCGGCAGAGAGCGTCGTCTTGCGGTAGAGGTTGTGGTAGTCCAGAAGGCGCATCCCGACGTCATGCACCAGTCCGGCGAGCCGCGCCTGTTCGATCTCTGCGGCCGTGAGGCCCGCGAAGCCTGCCAGCCGTGAAGCGAGCTCCGAGATGCGGCGGCAGTGTGCAGCAAGGAGGGGAAATCGCTGGAAGTCCGGTTCGAGCAGCTTCTCAGCCACTCTCGTCTTCATCAATGCGATCCCGTCGTGCTCGATCGCATGGGTGAGGATCTGCGTGCATTGGTTGAGGATGCCGGCCAGAAGTCCGCGTGTCTGGACCGTTGGCTGGCCGGCGAAGCCGGCGGTGAGCACAACGCCACGCATCGAGCCCAACTTGACCGATGCGCTCAGGATCGCGCCGAGGCGGTTCGCGTCGATGGAAGTGGCTGCCTTCCCGAGCGGAAAATGGGTACTCGACGCGGTTATCGTCTCAGGCTCGCCCCGTTTCCGAAGCCATGCAACAAGCTTCTCCTCGAGTTTTTCATTTGCGTCGACCGTAAGATCCGCGCGAGCGGCGATCTGCCGGCATCCAGTGTTCTGCCCGAACGAGGAGAGAGCGGCGATCTCCGCTCCCGGAAGAGAAAGAGCCGCAGGCAGAATTGCCGCTCCAGCCTCGAGTTGGTCCTCGGTTAGCCCGCTCCCGGCCGGCCGGGGGCGCAGGATCCCGCGGGCAACGGCACGCCGCGCCTCGTCGACACTGTTGAGAGCATTGTTCGGCTGCGCAAGAGGCGACAGAGATACGCGTGCATTGTCGCCCGGCGATGCCTTCAACCCGAACAGTCCCCGCTCGGCGAAGAAGTCGAGAAACTGATCGATGATCGCCTGAACGTCTGCAACATCCGTTACGTTGAATGGTTGCTGCGCCGCTTTGTCCCGGAGATCGAGAAAACCGATCAGGCGTCCCCGCGAATAGATCGGAGCGAGCAACATACGCGTCGTTCCTGAGGCGAACATACTCTGCGAGAAGCGGGGCTCTTCGGTGATGCTGTTCACGAAGAACGGCGTCCGTTTCACGATGAGACGATCGATCAGATCATCTCGGGCGTCGACCTGCCTGCGCTCGATCTCCCGGAACCCGTAGTAGGTGACCAGCGTGTACGTAGTCTCCGAGTTGCCCAGGTACAACGCCGCTTTCGTCGCGCGAATCTCCTCCAGACAGCGGTAGAGAATCTCTTTGAGCTTGGGCTCGATCGTCGCGAACTCAGAGGTAACGTCTGGCGTCATGTAACGCTCCCGGTGGGGCTCGGGACCCCGGCGAGTGTGCCTTTTCCGCTACAGCGATGGCCTAACTCTGCTACAGATCGAGCAACCGACTCGAGCAGGCAGAATCAGACAAATCACTGAATTGACTCATCTTACACGAAAGAACTCCCAATTGCTGCGATGGCACCGCGCCTGCTCTAGGGATGGCAGCGTCCTTACCTGATTGAAGGGTCCATGCAGATCGAACGAAAAACCATTTGTGCTGCCGTCGGTATCGAGGGAATCGGCCTCCATTCCGGCATCTATACCAAGGTCGAGCTTCATCCCGCGCCAGCTGGCAGCGGGCTGACTTTCATCCGCACCGACCTGAACGACCTTCACATTCCAGCTCTACAGGCGAGCACCACAGCCCTTGATTATGCCACCACGGTCGGCAAAGACGACGTCTCGATCGGGACGGTCGAGCACCTTCTTTCTGCCGTGTTCGCGTACGGCATTACCGATCTCGACATCCACATCGACGGCGCCGAAGTTCCCATCGTCGATGGCAGCGCGCTCCCATTTACTCATCTGCTCGATGCCGCCGGTGTGAGGAATCTCGGAGTCACTGTCGGCGCCCTTCGAATTACGCAGCCGATCGAAGTGATCGACGGCGTCAGATCGATCCGGATCGTACCCGCCTCGAAGCTCTCGGTACGCTACAGAATCGACTTCAATCATCCGCTGATCGGGAAGGAATCCCTGCACTTTCAGCTCGACGGAGATCAGTTCGCCCGCAAGATTGCGCCCGCCCGGACCTTCGGCTTTCTGCGGGAAGTCGAACAGCTACGCGCCGCCGGGCTCGCCCGCGGGGGATCGGTCGAGAACTGCATCGTGCTCGACGACCAGGGCGTGGTGAACGGCGCTCTCCGGTTCCGCGACGAGTTCGTGCGCCACAAAATTCTCGATCTCCTCGGTGATCTCGCACTCCTGGGACGTCCGCTGATCGGCGAGATCATCGCCAACCGCGCCGGTCATGCCATGCACTCGAAGCTCGTCGGCGCCATCCTCGAGAATCCGCACTGCTGGACAACCGACGACCTCGCGGGCGAAGCCTCCATCTCGTCCCCGATGCCGGTCAGCACCTGGATCCAGAGCTCCTGAAGGCGTAACGAAGAGTTTCACCCTCAGGGCCCCTCTGTGGTAAAAAAGCCACATGAACCGGTTTCTGGTCCTGTGGCTCGCGGTCACCATGGGCGCCAGTGCTCTCCGCGCCGACGACGAGGCTCGGATCGTCGCCCTCGCGGGCACCGCGACGGGAAGGCATGTGAGTGTTCGATTCGAGCTGGAAAACGGCTTCGCCAGGCCGGAAATCCTCGATTCCCTTCGAAGCGGAGTGTCCACAGGGTTCACCTATCACTTCGAGTTGATCCGGAAACGCCCGAACTGGTTCGACCAGAAGATCTCGACTGCCACAGTGGAGGTCATCGCGACGTACAACTCGGTGACACAGGAGTACCTGTTGAACTACAGGCGGAACAACCGCCTCGTCCGCACGGAGGTCTATTCGCGCTTCGACGCTCTCGAGCGCGCGATGACCGTGATTTCCGAAGGGCAGCTTCTGCCGCTGGAGGGCCGTCGACCCGAAAAGGTTCGTGTCCGGGTGCGGGCTGATCTGATGCAGGGTTATCTGCTGCACATCGTTCCATGGAACGTCTCGACCGGCTGGGAACAGGCCCGCGTCGGGACTGCGCGATGAAGAACCGCTCGCTGTTCGACTACCGCAAAGACCCGCGGGTCGTCTTCGGGGCGCCGCTTCTGATCCTCGCGGTCACGAGCCTGATCTACTACGTGGTGCAGCGCGGGCGCGAGCTCACGACGGAAGCCCTCAGCAGCCGCCTGCTGCTGTTCGTTCTCTGGAACATCAATCTGATTCTGATTCTCGGGATCATCTTCGTGCTGCTTCGCGCAGTTCTCAAAGTACTCCTCGAGCGGCAGCGGGGCATACTCGGCGCCCGTTTCCGCTCGAAGCTGGTCGCGACCTACCTGGTGACTTCCCTTCTCCCGATTGGCCTTCTCTTCTTCGTCGCGACAGATCTGCTCCGCGTGTCGATCGATCGCTGGTTCAACACGCCGGTGAGCTCGCTGCTGGAGAACAGCGAGAAGATCGCGCAGAGTCTTCAGGATCGCGCGGCCGACCAGGCGGGCAAGGCCGCGGGAGAGATCGCGAGCATCGTCGCGCGTAACGGCGCGGGATCGCTGGACGAGGCGCTCGCCCATGTGCGCGCGCACCACGGCGTCGATCTGGTAGGCGCGTACGACTCGGGCGTCATCCTCAAGCTGCAGGCAGATCCAAAAATCCCGATCCACGAGATCTCCGAGCCCCCCTCGCGTTTCTTTGAGGACGTGTTAGCGAATGGCTACGCGCGCAAGATCGATGTCGTCGACAGCGGCAAGTGGATTCGCTATGCGGTTAAAGTCGGAGCCGACGGCGAGCAGGTTGCGCTGGCGGGAATCTTTCTATCGAACGACTTGAGCAGGATGCTCGACGAGAACATCGTCGCCTTCGCGAACTTCCAGCAGCTCAACTCTCAACGCGCTGCCCTCAAAGCCTCACAGACATCGCTCTTTCTGACAGTGACCCTGTCCATACTCTTCGGCGTTCTGTGGACCGCGATCTTCGTCTCGCGCAGGATCACCGTCCCCGTGCAGGCTCTCGCTGAGGGTACACAGACCCTCGCGCGCGGCGAGTACGGACATCGGATCAGTGTCAAGGCGACCGACGAATTCGGCGTGCTGATCGACTCGTTCAACGGAATGGCTTCGCAGCTCGAAACGCAACGCGATGCGTTGACGGAATCGAACGTGGAGCTCCAGGGGGCGAACCGGAGAATGGACGAGGAGCGCGCCTACCTTTCCACGGTGCTCGGGAGTGTCTCGACCGGAATCCTCGCGTTCAGCGGCGATCTCAGGCTGCTGAGCGTCAACCAGGCAGCACTCCGGATGCTTCAGATCAGCGAGCCACCGCCGATGGCGCCGCTCGACGTAGCCTTCCCCGCCGAGCTCTCCGCCCTCGCGTCTCAGCTCACCGAGCGGCCGGCCGAGGGAAGAACGCGCGAATTGACGCTCATACTGGGCGGCGAGCTTCGCTATCTGGAGATCTCCGTCGCGCCGCTCAAAGGCAGCGGCGGCCGTGGCGGCTGGGTGATGGCGATCGAAGATCTGACCGAGCTCGTACAGGCCCAGAAGCTCGCCGCGTGGAGTGAGGCTGCCCGCAGAATCGCACATGAAATCAAGAACCCGCTGACGCCGATTCAGCTCTCGGCCGAGCGCATCGCGAAAAAGTTCCGCAACAACGATCCGGACGTGGATGCCGCGGTTACCGAAGGGTGCGAAACAATCGTCTCAGAGGTTGGGCAGCTCAAACGTCTGGTCGACGAGTTCTCGCGGTTCGCGCGCATGCCTGCGATCGACCTGAAGCAGACTGTCCTTTCCGACATCTTCGAAGAAGTCGCACGGCTCTACCGCGACGTCAAGCCGGGCGTGTCGCTTACGGTCCGCTGCGACCCGTCGATCCGGGTGATCCTCGATCCTCAGCAGATCCGACGCGCCCTGATCAACCTGATCGACAACGCGATCGAGGCAACCGAACAGGGAGAGATTCTGCTGACCGCAACGACACAGGAGCGCTCGCTGGTCATCACGATCGAAGACCCTGGCCGCGGCATCCCGGAAGGCGACAAGGAGAAACTCTTCCTCCCCTATTTTTCAACCAAGCGGGAGGGCACCGGCCTCGGTCTCGCCATCGTTCACAGAATCGTTCACGATCACGACGGCCGGATCTCGGTGCATGACAAGGCTCCCCACGGAACACGATTCGAAATCGAGATACCGGCGTAAGAAAGACCCATCGACATCCCATGGCCAGAATCCTCATCATCGACGACGAGCCGGCGATCCGGACCACACTCTCGCGCATTCTCGGCGACGAAGGGCACGAGACCGTCCTTTGCGAATCGGGCGAGGAAGGGCTCGCGACGTTCGCGCGCGAAGACTTCGATCTGGTTCTCCTGGATGTCTGGCTTCCCGGCGTCGACGGCCTCGGAGTGCTGGAAAGGCTCAGAAGCGTCGGAGGATCGCCCCCCATCGTTCTGATTTCCGGACACGGAACCGTCGAGACCGCGGTGAAGGCAACCCGCCTCGGTGCGTACGACTTTCTCGAGAAGCCGCTCTCGCTCGAGCGCGTTCTGCTGACCGTCAACCACGCGCTTGCGGACCACAAACTCCGTGAGGAAGTCCGCAACCTCCGTGAACACCTCTCACTGGAAGAAATGCTCCTGGGCGAGAGCGACGCGATGAAACGTCTCGAACAGCAGATCGAGAGCGCCGCTCCATCCGGCAGCAGAGTTCTGATCACGGGAGAAAATGGCTGCGGCAAAGAAGTCGTGGCGCGGACTCTCCACCGCCATTCGCGCCGGGCCGACGCGGCATTCATCGATGTCAACTGCGCCGCCATCCCTGAAGAGCTGATCGAATCCGAGCTCTTCGGTCATCGAAAAGGAGCATTCACCGGCGCGATCGACGAGCGGAAAGGCAAGTTCGAGCTCGCAGACCGGGGAACGCTCTTTCTCGACGAGATCGGTGACATGAGTCTCCGCACGCAGGCGAAGGTGCTCCGGGTTCTGCAGGAACAGAAGTTTCAGAAAGTCGGCGGCCAGCAGACGATCTCCGTGGATGTCCGCGTGATCGCGGCAACGAACAAGAGTCTCGACGTCGAGATCGCAAACGGAACGTTTCGTGAGGATCTCTATTTCCGACTGAACGTGATTCCGATCCACGTTCCCCCGCTCCGTGAGCGCGGCGATGATGTAAGCCTTCTCGCGGGGCACTTCCTGCGTCGTTTTGCCGCGGAAACGGGGCGGAAACCAAAGCGCCTCGCCCCGTCGGCGGCTGCGCTTCTTCGAAACTATTCGTGGCCGGGAAACGTCCGGGAGCTACGCAATCTGATCGAGAGGCTGACCATTCTCGT
>JBGSYJ010000478.1:0-11759 GCA_041750915.1 Thermoanaerobaculia bacterium | reverse complement strand
CCCTTCGAATGCAGAGCCTGGCCCATGTGATAGCGGGCGACATAGAACTGCGGGTCGAGCCCGAGCGTGTGCTGGAATTGCGCGATCGCTTCGTCAAAGCGGCGTGCGTACAGCAGACTCACTCCAACATCCGAGCTGATGCTCGTCGACAGCGGATCCAACGCAGCGGCCCGCCTCACCGCGGCAATCGATTCCTCTGACCGGCCCATGGCCAGAAGCGCAATGTTGCCGAGCCAGTGATGGGCCGATGCCGAATTCGGTTGGAGCTCGACGGCGCGGCGTAGAGCCTTTTCGGAAGCGGGTTGATCCCACGCAAAAAACGAAAGATAGACGCCGAGCGCTGCGTGTGCCTCGGCCACCGTCTCATCGAGCTCCAACGCCCGCAACGCCGCTGCTTTCGCCTTCGGCATGCTCTCGCGGGGCGGTTCCACGCTAAGCCACGAGAAGAGCACATAGGTTTCCGCAAGACCCGCCCATGCGAGTGCATAGTTCGGGTCCTGTGCGATCGCTTCCTTATAGAGCGCGGCGGCACGCTTCAACGACTCGGCCGTCCTCTGGTTCCAGTGGAAGCGCGCCTTGAGGTAGAGCTGATAGGCTGCGGCATCCTTCGTGCCGCGTTTGAGCGCCGCGTCCCTCTCCCCGCCCAGGAGCTTGACCTTCAGCACGTCGACGACCGCCAACGTGATCTCGTCCTGCACCTCGAAGATGTCCTTCATCTCGCGGTCGTATCGTTCCGACCAGAGGTGATAGCCGTCCGCGGCGCTGATGAGCTGCACGGTGATTCGCATGCGGCTGCCCGAGGTTCTGACGCTGCCTTCCAGCACCGTTCTGACGCCCAGCGAGCGGCCGATTTCGCTGATGTTGGTTTTCCTGTCCTTGAATGCGAAGGCGGAAGTCCGCGCTGCAACTTTGAGCCCTTCGATGTTCGCGAGCGCGTTGAGCAGCTCTTCTGCGAGGCCGTCGCAGAAGTAGTCGTTCTCCGGATCTGCACTCATGTTCTTGAATGGCAGGACGGCGATTGCGTGCGGAACGCTGGTTCGCAGCGGCCCTGAGTCCCGGATCACCGTCGGTTCTGCGTCGGATACCAGGCCGGGCGAGGACTGCCGTTCGAGCTCGGCCCTGAACTCCAGGCGTTTCTGGAGGCTCTTCAGATGCGTCAGAAGCTCGCCCACCGTCTGAAAGCGTGCGGCGAGATCCTTGGCGAGCGCTTTGCTGACGATGCCGGCGAGCTCGGAGGGCGCGTCGTCGCGCTCCAACGGAAGTAATGCCGGTTCGCAGTGGATGATATTCGCGAGAATGTCGGTGCTCGAGCCGCCCTCGAACGGCCTCCGGCCGCTCAACATTTCGTAGATCACGACTCCGAGACTCCAGATGTCGGTCCTTTCGTCGACCATTTGTCCCCGGGACTGCTCGGGCGACATGTAGGCGACGCTTCCCATGACGATCCCGGGCCTGGTGTGTTTCGCAGCGAGCGTTTCCCCCTCCGGATCGACGCCCTGAGCGTCGCCCCATTTTGCCAGTCCGAAGTCGAGAACCTTGACGAGGCCATCAGCGCGGATCATCACGTTCTCGGGTTTGATATCGCGATGAACGATCCCTGCGGCATGTGCTGCGTTGAGGGCGGCGGCAACCTGTATTGCGACGTCGAGGCACTGAATGGTGGTCAGGGGGCTCCGTGAGATGCAATCGCGCAGGGTCTGGCCGGCGATGAACTCCGTGGCGATGTAGTGATAGCCGCCGGCCTCGCCGACCTCATGGATCGTGAGGATGTTCGGGTGATTCAACGCCGAAGCCGATCGCGCTTCGCGGACGAACCGCCTCATCCTCTCGGGATCGTCAGCAAAGGCACGTGGCAGGATCTTCAGGGCGATCTTGCGGTCCAGTCGAGAATCCTGGGCCAGATACACCTCGCCCATTCCGCCGGACCCGATTGACGAAACGATCGTGTAGTGAGCGAGGGCCTGTCCGATCACCGCCCTGAGGCCTCCGCAATCCCGAGGCAATTGTCGATGGTGCTCATTGGAACCAGGCTTTCACAGTTCGCTATCCCAGGTCCGGATTTCATTCTCACGCCGTGCGGGACTCATCATTTCATGGAATCGGGGGCCAGACAAAACCGGGGCCGAAGCTCTCCTGTGAAGATCCGGGAGGAGTTGGAGAACGGTCGGGATTCCTACCGGCTCAATCGTGCGGCGATCCGATGCCGGAGAGGGAGGGATGGCCATTGGGGGAGGCGCTGCGGTGGTATGACGAGGAGCGGTTTCCGGGGTGATCGCGCGGGAATGTGCTGAGCCCTCACCCCGGCTCGTTGCGCTCGCCACCCCTCTCCCTCGGGAGAGGGGGAGTTGCGGCTCGATGGGAATCTCGGGTGATGAGTGACGACAATCAGCGGGACTCGTAGCGGCGGATTCCGATCCGCCGTATCTCGGAATAGTGAGAGCTTCACGTTTTGGGGCATTCATCCCGTGCGGTCGCCTGAACGACTTTTGTCATCCTGAGCGCAGCGAAGGATCATCTTGCGGGGATCGAGTGCGGCGAGATGATCCTTCGCTGCGCTCAGGATGACAGCCGGTTCACTCACGACTGCGGACACTGTGTTCGTCGCTCCAGGTGTCGTCGACCTCGAACATCTCTTCGATCTCTTCTTTCGGGTCGATGCCGAAACGGGGAGAGGGGAAAACGCACGCAGCCAAGGCGTCCGAACGACGTGGTACGGTTCATGGTAAGCCCTCTGGTATCATCCCTACCATGAAAGCCACCATTGATGGTGCCGGCAGGCTGGTCATTCCCTCGGAGATTCGCAGGGCTGCCGGCCTGGTGGCAGGCAGCGAGCTCGAGGTCCGGCTGCGCGGTGGAGTGGTCGAGCTCGAGCCCGCCGCGGCTTCTGTGCGCCTCGTGAAACGCGGGAACCTGACGGTGGTTTCGGCTGATGAGGCAAGACCGCCGCTCTCCGAGGAGACCGTTCGCGATACGGTGGACTCGTTGAGGCAATCGTCATGATCGCCGTCGATACCAGCGTTGTCGTTGCTGCGCTTCTCACCTGGCACGAGCGTCACGATGACGCGGCGCGCGCACTCGGCAAGGCAGTGGGCGACCCCAAGGGATTTGTCATGCCGGTCCACGTCATTCTGGAGTGCTACGCCGTACTCACGCGCCTTCCTCCGCCTCACAGGTTGTCTCCGGCTGACGCAGTTGCGCTGCTCAGCGCCAATTTCAAGGAAGCGAAGCTGGCGTCGCTCGCGAGCCGCTCGGTCTGGCCGCTGCTCACACGGCTCTCAGAGAAAGGGATCGCGGGAGGCGCGACGTACGACGCGTTGATTCTCGACGCCGCCCGAGGTGCCGGTGCAACGGCGCTGTTGACGCTGAATGGTCGTGACTTCGAGCGTTTCGACGGAGGCATTGAGGTGATTGCGCCGTAATGGGGGAGGCGAGCCCATGTGGCAGGGCCCTCCGAGGCCCTGTCTTTGCGGGCAGTGCAGATATACGACACCTGGGATCTGCACCATCGCCGCCGCCGGAACTCCAGTGTCTTACATCGTTACGATGCGGAAGAGGCAGGGCCTCGGAGGGCCCTGCCACATGGTGGGGCTCACAACTCAGAACTCAGAACTCACAACTCGGGCGTGGCGGGGGCGCGCCGCAGCAGGAGCTGGTCGATGTCGGCGGGGCGATAGCCGCCGAAGGTGATGCTCACGAGGAGGCCGACGGTGAAGAGGACGACGTGGGCGAAGATGCCGATGAGGATCGCATTCATTGCGAAGTTGTAGTTGCCGAGGTCTATCAGTCTCGCCGATGGTTCAGTCAAGACGCCCCAGGCTGTGAATGCCACTGCGGCGATGATTCCGGCGATGGCGCCGGTTCGTGTTGCGCGGCGGCTGAGGAATCCGAGCATGAAGAGTCCGAGGGAACCGGTGGAGACGATGACTGCAATGGTCAGCGCACGCTCGGCGAGCGGGCGGCTGTCCTCTCCCGGGATGAGCATGAATGCAACTCCCGCGGCTGCGACTCCCATGACGCAGACCATCGCGCGCCCGATCGCGAGCTGCCTGCGGTCGCTGAGTTTCGGAAAGAAGCGCTGGAAGTAATCTCCGCTCAGTACGGATGCGAGGGCGTTCAGGTCGGAGCTCAGCGACGACATCGAGGCCGCAAGGATCGCAGCGAGCATCAGCCCCGTGATTCCTGCAGGAAGGAAATGGATGATGAAGTGCGGGAGGATGTGATCGGCGATCGGCGGAGCCTCCGCTCCGGCGAGTTGGTAGAAGCCGTAGAGACATGCCCCGATCAGATTGAACAGCAGAAGCACCGGCACGATCAGCAGCGCTCCGAGAAGCGCACCTTTCCGCGCGTCGGCATCGGTGCGCCCAAGCAGATATCGTTGGACCATGTGCTGGTCGCACACGAAGCGCCTGGTCCACTGAACGACGATCGCCGCAGTCAGGATCCACAGAGTCCGTTCTTCGGCGAAGAGAGTTCCCCATGAAAACTCTGTCGAGCCGAAGCTCATCTTTCCTGCAGTCGCCGCCTCACGTAACACTGCGAATGGTGCGCCGGCCTCGGGGGCGAACAGCAAACGACCGAGAACGAGAATGCCTCCGCCGGTCAACAGAATGCCCTGCACCAGGTCGGTCCAGACGACGGCGCGGATGCCTCCGATCACCGTGTACGCCATGGTGAAGAGGGCAACTCCCGTGATGACCATTCGCATGCTCGCGCCAGTCATCAGTTGTACGGCGATCGATGTGGAGACGAGAGTCACTCCGACATCGAACGTCCGCTCCATCAGAAATCCGAAAGACGCATAGAGCCGCCCCTCGGTTCCAAATCGCCTTCCGATGTATTCGTACGCGCTCATCTTCACGACGCGCCTGTAAAAGGGAACGATGAAAAATGCGACGACGAGGAGGATGAGCGGGATCATCAGGAATCCCGGCACGAGGATCATTCCCCTGCTGAAGACGATCCCTGGATGGGCGACGATGGTGTTGGTACTGATGAGGGTCGCCATCAGCGTGAACGCGACGATCCACCGAGGAATCTGTCGATCAGCTGTGAAGTAACGTGAAGTGCTCTTCGGGTCGCGCGCGAACCAGAGCCCGACGGTTCCGATTGCGATGAAGTAGACGACGACTACGGCGTAGTCGATCCACGTCATGGAGCGCTCAGGCTGCCACTCTTTTTCGGGTTGACGACTGCGGTTCGGTCGAGGAGCGCGCTCCGCACCGCTTCCAGCACTTCGCTGGTTCCGGCCGCGCCGCCCAGCTCGCGCGGGAGGCAGCCATCACGAAACGCGCTTTCCACCGCGCGGGTCAACATGGCTGCGGCAGTCGTGCAACGCTCGCGGCCGTGACGATCACCAAGCCACTCGAGCATCATCGCCGCCGACAGGAACATCGCGGTCGGATTTGCAAGGCCTCGCCCCGCGATGTCGGGCGCGCTGCCATGACACGGCTGGAACACGGCATGATGATCGCCGATGTCTGCGGAGGGGGCCAGACCCATGCCTCCCATGATTGCGGCGCCGACATCCGAGAGGATGTCGCCGAACATGTTTTCGGTGACGAGTACGTCGTAGTCCCACGGCCGTTTGATCAGATTCAATCCCACTGCGTCGACGTATGCATATTCGGCCTGTATGTCCGGATAACGTGCCGCTCTCTCGGTGAAGATCTTGCGAAAAAACGCGAAAGACCCGAGGACGTTCGATTTGTCGACGCAGGTAACGCGGCCCGGGAAGCCTTTGGATTTGCGGTGACGCGCGAGGTCGAATGCAACATCGAAGAGGCGCTCCGAAACGGGGCGGGTGATGATCATGGTGTCGCTGGCCGATTGGTCGCCGTCGATCCTGCTGCGCCCTCGCGAGGCGAACAGGCCCTCGGTCGACTCG
The DNA here is from genome assembly GCA_041750915.1 of Thermoanaerobaculia bacterium. Classification (GTDB taxonomy): domain Bacteria; phylum Acidobacteriota; class Thermoanaerobaculia; order Gp7-AA8; family Gp7-AA8; genus JBGSYJ01. The sequence goes on along the minus strand of JBGSYJ010000478.1, from coordinate 5,875 downwards.
CGCACGATCACCAGGTTGATCTGCGATGCACGGGGATCGGCGAGTACGGGCGGCACGCCCTCGAGAATTCTGACCGGACGGATGCCGGCGAAGAGCTGCAGTTTCTCACGAAGGTCGATCTGAGGAGCGATCTCGGTGCCGTCGGGGTAGCGGACCGCGGGGTCGCCCATCGCACCGAGGAGAATGGCGTCAGCGCTCGTCGCTCTTTGGAGTGTGAGCTCGGGAAGACCCTCGCCACTTTTTTCATACGCACGGGCGCCGGCTTCGAGTGTTTCATACTCGAGGTCGAGCCCGCCGTTCATCTCGTCGACGATCTTCAGCAATTCGAGGCAGGCGGACATGACTTCCGGTCCGATGCCATCGCCGGGCAACACCGCGATGCGAAGCGTGCTCACGGATCCTCCTGAAGAAGCTGCCAGCTCTGCACGGTCTTCTGTTCCAGCCATGCGCGCGTGGTGCTTTCGAACTCCTGGAAATGTCTCGAGCGGAGATGTTCTTCAAATGCGTTCGGGTTGTCGTAGATCTCGTAGAGGAAGATTGTGTTGCCGTTATTGAGATCGATGCAGACATCGAAGCGGCGGCATGCCGGTTCCTCACGCAGGGTATTGGTTGCCTGCTCCTTGACGGCCTGATGGAACGCCGCGACGCGCTCCGGTTTCACGACAAACTCTACGGTCACGACGTGCATTATTTCCTCGGGAAGTAGCGGTCGAGCTCCTCGACGGCATCCGCCGAGAGGTCGTTTCTCTGCTCGTGCCGGAGCAGGATGAGAAGTTTCGCAGTCTCTTCGAGCTCGTCAGAGATGTAGAGAGCGTCGAGCAGGCTTTTCGCCGCGATGACTGAGCCGTGATTCGCGAGGAGCAGCACGTGATGATCGGCCGCTTGCTCCTCGATCGCCGCGGCGACGGCGGGATCTCCCGGCCTGTGGTAGCGGATGAGCTGCACAAGCCCGAGTCGCATTCTCGAATAGGGAGTGATCGGTGGAAATACGGATGCGGGATCGGTCCCGGCGAGACAAGACACGGCGACTGCATGCGTGGAGTGGAGATGAATGACGGCATGATCGTCAGGTCGCGCCGCGTAGACGGCCAGATGGAGCGGCACTTCTTTGGATGGGGGATCGCCCGATAGATGCTTTCCGTCGGCGCTGAGTTTCGAGATTCGTTCGGCATCGAGATTCTCGAGAGAGCTGTTCGTCGGGGTGATCAGAATTCCATCGCCTAGCCGCGCGCTGAGGTTTCCCGATGTTCCGTGCGCGAAGCCTCGACGCACGAGTGCCTTTCCGATCTCGACCATCTGCTGGCGGAGCTGGATCTCGTCGGGTTGCCTGTTCGAGTGCGAATTCACTGAATCATCTCCACGGCCTTTCGAAAGAAATCGCGACTGCCGAAGTTGCCCGACTTGAACGCGAGCAGCATGTGGGGTTCTTCGACCCTGATGGTCCACGGAACGCCCGGGTCGATCTCGGGACCAATGCGCAGCTCGCGGATGCCGAGGATTTTTGCGACCGCGCCCGACGTCTCGCCGCCGGCGACGATGAGTTTTGTCACGCCGGAGGCTACGAGCTCGGCGGCAAGGCTCGACAGCGCATGCTCGACGAGCTCGCTCGCAGGACCGGCGCCGAGCTCAGTCTGAGCATCGCGAACATCGCCAGGTCCGGCGCTCGAGGCCAACAGTACGGAACCGGTGCTTTCCACCGCATCGAGCGCGCTCTGTTTCAGGAGTGCAAGATGCGACGCGTGGCGCGCGAGTGCGAGCGGATCGACAGTGAGGATCGGAAAGCTTGCTCGTGCCGCATCGATCTGTTCTCGCGTTCTCGCCGAACAGCTGCCTGCGATGATCCCGATACCGCCTGCGAGCTCGGGCAGTGTCCGTTGTTCGTTGCGGGCGTCGAGACGGCCATCTCGTCTAAAATTTTCGGGAAGCCCCATCGAGACACCCGACGATCCGGTGACGAGAGAAAGGTGTGCGGACGCAGCGGCGATCGTCCGCAGATGATCGTCCGTCACGGCATCGACGATCGCAAAGCGGATTCCGCGATCGCGAAGTGTCGCGTACTGTTTTCGAACGGCGTCGGATCCTTCTTCCACGACGGCGAGCGGGACGAGGCCGACCGCGCCCTCCCGAGTCTGTCTCTCGAGTACATGAACGAGATTCGAGTCCGTCATCGGAGTGAGCGGATGGTCGCGCATGCTCGTCTCGGAGAGGGGAACCCCGTGAACGAAGAGATGTCCATCACGGACCGTTCGTCCATTCTCGGGAAACGCGGGACAGAAGATGGTGAAGTCGGACCCGAGAAGTCCGAGGAGCGTTTCGGCTACGGGCCCGATGTTCCCGCTGTCGGATGAATCGAATGTCGAGCAGTACTTGAAGACGATCTGAGCCGCGCCATGATCGAGGAGGTAGCGCGCGGCGGCGGCGGAAAGCTCGGAAGCCGTACTCGCCGGCGCGGTGCGGGTCTTGAGCGAGATGACCACAGCGTCCGCCTCGGGCGCGCCACCCTCGGGAATCCCGAGGGACTGCACGACGTCCATGCCGTTGCGGGACAGGGTGAGGGCCACGTCGCTGCCTCCTGTGGCGTCATCCGCAATGCAACCTATCAGAATGGTATCCTCCGGGCGGAATCGCGTTAGCGTATACTTTGATTCATGCGTAGTCAAGAAACTGCCGCGTTGTCCGAAGCCATCGGGAGCGACCTCCACAGGCCGGAGTGCGTTCTGACGGCTCGCGACGGGACGCTCTGGACGAGCGACTGGCGCGGCGGAGTGACGAGGATCGCACCGGACGGCACGCAGCGCGCGATCATCGACGCTGCAGCGGGGCTCAAGCCGAACGGAATCGCCATTCTCCCCAGTGGATCCTTTCTCCTCGCAAACCTCGGAGAGGCCGGCGGAGTCTGGCGGCTCAGCCGCGACGGCGTCGCGGAGCCGTATCTCATGGAGGCCGACGGAGTGCAACTTCCGCCGTGCAACTTCGTTCTCGTCGATGAACTGAGGCGAACGTGGATCACGGTGAGCACGCGCCGCGAGCCGCGCGACCTTGCATTCCGCTCGGACGTCGCTGATGGTTTCATCGTGCTGGTGGACGAGACGGGGGCGCGCATCGTCGCCGACGGACTCGGGTACACGAACGAGGTGCAGATCGATCCGTCCGGACGGTGGCTCTATGTGAATGAGACGTTCGGGCGCAGGCTGCGGAGGTTCGCGATCGGGGCCGGCGGGTCGCTGAAGGGAGATGGCGAGGTCGTTGCCCTCTTCGGAGACGGAACGTATCCTGATGGACTCTGTTTCGATTCCGCCGGCACTGCATGGATCACGAGTCCCGTCAGCAACCGGATTCTGTGCATCGATTCAGAGGGAACGCAGACTGTTTTTTTTGAAGACGCTGATCGGAGCCACGTCGCATGGGTCGAAGAGGCATTTCAAAAGGGGTTGATGAGGCGCCAGCATCTGGAAGCCTGCGGAGAGACGAGGCTCAGGAATCTCTCGAGTCTGGCCTTCGGTGGGGCGGATCTGAAGACGGGATATCTCGGGTCTCTCCAGGGGACGGCGGTGGAAACGATCGCGCTCCCGGTAGCGGGAAGGGCCCCGGCTCACTGGAGCTGGACGTGAACATGGGCGCGACATCCGGCGAAGACACTTCTGAGAGATCGCGCGTGAATGCCGCGTACCGGCAGATCAAGGAGCGGATTCTCAACAACGTTTACCCGCCGGGATTTCAGTCGCTCGAGATGGATCTCGCGCGCGAGCTCGGGATGAGCAGGACTCCCGTCCGCGAAGCCCTGATCCTTCTCGCAAATGAGGGTTTGATCGAGGTGATACCGCGGCGCGGCATGCGCGTGGTTCCGCTTTCTCAGGCGGACATGACGGAGATCTATCAGGTCCTGACTGCGCTCGAGACCATGGCGGTCGAGCTGACCGCCCGGCGGTTGCCGTCCGAGGACGAGCTCGCGCCGATGAAAGAGGCGCTGGAGGATATGGATCGCGCGCTGGAGGCCGATGCGCTCGAAGACTGGGCCGAAGCGGATGAGCGGTACCACCGCTCGATCCTCGAGCTCTGCAACAACGACAGGCTTGCAACGATGGCGGGGACCGTCATGGATCAGGGGCGAAGGGCCCGGATGATCACCCTTCGTCTCCGCCCGAAACCGTGGCAGTCGAATATCGAGCATCGGGCCGTCTATGACGCGATTCGTAGCGGGGACTCTGAGACCGCGCGCGATGTACACCATCGGCATCGGCTGCGGGCGAGCGAGCTGATCACGGCGGTCCTGAGCCAGTACCGCTTATCGACCCTTTGAAAGGTGCGGGGTTGACAACGTATGCATAAACGCATACGTTATGTACACCGCGTCCACGAATAAGGGGGTACTGCATGACCCGTAACCCGGCACCGGCCCGTCTCCTTGCCATCGTTCTGCTCGCTTGCTCACCTGTTCTGTTCGCTCAGAACAGCGAGCCTCCACCGCCTCCGGCCCCAGCGGCCGAAACCGAGTCTGAGCAGCGCGCGGAGAGCGACGAGGACGAAACGCAGCCTGCGGATGTGATGTCGCTCGTCATCGACGTTCCCGCCGATACCGGTTACTGGGCGGAGACGTCAGCGAGCGCAACGCGATTGAGCGTCCCGCTCGACGAGGTGCCGGTGAATGTCCAGGTCGTCACGCAGGAAGTGCTCCAGGATTTTCAGCTCACCTCCCAGCGCGACGCTTTGCAATTTCACGCAGCGGTGGATGACAAGCGTGTGCGGGGATTCGACACGAGTGAGTTTTTCAGAAACGGATTCATCCACCTCAGCGACGTTCCGGGTTACACGATTCAGAGGATGGAGATCATCCGCGGTGCGACAGCGGTCCTCAACGGTCCTGTCACCCCTGGTGGCGCCGTGAACATGATCACCAAGCAGGCCAATCCGGGCAACACGGCGATCCGGATCGGGAGTTACTGGGGCGTGAGTGGTGATGACCGCGACAACCGAGGAGTCAATGTCGACCTCAATCTGGGGAGCCTCGGGCCGCAGCGTGACTGGGGCCCCATGGCGGCTCTTCGCCTGGTCGCGGGATTCCAGGACGACACGGGCTTTGCGACGAGAGTCGACAATGAATCGATCGGGGCTCTCGCATCTCTTCGCGTTCAGCCGCTTCAGAATACGCATGTCTCCCTCGAGTACTACCAGTACGAGATCAACACCGATCGAACGGATCGTCCGATGGCGATCGAGCTCACGATTCCGGGATCTCAGCCCGGCACCGAGGTTCCGCTCGCCCTCGCATACGGGGTCGATCCGCGATCGACATGGTTCGGCAGCACGACGGACATCGAGGAGTCGCTCAACGACTACAACCTGAATCTCACGCAGTTTTTCAGCGAGCGGTTTTTCGCAGATCTCAGATTCAACAGGCATGATCGCGACTTCGTATTCGGTCCCGGCAACAGACCGCGGATCGACATCTTCTATCCGCTGATTCTCCGGTCGGGCGCGCCGGCGGGATCATCGAATCCGGCCGACTACCAGATCAGGCGGCTGACTGAGAATCTCGCTCTGCTCAATGAAATCGATCAGATCTCCACGATCTTCAGCTTTCTTCCGGGCTGGGGTGGGGGCCAGCTGGATCACCGGTTCGTCGCCGGGTTCGACACGTATGATCAGGACCAGGACTTGACCATTCAGCGGCCACGCGCAGTGGGCCAGACGAGCGGCTTCTTTTTCGAGTTCTTCGATCCCGGGCAGGTCGAGGGCGACAACCTCGACTTCAACCGCAATAATGTCGCGCTCAACTTCATCACGGTGCTGAACCGCGCCCGCGTCATCGAGCAGCGGAATGCCTTCGTCAACTATCACGGAACGCTCCTGGCGGGACGGCTGCACCTGCTGCTCG
>JBGSYJ010000477.1:0-13373 GCA_041750915.1 Thermoanaerobaculia bacterium | reverse complement strand
CGAGGGATCTGGGAGGGGGCCTTGTTAGACCGGAGCCCCCGCCCAGATCCCTCGCTCGACGCTCGGGATGACACAGCTTCGATTTCTTCACAGCCTCTGAGCTTCGCTCAGGATGACAAACGACTCATTCATTCACGGAACGCAGCCTTCATTCACGAAACAAGGAGATTCATCTCGATGGGCAGTCATTCTTCAATCATTCGTACGCTGTTTGCGGCGGTGCTCATAGCCGGCTGCTCGCTGTTCGTTCCGCTCCATGCGCAGGGTCCTGCGACCGAGGGCACGTCTCCAGAGAAGCTCGCGCTGCCGGATACGCCCGAGGGACGGATGAAGAAATTTGACCTGACCGAGGATCCCGGCATTGATCCCGAGCCGAAAAGGGTCTTCCTCCGGAATGGTCGCGAGTTCACCATCGAGAAGTACGAGAAGCGCTGGGCGATTCTCGACATCGGAAGGCCGGGCTGGTCTCGCCCTTTCGGGAACGTGAATGTCATCGCCGAGGTCTACCGAATGGACGATGAGAGCCTCTGGGTGTGGCGCGAGAAACAGGTCGACCGCAATGAGCAGGGACAACTGATCGACGCCACCGGCCAGATCCAGCAGCAGGAGAAGGAGGCCCGGGAGACGGCGATCTACTTCCAGGGAATCCGCCCCGAGTTCGAGGCGATCGTTCCCCCGTCGATCGATCGGACCCTGACGTTCGTGGAGTCCTCGAACGGGCTTCCGACGACCGGCTCGTGGCGGAATTCGCTCGACGTGGCTGACATGAATGGCGACGGGTTCCCCGACATCATCGCGCCTCCGCAGCGCGGCGCCGGAGAGCCGCCCTCGATTTTTCTCGGGGACGGCAAAGGAAACTGGCGGATGTGGGAGGAGGCGAATTTCCCCACCGCGTACAGTTACGGAAGCGTCGTTGCGTCGGACCTGAACAAGGATGGACACATGGACCTCGTGCTCGGCGTTCACCTCTATGGCCTCGTGGTTTACCTCGGCGATGGCAAAGGGAACTTCACCGAGTCGAACACAGGTCTGCCGGTTTCCTACCCCACGCGCCGTGCGATCGTCACGGATGTCGATCGGGACGGCTATCCCGATATTGTGGTGATCTCCGAGGGCCCCATGATGTCCCGCATGGACAACAATGCGCCGCCGGAAAGCAACCTGAGGGTCTACCTCAATCAGAAAAAGGCGACCTCATGGAAGGGTGTCGACATTGCGAAGCCCGGATTCTCGGTGGGCGGCGACTGGCTCTCGACGGGTGATTTCAACGGCGATCGTCGTCCCGACTTCATCGGCGCCAGCGTCTACTTCAACGGCCCCGATACGCTTTATGTGAGCAACGGAAGCATGAAGTGGGATCCGGTCGGCCGCGGAACGCTCATTCCGTTCCTGTCGTACTACTGGGCCAACACGGTCGCGAAATTCACAGGGAAGAAGACGGATGACGCGATCATCAGCTACAACCGTCACTGGCCGGATGGAATCCCGGAGAGCATTTCACCTTCTCCCGGGCTGCCGAAGCTTGCGGGCCTCGATCTTCTCACCTGGACGGGCAAGACCCCGAAGCGGGTTCCGATCGCGCGTTGGGAGGGCAACAGTCCGGTCTGGGGGATGGCGCACGGAGACTTCGACGGCGACGGAAACCTCGACATCGTCTACTCGGTGCTTCACCCTGAGCGCGCTCTCGAGATCCTGCTCGGAGACGGGAAGGGCGGTTTCCGCAAGCCGGTCAGCACCGGTCTCGTGCCGATGTCGAATCTCAGCTACGACCTCAAGGTCGCGGATGTGAATGGCGACGGCCGGCCGGACGTGATCGTTCTGTACGAAACCAACGAGACGCTGGCGACGCGGAGCAAGGACGGCGCGATTCAGGTGTTTTTGAATCAGACGCCGAAGGCGGCGGCGAAGAAGCGGTGAGGGGGAGTAGTCAGTAGCCAGGAGTCAGTAGCCCGCCCGGTCCGGCGGGCTACTTCACTTCCTTTCCATGGGGTGCCGGACCTGTCATCCCGAGCGTGAGAATGATGCGACAGGTCATTGTGGCGAGAAAAGAACGAGTATGTCATCCCGAGCCTGGTTGTGCGGGCGGGAGGGGCGAGGGATCTCCGGCGACGGTACTGAGTCGCCTATCGGCCTCCGTACGAACCTTCGCCCATCCACGAATCACGAATGTACGATCGCCGGAGATCCCTCGCCCCTCCCGCCCATCCGCGCTTGCTCGGGATGACAAGTTCTGGAGATCGCTGAGAGATTGTTTGAGGGTCCATTAGGCCGTTGTAGGAGGACCCCGGACGATTTATCGTTCTGGAGCTCGGTAAGAAAGTGCTGCGGGGACCCTCCCCTGGAACGGAGCGTGCTAGTCGCATGGTGTGAGTGGATCAGGGAGTGGAGGACTGAAAGCCCCGGGACTGCGAGCGAGCGCTGCAGGGCGGGGAGTCCTGAGAGGGGTTGCGCGGGGGTCGATTTGAAGTATAATCCGCTCATCCTGCCAAACGAGTTTATGGGGTAACCCCATAAAAGTCGGCTAAAGGTATTGACTTCGCGTTCTTCTTGCCATACCTTGGGGACAGATTATTCCCTGACAGCAACAAAACAGACATCAGAGACAGAGTAAAAAATTTAGATCCGGGAGGTGATTTTATCGTTTTCGCGTAGGGGTAGACCTCTGGATGTTTCAAACCCGCAGTACGACATTCATCAATGTAGTGTAGGAGATAAGACATGAAAAAGATTTTTGCACTGGCCATGGTTGCCTTGCTGATGACAGCAGGCGCAGCACTGGCAGCGCCGCGCGGGATGGAGTTCATTACTCCGAACGCGACGTTCGCATCAGGTTCGCCGAGTACGACGAACAATGACGATAGCTGCGACATCTCGAACCAGCCGGCAGCGACGCTGCTTCTTCCTGTGTTCGAAGTCGACTTCAACGCGCCGGCTAACACCGCGCAGAACACGATCTTCACGATCACCAACACGTCCAACATCCCCCAGATCGCTCACATCACGCTCTGGACGAATTGGTCGTTCCCGGTTCTCGACTTCAACGTCTGGCTGACCGGTTACGACGTGCAGGGCATCTCCCTGTACGACATCATCGCCCGCGGCGTTCTGCCGGGAGGCGGCAGCGGAGCTACTCGCGGTCCGCTTTCCGCGAGCGCCAATCCGAACCATGCGCCTGGCGCAGCAGCAGTCTGCAACGTTCTTCCGACGCAGATTCCTGACTCGCTTCAGAACGACATCCGCACCTCGCTGACGACCGGCCGCACCAGCGGTTGCACGGGCTTCGTCGGCGGCGCGAACGCGGTAGCCACCGGATACGTCACGATCGACGTGGGCAACACCTGCTCACAGTCGCTCCCGACCGATCCGCTCTACTACACGAACGAAATTCTGTTCGACAACACTCTGATCGGTGATTACCAGACGATCAACCCGACGTCCACCACGGGCAACTACGCCGGTGGCGAGTCGCTCGTTCCGATCCGCGCGATCCCAGAGGGTGGACCGGCCGGCTTCGTTCCGACGAACCTGCCTTACACGTTCTACGATCGTTACACCCCAGCCGGTCTGCGTACTGCTGACCGTCGGCAGCCACTGCCGTCGCGTTTCGCAGCACGCTACATTGAAGGCGGCACCGGTGCTTTCAATACCGACTTCTACATCTGGCGTGAAGGTATCACCCGCGGTAATGCCAATTGCGCCGTCTCGACCAACGGTTCGCTCGGAATCGCTGACCTCGTCCGTTTCGACGAGCGCGAGAATCCGTCGACCACCGCTGGCCCGCCGCTGATCTCGCCGGCACCGCCGAATGTCCGTTCGCTGCCTGAGGCTTCGGTCACACGTACGACCGCCTCCACGTTCCCGCCGGACACCACGTCGGCTGACGTCGGTGGCTGGATGTACCTGAACCTGCACAACGGTGGAAGCGCGAACTACAGCAGTTCAACCCGCGCGAGCCAGAACTGGGTTGTCGTCTCGCTGACAGCAGAAGGCCGCTTCGGTGTGGACTTCGACGCTGCGCATCTTGGCAACGGTTGCTCTGAAGTCACGGGCGCCGGTGTCACGATCAATCCTTCGCCGAACGCGACACCTGGCGTGTTCTAAGTTCAGCATCAGGTTTCGGGAAAGCGGGCTGGGGAGTATCCAGCCCGCTTTTTTTTTCTAAATTTCCGCGAGCCGTTTTCGGCCTCGCCGGGCGGGAGAAAAAATTAACAGGACTTAGGACTCGATTTTTCGGGAATAGGGCCTTACAATAATGTTTTCTCGGGCTCGAACAAACAATCCGGATTTACCAACGGGGGTGGGAAGTGATCAAAGCAGCCAGGCTGGCAGCATTCTGTCTGATCTTCGCAGTGACGGCATCAACAGCATTTTCACAGGGGTACCCGATGCCGGGCTCGACCATTTACAACCCTGTGATCTGTACCACCTGCCCCAACTACCCCAACATGCCCACCTGGTCGTACGCCCCGCCCCTCACCAGACATGCCGGACGGTACATCGATTCGCAGCTCACCCGCGACTTTCAGTCTGGTTTCGGCATGCGCACGCTGCGCGCTGGCAGAGTCGAAGTGGTACCCGGCCACAACCGCGTCTACATGATCATCGGTTCGACCTTCGCGTCGTACGACATGAACACCTTCTTCACCCAGAAACTCGGCCAGCCGCTCACCAACAACAACTACATCGCGGGTACCTACCGGCAGGGTCTCCCCCCCGAGACGCATCTCCGGTGGGATGGACATATCTATCCTGAAGGCCCCTTTTCCGGATGGCAGACCGTGATCAGCGACATCCAGCACTTCCTCTACGGATTCGACACGGACGACCGCAACCTGGTCTATCTCGCCTACTCGGGATTCGGGTGGGGAATCGTCAGGAACGAGAGCAACGCATCGCTGAGCCTGGTCAGCCAGATGTTCTCTAACCAGGGGATGTCGCCAACCCAGATCGTGACCGTGAAGTCAGGCGCAAACTATTACACGCTGGTCTCCGATGACAGCAACACTCTCGTCTATGACACCACGAACCCTGCTGCCCCCGTTCTCGTTCGCACGCTGAATTTCGGAGTGACGAGCTTTGCGAAGACGCCGACCCATGTGTCGCTCATTACCGCCGGCAAGCTCCGCATCTACACGGCGAGCGGCCTGGTCGTAGGCAGCGGCCCGATCGCTGAGTTCACCGCGCAGAACGGCACGTTCCAGATGACGGATTCCGATGACGTCCAGAATTTCTTCGCCGTCGAGAATTTCAGCAATGCCCCCCTGCGGATGGTCGTGCTCTCGCCATCCGGCGGAACATTCACCAGGACGGATTTCAGCAACGGTGAGCGCTTCCTCTCGCTCGGGATCCGCTTCGGCTCGGGATACCTGACGGTCTGGGGCTACGACGACACGTTCAAGAGCGATGTGCGGGTCTTCCGCCTGAACAATCTCGTTCCCTCGGAGATCGGTCTCAACCGGTTCTTCAGAAACTACTACACATCCTCACCTTCGGGCTACGCAAAGCCGGCCGGATACACCGACGCGATCTCCGACGTCCTGATGCACAACTACAACGGCCGCGATTATCTCTTCTACGCCAACCACGGCATGGGCGACGTCTACGAGCTCAACGGCCCCGATACGCCGCTTCCTCCTCAGCCGACTCCGACCCCGGGACCTACGCCGGTTCCGACCCCGACGCCGACCCCCGGACCGACGCCGTTCCCGACACCGAACCCGACTCCGCCGCCGGGTGGCAGCTGTTCAGCGCCGACGGCCCTGCAGATCATCAATCCCTGTGTCGGTGGTTGTCAGCCAGGCCAGGCCATCACCTTCAATCCTTACGACTTTTTCAACCCTGGCCGCTTCGCGAGCGGCTGCACCGATTCATTCTTCTGGAACCTCGGTGATGGCACGACCTCCAATGAGCAGTCACCCACCAAGACCTACACCTCGAATCAGGATCGCACGATCAGTCTGACCGTCACTGCACCGGGAGGATCGCAGGCTTCGGCATCGATCACGATCAACCTGGGCGGCGGTGGCAATCCGAATCCGACGCCGAATCCCACGCCGAATCCCACGCCGACACCCGGCCCGACCCCGACTCCGACGCCTCCGCCGAACGCCTGCAGCACTGCGCCGACCGACAGGCAGATCTCGCTCATCTATACGGGAGCCGTCTCGGGATGCTCGCGGAACGGCACCTGCTCGCTGGGGGAGACGATCAACTTCACCCTCGAGCGATTCGATCCTTCGTTCCAGTTCGCCTCGTGCCACAACATTGTGTGGACCTTCCCTGGCAACGTCACGAAGAACGGTCTGAGCGTGCAGCACAGTTTCACCTCAGGCGGACCGCAGCCGGTTAGCGTGACCGTCTCGGTCAACGGAAGCTCCACGACACTCAACGCCACCGTCCAGGTGGAAGGGCAGCCGGCCGCACCTGTCACCAGCGTCAGCATCGCTGCTCCGACAGGTACGAGCGCAGGTCTCGGTGTGTCGACCAACTTCGTCGCCGCCGCCAGCCCGGATGACGACAACGTTTCGTTCACCTGGAACTTCGGCGACGGAACGACCGGCAGCGGTAAGTCGGTGAACAAGACGTTCAACACTGCAGGCAAATATGTGGTGGCCGTCACGGCTGCACGCGGAGGATCGAGCGCGCAGGCATCACGCGAATTCAACGTGGCCGCGCCGAATACGTTCGCGTTCCTCCTTCCCGTCGTTGCGCACCTTCCCGGTGAGCAGGGAACGCAGTGGCGCACCGACCTTCAGATTCTCAACACCGATCCGAACTTCAAACCTTCGGAGCCGATGATTCTCGAGATGACATTCAAGGGAACGACCAAGGAGCTCGTGGTTGACTCGTCGACACTGATCCGCGAAGACTTCATGAAGTTCTTCACGGACGGAAACGAAGCCGGACCGGTCATCGTCAGAGGCACCTCGGAGCACGTTCCGCAGATGTGGACCAGGACGTATGTTGCGAGCGCAAGCGGCGTCGGGACATACGGCCAGTTCATTCCGGCAGTGCGGCTCGACACCGTCACGTCGAGCGCAAACGGGGGAACTCCCGAATATCATTACCTGGCTGGACTCGAGAGCAATACCGGTCCCGGCTCATTCCGTACCAACCTCGGTCTGGTGAACCCGACCAATAGCCAGCTGCAGGCGAAATTCATTGCCTTTCCCGAGAACAGCGGCGTGCCCCTCGGCCAGTTCACCGTCACGGTCGAACCGTTCCAGCTGCTTCAGATCAACAACATGCGCCAGCGCATTCCGGCGCTCGAAACGTTCAACAAGAAGTACAGCATCGAGGTCCAGAATCTCAGCGGCGGCGATCTCGTCGTCTATCAGTCGTCGATCGATCAGATCAGCAACGATCCTTCTTACTCTCAGGGTCTTTCCTCGATCGATACCGTTGAAGAAGGCAACAATTCGCAATGGATTGCCGGCGTTGCCAGGCTCGAGAACGGAAATTGGAAGAGTGACCTGACCGTCTTCAACCCTGACCGTCTTGGCGTGCAGTTCAAGCTCACGTTCTTCGATCAGGCGGGCAACGAGCTCGGCTCCGGAAGCCACACTCTCGAAGCGAAGCACTTCCTGCACTTCAACGACATTCTCCGCACCTCGGCAATGGATATTCCAACCGAGGGGAACCTCGTTGGCGCCATCCGGATCGAAACCGTAAGCGTCGGCGTCACCAATTACCCGATGATTCACGGCAGGACGTACAGCGACCGTTCGGCGCTCGGAACCTTCGGGCAGGGGATCGCGGCGTTCGCAGGCAACAAGCCCAATATCAAGAACAGCCAGACGGGGTTCATCGCCGGGATCAGACACAACCCGTCCTATCGCACGAACCTCGGCCTCGTTGCTACCGACGGTCCGGTGACGGTCGAAGTGACGCTGCTCAATAAGATCACCGGCGCTCCGATCGGACTCCGTCAGTACGAGCTGGCTGCCAATCAGTCGATCATTCAGACCGACATCATCTCAGCGCTGCATCCGAGCGCTGATGTCGGCAGTCTTCGGATCCGTATCGTCGAAGGCGAGTCCGTCTGGGCTTATGCGTCGATGATCGACCGGCTGACCAACGATCCGGAGTACGTCCCGGCGACTCCGGTAGACAATCAGTAGAAAATGCTTCAACAGCAGTTGACGAAAGGCGCGCCGAAAGGCGCGCCTTTTCGTTTGTGCTGGCGAGGCCTTGTTCATCTTCGCGTTCATGTTGAGATCTGAACGACTTGTCATCCCGAGCCTGGTTGTGCGGGCGGGAGGGGCGAGGGATCTCCGGCGATGGCACATAGTTGCCTATCGGTCTCTGCCGCCACCCTTGCCCACCATGAATCAAAAATGTACTAGCGCCGGAGATCCCTCGCCCCTCCCGCACACCCACGCTTGCTCGGGATGACATGCTCGTCATCCCTCTCCACAATCATGCTGGTTGTAGAATGCAGCCATGGATGCCGCGATCCGAGCCGTCGAGCTCTCGAAGACCTACAGGCTTTACAACAAGCCGGCAGATCGCTTTCTGGAGGTATTCACCCGTCGCCCGAGGCATACGGTATTTCCCGCACTGCAGGAAGTCTCCTTTGATGTGGCGAAGGGAGAGACGATCGGCCTCGTGGGTCAGAACGGGGCAGGAAAGAGCACGCTCCTCAAGTTGTTGTGCGGGGTGACACAGCCCAGTTCCGGCACGCTGTCCACCACGGGAACGATTGCGTCGATCCTCGAGCTGGGTATGGGATTTCATCCCGACTTCACCGGACGGGACAATGCGGCGCTCAACGCCGCGATTCTCGGTTTGTCACCGGCGGAGGTGAAGGAGAAGCTTCCAGCAATTCTCGAATTCTCCGAGCTCGGGAGTTTTCTCAATCAGCCCGTCAAGACCTACTCATCCGGAATGTATATGAGACTTGCGTTCTCTGTAGCGGTGAATGTCGACCCGGACATTCTCGTTATCGACGAAGCGCTGGCGGTGGGCGACGGGCACTTTCAAAAGAAGTGCATCGACAGAATCCGCGAGTTCCAGCAGAAGGGACGGACGATCCTTTTCTGTTCACATGCGCTCTATTTCATCACCACGCTTTGCACTCGAACACTCTGGCTGGACCGAGGGTCCGTGCGCAGGCTCGGGCCGTCAGTGGATGTCGTCCACGAGTATGAATCGTTTCTGATGGAGCAGGATCGTCAAATCAAGGCGGCTGAAGAGCATCGATCCGAGGAGGAGTCGGTATCGCCGATCCGAATCACCTCGATGACGATCGAGAACAGGTTCGGTGAGCCCGCCACGACGTTTCGGACCGGGGATGATCTCCACGTGAGGTTGAAGATCGATTCCGAGATTCCGTCACAGCCGATTCACCTGATGGCGGGAGTGCTTCGTGCGGCCGATGAGCTGCAATGTTTCGCTGTCGGAACGCATCCGGACGGCCTGGCGCCCCTCTCGGGACAGAGGCGTTACGAAGTGGTGGTCAAGCTCCATGCGCTGCCGCTTCTGCGGGGAGACTACGCGATCGTCCTCTTCGTCGGTGACGAGAATGCGATTCACATATTCGACCGGCGCGATCTTCGTCCCGCATTCTCGATTTCGGGCGAGCGGTACGAAATCGGGATGATCTCCGTATCACACGAGTGGGAGATCGAGCGCCCAGTGGCAGCAGTCCGTTGATTGAGACATCGCTTCTGATCGTCAATTACCGATCGGCCAGCCTTACGGCGGCGGCGATTGCCTCGGCGAAGTCGACCTCGAGGCAGTCGCTCGAAGTCGTCGTCGTCGATAACTCGTGTGATGCCGAGGAGGCTGCGAAGCTCGAAGCGCTGCCGATCGATACGCTGATCATCGCGCCGTCGAATCGGGGTTACGCGGGAGGAATCAACCTCGGTGTCGAGCGATGTCGCGGCGAGTACGTTCTGCTGTCGAATCCAGATGTGATTTTCCGAACCGAAGCCATCGATCGTCTGATCGCAGGAGTTCGCGGTGGTGCCGCGATGTCGGGACCAAAGTTTGTGTGGGACGAGGGCGGTGAGTGGATCCTGCCGCCGGCAAGCTCGCCTTCACTCCGGGAGAAGCTGAGCGAGATCGCGAGCCAGCACTCGATTTCGCATGCCCGGAAACGGTCGCGACGTATCGCGAAAGATCGGATCGATTTCTGGCTGCTCGACGAGCCGACAGCGGTGCCCGCTCTGTCAGGTGCCGTCATGTGCATGAGAACGGCCGATGTGAGACGATTCGGCGGCTTCGATGAATCGTTCCGGCTCTATTTCGAAGAGATCGATTTCATGAGAAAGCTGCTTCGGTCGGGGCGTCGTGTCGAATACATCCCGCATGCGGTTTGCCGTCATATTTACAATCAGAGCGCAGGCCTTTCTTCTACCAGCCCGGCGAGCTATCACGCGTCAGAAATGCATTACTTCGAGAAATGGAGCGGATCGACCGCCGTCCGGCTCATGGCTCTCGCGGCAGACACCGGGTCATCTGCGGAAAACGCAAAGGAACTGACAGAGGGCTCGCCGCTTCGTCTAACGCTCCCGCCCGCCGAGGTGGTCGTCGAAGCGTCGCCGTTGCCGTGTTTCACCTCGGCGGCTGGCCATTTTCCGACTGACCGGGACGTCGGGGTGCCTGCCGAGATCGTTTCCAGCTACCGGCAGGAACGGCTTTTCATTCGTGTCGTACGGCGGGAAACCCTCGAGACCGTGGATAGCTGGGTGCTCCGGAAAGTGCTTAAATGAATGCCATGATGCGAGCCGGGCTTTCGGTCATCGTCCCAGCTTTCAATGAATCCGGCGCCATCGGCCAGACTCTCGACTCCATCACTACATACCTCAGAGCGACGGGACTCGGTTACGAGATCATCGTCGTTGATGATGGCTCGACCGACGACACGGCCGATGTCATTCGCGCTGCGTCCGAAAAACAGCCGGCGATCCGTCTGGTCAGGCTCGAGAAAAACCAGGGCAAGGGTGCCGCCGTGCGCGCCGGCGTGCAGGAAGCTCGTGGCGAGGTGATCTCGTTCATCGATGCCGACCTTCCGTACAGCGTACAGAACCTCGGTGATGCGATTGCGCTCGTACAATCGGGATCGACGGACATCGCCATCGGCGCCCGCGACCTCGCCGCCTCGGATCTCGATCCTTCCTATCCGATCCTGCGCCGCTTCATGGGACGGACGTTCTCTCTGATCGTCAGAAGTCTGCTGGTGCCGACGATCCCCGATACGCAATGTGGCCTCAAGGCCTTCACCGCGGATTCCGCACGCCTTCTTTTCGGAGAATCGAAACTCAGCGGGTTTGGATTCGACTTCGAGGTTCTCTTTCTCGCCCGCAAGTACGGATTCCGGATCGAGCGCTTTCCGGTTTCGCTCTCACACCGGCACGAGTCGAAGGTGAGGCTCGTTCAGGACTCGCTCGGTATGTTCATGGACGTGCTTCGCGTTCGATGGTTCAACCGGCAGGGTGTATACCGGCCAACGCGCCGGTGCCCGGTCTGTTTCTCCGCGGAGGTCTCGACGCTCACGCAACTCGACAAGCAGGTAATCCGCAGGTGCAACCGCTGCAAGTGCCGTTATCTCGCGACGTTTCCGGACGACGAGGAACTGGAGAAGCTCTACAACTCGGATTACTTCGCGAGTCATCAGGCAACCGAGAGGGGATACGCGACGGGAGAGATGACGCCTGCGGCGCGCAGGACAAACGAGAAGAGGATGAGCGTGCTCCGCCGGGCGGCCGTGGGTCAGGGACGTGTCCTGGAAGTGGGCGCAGGAACGGGGCTCTTCGGAGATTTCGTCGCGCGCGAGTTCGATTATGTCGGGATCGATCTGTCGGATCAGGCGGTTCGAGAAGCGCGACGGCGTGGTCTCGATGTCTATCGGGCAAGCCTCGCAAGCTTCGTCAACACAGGTGCGCCCTTCGATGCGGTAACTCTGTTCCACGTGTTCGAGCATCTGCCCGATCCGCACGACGCTCTCTCGCGTATCAAGGAGCTTCTCAAGCCCGGAGGAATCGTCGTCATCATCACTCCCGACACCGAGAGTCTCCTCTGCGCAGTCTCGGGAGATCGATGGGTGAGCTACAAGTTCCCGGAGCATCTCATTCTCTACTCGCGCTCCGCTCTGATCGAGTTGCTCGAGCATTCCGGATTCGAGATCGTATCGGCGACGGGTGACTACGAATACTGCCATCACGATTTTCTGATCTCGCGGATCGAGCAGCTCAATGCGGGGCTGGGCTCGATCGCCAGATTGCCAATGAAGCTTCTGCCGGATCCGATTCCCGTGGGATCGGGTTCGATCCGTCTCGTAGCGAAGCGACGGGCTGGTCCGCCCATCGAGATGCGCGGTATCCGTGCTGTCGAGCCGACGCATGCCCGCTGATTCCCGCGAGTTGATCCGGCCCGCCGTCCCCGCTGATATTCCGGCGCTCTCGGCACTTTTTCTCGAAGTGTTCGGAATCGAACGTGCCGACGCGGTCTGGCGGTGGAAGCTGTTCGGCAATCCCAGGGGAACCGCGAGCTACGTCTGCGAAGCAGAGGGTAGAATCGTCGCTCATTGTGCCGGACTCCCGGTCCGGTTTCGTGACTACGAGCGGGAGTACACGGCGATGCAGTCGGTCGATTTCATGAGCAGCCCGAGCTATCCCGGCGGGATCGGCAGGGGCGGGGTGTTCATCAGGACGACCGAGCGATTCTTCGAGTCCTGCTGCGGCGCCTCGACGATCCCATTGGTCTACGGCTTTCCCGGAGAGCGGCACAGGCTCCTCGGCGAACGCCTCCTGGGGTACCGTGCGATCGAGCGTGTCGGGGAGCTTCGACTGGACACATCAGGATCGTCGGTTGAGCCGGAACCTCTGTCGAGAGAACACCTTGGTCTCTTTCATCAACTCCCGGTCGACCTGGGAGCGGTCCGCGATGGGACCTATCTCAAGTGGCGATATCTGGACCACCCCACGTTCCGATATGGGGTCGTTCTGGTAAGGCGCGCATTCCGTTTGCATTCAACAATTGCCGCGCTCGTCAGGCGTACCGAGGAGGCCGTTTATGTCATGGAGATTGGAGGCCGTTTCTCGCGGAGGTCGCTCGCCGCTCTGGTCGAGGCTCTGCGAAACCTCGGACAACCGGTTGTCTTCTGGTGTTCTCCCCAGCATCCGATCGCGAGACTGCTCAGTTCCTGCGGATTCAGTGTCGAAGCGCGTGATCATTCGATCGAGTGCCGTTTCTTTTTCCAGCGCGATATACCGCGTCCCGGTGAGTTGTACTACACGCTTGGAGACTACGACGTTTATTGACGGTGTCATCTTGAGAGGCTGTGAAAAAATCAACAGAATGTGTCATCCCGAGCGTCGAGCGAGGGATCTGGGCGGTGGCTCCCTCTCAACAGGCCCCCTCCCAGATCC
>JBGSYJ010000476.1:0-5293 GCA_041750915.1 Thermoanaerobaculia bacterium | reverse complement strand
CCATGCGCGCATATCGAGACGATCAGAAATTCGTGAACTTCCGGATCAACGTCCTGATCTGGAGCATCGTCATGGTGTTCGTTTTCCTGGCCGGGGCCTTCTGGTGGGTTCAGGGCGTACAGGCCGAAAGGTTCCGCGGCCTGTCCGAATCGAATCACCTCAGAGAGATTCCGATCCCTGCAAAGCGGGGGCTCATCCTCGACCGGAACGGGAAAATCCTGGTCGACAACGAGCCTGCGTACTCCCTCATGCTGCGGCGGGCCGACCTGCGCCAGCGGGTCAAAACGGACCCGGAGTTCAACGACAGGATGCTCCAATTCGTCAGCAAGACTCTGGGAGTCTCCCTCGAGGACCTGCAAAAGCGGATTGAGGCACAAAAAGGGACTCCTTTCACCCGTCCCATCAGAATCGCCGACGATCTGACCGTCACGCAGATTGCCGAATTCGAAGCGAATCAGCTCACCTATCCAGTCCTCAGCGTCGAAACCGTCCAGCGCCGTCACTACCGTTACGGGACGATGGCGGCCCACGTCCTCGGATACATGGGCGAAGCCACCGAAGACGACATGAAGAAAGACCCGAGTCTCAAGCTCGGTGATCTCATCGGCAAGAAGGGCGTCGAGCTCGTCTACGACGAATACCTCCGCGGCCGGGACGGTGCCCGTTACATGGTCGTCGATACTCACGGCAAGGAGCTCTCGGAGTACGTATCCGCCCGTCGCGAGCCGGTTGCCGGACAGAATGTGACGTTGACGCTCGATTTCGAGCTCCAGCGGAGAGCTGAACAGTACTTCATCGAGGGCGAACGGGTCGGAGCAGCGGTCGCTCTCGATCCGAAGACCGGCGAAGTCATGGCGATGGCTTCGAGCCCTGCGTTCAATCCGAACGTCTACTCCCGCAGGTTCACACCCGAGGTGTACAAGACGATTCTCTCGAACCCGTTCAAGATCGAGCTCAACCGGGCCATCTCGGGCCTCTACTCGCCAGGGTCTGTCTTCAAAATCGTCATGCTGATGGCGGGACTCGAATACGGGGTGGTGAATCCCTCAACGACGTTTTATTGCGGCGGGAGCGAAGCGTTCTTCGGTCGCCGTTTCCGCTGCTGGAAGAGGGAAGGCCACGGAGCAGTCAATGCTCACATGGCGATGAAGGTCTCCTGCGACATCTATTTCTACAACACCGGAGCCCGGCTGGGCATCGACCGGATCGCCGCCTATGCCCGCAATCTCACATTCGGTGAGCTATCGAAGATCGACCTCGAGAACGAGAAGGCTGGCCTGGTTCCAAGCGAAGAGTGGGCCCGGGTCAAGCAGAATCGGAAGTGGTATCCAAGCGAAACGATCTCGGTCTCCATTGGACAGGGACCGCTCATCGTCACGCCCCTTCAGACAGCGAACATGATGGCGGCAATCGCGAATGGCGGGAAAGTGCTGCGCCCGCACGTTCTTAAGATGGTCGAGGTCCGGGAGTCGAACGGTACGCTCACGAGAAAGCAGGTAGCTCCCGAGATCCTCCACGAGATCAACCTTCCGCCGAAGGCGTTGGCGGCTGTCCGTAATTCCTTATGGAGCGTCGTCAACGACCCAGGCGGAACCGGAAGCAATGCGCGGGTCGAGGGGCTCGACGTAGCCGGCAAGACCGGCACTGTCCAGGTCATAGCGCAGTCGGGATGGAAGCAGAAACTCCCGTTCAAGTTCAAAGATCATGCGTGGTTCGCAGGTTTCGCTCCCCGCGACAGCGCTGATCTGGTGGCGGTGGTCTTCATCGAGCATGGCGAAGGGGGAGGTGCCAACTCCGCCCCACTTGCAAAGCAGCTCTTCCAGGCACGTTTCGGCGACACCGGAGTCGAGACGATCAACCTGTCTGATCCTGCAACCCTCGAGCAGCTGCGCGAGGGGGCGCTTCCCCGACCGGGAGTTGCCAGACAGTGAATACGATGAACTTCGGAAAGAACCCGACCCGATGCTAGACAACCGCGCGGTCTCGCGGATCGACTGGAACATGATCGGCACCGCGATCATCATCGCGGCGATCGGTTGCCTTCTGGTCTACAGCTCGACCTACTTCGGCAGCGACGCCCCCCTGTTTCAGAGACAGATCCTCTGGGTCTGCATCGGCATCGCGCTGATGATCATCTTCATGCTGGTCGACTATCGGATCTTCTTCGACATCTCCCTGATCCTTTACGGGATCGGCATGATCCTGCTGCTGTATCTCCTCGTCTGGGGCAAGACCACGGCAAACGTCAAGTCGTGGATTCACATCGCAGGGTTTCAGTTCCAGCCATCGGAGTTCATGAAGATCTTCGTGGCTCTGGTTCTGGCGCGCTACTTCGACTCCAATGACCGCGCGTACCTGACATTCAGAAGCTTCGCCATGATCTGCATGATCATCGGGGCACCCTTACTCCTGATCCTGATGCAGCCCGACTTCGGCTCAGCGGCGACCTTCGCTCCGCTGATCGCAGCGGCCATGTTCTTTGGCGGAGTCAAGCCGCGATACTGGATCATCGCCATTCTAATCGCCGCGATCGCCCTGCCAAGCGCATGGTTTTTCGTCCTGAAACCGTACCAGAAAGAACGCATCATGATCTTTCTCGACCCTGAGCGCGATCCGTTGGGATCGGGTTACCAGGTCACCCAGGCGAAGATCGCGATCGGCTCGGGAGGGATCACCGGCAAGGGCTTCCGGCAAGGCACGCAGGCAAAGCTCGAATATCTGCCCGCAAAACACACCGATTTCATCTTTGCCGTTCTGGGAGAAGAGTGGGGCTTCGTCGGCGTCGTCGTCGTGCTCACGCTCTACCTGTTCCTGATTCTGCAGGCCTTTCAGATTGCGAAGACTTCGAGGGACCGAGGTGGAACCTTCCTTGCCATCTGTCTCATTTCGTTCTTCGTCTTCCACATCATCATCAACGTGGCGATGCAGATCGGACTGTTGCCCACAACCGGAATTCCCCTTCCGCTCATCTCGTACGGCGGCTCATCGACGATGATGTTTTTCATCGCGATCGGGCTGATTCTGAATGTGGATTATCGGAAGTTCGTGAATGTGTAGGGGAGTAGACAGTACACAGTAGACAGGAGACAGTAGGTTCTCGCGAGCTTCTACTGTCTGGCCCTGGCCACAAGGCGGGGCTACTGTCTACTCGCTGATGCTGGATGGAGAAACAGCAGGGCCGGCGGGCTACCGTGTAGTCCGCTCTCATCTCGCCCTCGCGCGCGGTAGCACACCCGCCTTGAATTGAGTAAACAGAAGGGGTCGGGCGGGCTACTGTCTTCTGTCTACTGTGTACTGTCTACTATCACTCAAACCAGATTCCGCAGCTCTTTTCCCGGCTTGAAGCGGATTGTGTTGCCGGGCGGGATCTTCACTTCGACGCCGGTCTTCGGGTTGCGGCCGATTCCTTTCTTCCGCTGCTTCACCTGGAAGACCCCGAAACCGCGGAGCTCAATCCGCTGGCCGTTTGCCAGAGCACTTCTGAGGCCTTCGATGATCGTATCCACGGCCTGCGCAGCTTTCACGCGGGAGACGTCGGCTCCCTCAGCGACTCTGTTGACGATGTCTGCCTTGATCATTCGGCCTCCTGAACTGGTCGGATTATAAGGGCCATTTCTGCGGATGGCAACACGGGAAGCTATTGATTCTTTTAAACTTGCATGTTATGGATTCCGGAATCTGATGGAAAGGCACCGCCTCGATCACTGGCTCAAGCTCGTCTGCGTCTTCAAGCATCGCTCGGATGCGACCGAAGCCTGCAAGGGAGGGCACGTGAAGCTGAACGGAACCCGCGCAAAAGCCTCCTCGCCCATTCGTGAAGGAGACACGGTCGAGATCACGACCGATCACACGCGGCGCCTCATCGTCATTGGACTCCCCGAGCACACGATTTCGAAGGAGATCGCGCGGACGATGTACCGCGATGAGTCACCGCCGCGGCCAGCCGCCCCTCCCCGCATCGCAACGAGGGAACGTGGCGCAGGCCGTCCCACCAAACGTGAACGCCGCGAGATGGAGGAGTGGAGGAAAAGATGAAGGATGAAAGATGAAAGATGAAGCCACCGCCCGACCCGGAGGGTGGGGGGCTTCATCTTTCATCTTTCATCTTTCATCTTTTCCTTCAAAACTGCTCAAGCACCCGCAGATCATTCTCAAACAGCGTCCGGATGTTCGGCACGCCGAACTTCAACATCGCCACCCGGTCGATGCCCATACCGAATGCAAAGCCGCTCCATTCGTCGGGATCGATGTTCACGTTGCGAAGCACATTCGGATGCACCATCCCGCATCCGAGGATTTCCATCCACCCGGTTTGTGAGCAGGTACCGCAGCCCTTTCCACTGCAGAACACACATGAGATGTCGACCTCGGCCGACGGCTCGGTGAACGGGAAGTAGCTCGGCCGGAACCGGACTTTCGTGTCTGGCGTGAAGATCTGATGGAGAAAATGCTCGAGGGTTCCCCGCAGATGACCAAAGTGGATTCCGCGATCGATCAGAAAACCCTCAACCTGGTGGAACATCGGCGAGCGACGCATGGTGATCTCGTCGCGGCGGAATACCCGGCCGGGTGCGAGAACCTTCATCGGCGGCTCGAGTCGCTCCATCGCACGGATCTGCACGTTGGAAGTGTGAGTGCGAAGAAGCAGCCCGTTCTCGAGAAAGAACGTGTCCTGACTGTCCCTTGCAGGATGGTCCGGAGTGAAGTTCAGCGCTTCGAAGTTGTACCAGTCCGTCTCGACCTCAGGGCCCGATTCAACCGAGTAACCCATCTCGGCGAAGATTCTCTCCATCTCGCGACGGACGATCGTGATGGGATGGTAGTGGCCGTAGGCGGGGCGCCGCCCAGGCAGGCTGACATCCACCGACTGGCGGGCTTCCTTCCTCGAGGCTTCTTCCAGTGCGGCCCGCTCGAGCCTCTGCTCGAGATCCGCCGTAATCCTGTCGCGAAGACGGTTGAGCGCATCGCCCACTTCCTTCTTCCGCTCCGGGGGAACCGACTTGAGCTTTCCGAAGAGTGAAGGAATCAGTCCGCCCTTACGTCCGAAATAGCGAACTCGCAGCTCTTCGAGATCGGCATGGGAGCCAGCGGCACCGATCGCGGCTGCGAATTCCTCTTCGACTTGTCTGATTTCTTCGATCATGGTCCTCCCTCCGGAACGTGGCCGTTGAGATTGAGCGGCGCGAACGCGTGTCATCCTGAGAGGCTGTAAAAATCAACAGGCTGTGTCATCCCGAGCGTCGAGCGAGGGATCTGGGCGGTGGCTCCCTCTGAAAGGCCCCCTCCCAGATCC
>JBGSYJ010000475.1:0-6268 GCA_041750915.1 Thermoanaerobaculia bacterium | reverse complement strand
AAAAGGACGAGCGTCGAGATGCCCTCGATGATCGCCATCCACCGCAGTGCGCGCATGAAGTCCACGCGAGCATCCTATCGAATGTGTCAAGTCAGCTGCGGTGTTTGCGGAAGACGCGCGACTCCAACCGGTATCCGAGCTGCTCGTAGAAGCGGTGCGCGGCCGGACGATGATCGCCGCTCGTCAGCTCGATGCGATGACATCCAGCCGACCAGCAGAATTTCTCGGCGGCGGCAATGAGCGACTGCCCGATCCCCTGCCTGCGCCGAGAGCTGTGCACCACGAGCGACGTCAGCCTCCCGACGAGACCCGCGGCGTGAAAAAGTGGTGTCAGATGAACACTGACCAGCCCTGCAATTCGCCCTCCACTTCGGCGATCCACACCCGATCGGCCGGTCCATCCGCAAGCCGCTGGAGGTTGCCCCGGAGCACGTCCTCCTCCACCGGATAGCCGAGCTCCCCGATGAGCGGAACGAGGGCTTCGGTATCCGCCAGGGTCGCCCATCGAATTACGATTGACGGAATCATCGGATGAACAACAGGGTCATCGGTCCGGACGCTCTGAGCAGCGGCGTTCCAGCAAGCGCCTGGAAGAGAAGCAGGGTCGTCAAAAGCGCGAACGCAGCAGCCGTCAGCTGGATCAACAACCGTCCTCGAGCGATTCTTTTCCGGTCGAGAAACCAACCGAAGATCGGAAGCGCCTGAAGGGCGTGCATCCCGAAAAAATGCGCGACGCGAAGATCGCCCCCGTTGGTGCTCCAGTTGACGAACGGCAATCCGGGCTGGCCGTCATGAACACCGACGCCGTGCGATCCCTGCCGCACCATCAGTCCGCCAATGAGGCTCGCGAAGACGAAGATGACCAGACCGAGCCGCACTCCAGACAGCTGCGCGCCGTCGATGGACGCGCTGCGGCCGAGAAAAAGAAGCCACGCTATACCCGCCGCCACGGTGTTGATCAGGATCAAAGCTCCCATCACGGTGAACACTGTGCCGTCGAACACCGAATCGTTGTTGAAATGAGAACGCACTCCGCGCGCGGCCTGCATGAGAATCAACGCCATCTCGCCCGCCATCGCCACGGCGATCGTTCCCGACACCCAGGCGACCACCCGCCGGCTGCGCTCGAGATAAGACAGCAGCCATGCCATCGTCACGAGAAAAATCGCGATCGAGATCGCGAACTTCATCGGCTTGATCCAGCGGCTGATTCCGAGAATTTCCATCGGATCGAGAAGGGCCGCGGGAATCAACACGACAAACAGTGCGAGATGTGCGAAGCCGAGGCCCGCCAGAAGTCTGTTGCGCCGCAGCGATTCCCTCACGAGACTCCCGATCATCCCGTCACCTCGGCAACCTTTCGAAGCCGTGCCGATTTCACGACGAAGAATACGACGAGGCCCACCGGTCCCAGCAGGAAAGTCAGCAGGAGTATAGGAACCATCAGAAGGTGCGGGATCCCTGCCTCCTTCGCCTGCTTCATCTCAATCGCTCCGACAAACAGATCAAACGCCAGATAGTGAACCCATCCCGCGAGCAGGAGCGCTTCGACTCCGAACAATGCGCGAACTTCCGCGAGCGAACCAAACCCACCGTCCGCGCCGGGCATCCATCGCGCGACGAGAACGAGGTAGACCAGAGAGAGCGCGAGCGACCAGAAGCCGCTGATCACGAGGCGCCCGGTGACGCGCCAGCGAGGAAGGAAAATCAGCAGCAGCCAACCGATCGCGGCGAACGCACTGCAGAGACTGAACATTTGTTCCAGTGTCATTCCGCTGCCTCGCACTCTTCAACAATCTGTAATCGAGTAACTGGAAACCGACATTAAATCATGGCACGCAACGCGGACAGAGCTACGGAGATCGAGTGCTTTCATCGCGCCGGAGGCGCTGCAGAGGGTAGCCGGTGGTAAGCGCAGCGCAGATTCCCCTCTCCCCGTGTGAACGGGGAGAGGGGTCAGGGGTGAGGGGCCGAGCAGGCAACTCGAATGCAGCCAACAGGCACAAGCAGCGGCAAGCCCTAAAAGCTCCTCTCCCGGCGCGCGACGATCTCGCAAGTTCTCGCCATCTGCGCGAATGCCGCGCGCCACTCTCTCCCCGACTTCGCGGGGAGAGGGAGAGCACGACAAAAAACCCAGTCTCGCGGCGATCACTTCACCTCGCGCGGCACTTCGAGCCGCTTCGACAGCGACTGAAACCGCGGCGAGGTTCGCAGTGGATCGAGACTCGGATCGAGGTCGAACCATGCGAGCTGTTCGACGGACGTTTCCACCGCCTCTTCGAGAAGAGTGAGCGCCCGCTCGTGATCGCCCATCGCGATGTACGGAAACGCCAGATAGTACGGATTCACGTAGTCGCCGCTCGTCTCGATCCGGCGCAAGATCTCGAGCGATTCGGCACGCGCTCCGTCGCGCGCAAGAGCCTCCGCAAGCCACAGCTCGAGAACTCTTGACGGGCGCAACGAGACCGCTCTCCGGTGCATTGCGATCGCCTCGTCGTTTGAACCTTTTTCGACCAGAGCCCGCGCCGTGTACGAATGAGAGATCGGGAAGTCGGGAAATGCGGCGATGGCCGATCGACCGCTTCGCACCGCGGCGTCATAGTCGCGAAACATCAGCTCCAGCCAGATATCCGACGCCGCGATGATCGGCGAGAGGGGATCGAGCTCGCGCGCCCGCTGCATTGCGGCACTCGCCTCTTTTTTTCTTCCTCGGGAGGTCAGCAGTTCCGCGTACCACTGATGCGCCGTTGCATAGTCCGGTCGAAGCGCTATGGCGCGCTGGTACTCCTTTTCGGCTTCTGCCCAGTCGCGGTCGTATTTCTCCATCACGTACGCCAGCGATACATGCGCCTCGGCGAGCGACTCGTCGATCTCGAGCGCTCGCCTGGCCGCCGCGCGCGCGCGGGGGAATGTTTCGCTTGTCGGAAGCGAGGCCGCATTATTCAGCACCGAGTACGCCTCGGCCAGACCCACGTACGCGAGCGCGAATTGCGGGTCGACATCGATCGCCTGATGAAAGAGCTCAATGGCCTTCTGGAGCCCCTCCGCATCCCTCTTGTTCCAGAAATGTCGACCTTCGTAGTACAGCCGCGTCGCCTTCGGATCGGCTTCCGTTGGCTCTTCCTGCGCGGCCAGATCCGGCAGACCGAGCTCCCGTATGATTCGCTCGGCTGTCAGACGTCCCGCGGCAGGAAGATCAGCCGCCATCACCTCGACACGTGTCGACTCGCCCGACTGCCGCCTCACTTCGATCGTGGTGTGGATTGCATCGTCGTCCGCGACTCTACCGATGATGAAGTAATCGATGCCGAGCTTCTTCGCCATTTCCGAGTCGGGAACACCCTTCATCAACTCGCGGACGGTGTTGTCGGCGACGATCCGGATGCGCGGGCTGCGCGAGAGCCATCGCACGATCTCACCCTGAACCGCAGCGGCTGAGTATTCCGTCGCGCCCCCCCGGACCTGCACGAACACCGGGATCGCGAGAGTTATCGGAGCGCCCGTGACTCGCACCGTATTTGTTTCAGGCGAGTCGGACCGATTCCCGACATCCCAGACGAGGAGGCTGCCGCCAAGAATCACGATGGCAGCCACAATTGCAATCATCGATGCCCGTGAGAGTTTCCTCGACGAGGCCGGCGCAGTCGTCGTCGTAGCACTCGAGGCCGGAGCCACCGGCCCGCTACCCGTTCGCAGAGCGGATGCAAGGTCGGCCGCGGAGCTGTGGCGTTCCGCCGGGTCCTTCCTAAGGCATCGATCGATGATCATGTCGAGCTCACGCGGCACTCCCGGAGTTGCTTCAGAAGGAGGTTTTGGCGTTGCGTGAAGCACCGCAACCAGCGTCTCGGTTGAAGTAGGACGGAGGAATGGCGATTGTCCCGTCGCCATCTCGTAGAGCACGCATCCGAGGGCAAAGATGTCGCTCGGCGGTCCAACGTCTTCACAGCAGATCTGTTCGGGCGACAAATAGCCGACCGTGCCGAGGATCGTGCCCTGCTGGGTGATGAGGACGGCGGTCGCTACCTCCGACGGTCCTTTCGCGGAGTCGCCCGCCGCAGCGTGAATCTGCGCAAGCCCGAAGTCGAGGATCTTCACCCGCCCCGCGGACGTGATGAAGATGTTTTCAGGTTTGAGGTCGCGGTGCACGATTCCGCGGAGGTGCGCCGCCGCGATGCCGTCTGCGATTGCGGAGCCCCATTCGAGGACTTTCTCAATCGGCAGATTACCGCCGGCCAGCTCATCGCGCAGCGTACGGCCTTCGAGCAGTTCGGAGACGAGAAACGCGCTGCCACTCTCAACGCCGATGTCGAAGATCGAGACGATGTTCGGATGTGAGAGCGCAGCAACCGCTTTCGCTTCGCGCTCGAAACGGAGCCGCGACGGCTCGTTCGCAGTGAGGTTCTCGGACATGACCTTGATCGCCACGTCACGGCCGAGCCGCGGATCATGCGCCCGGTAGGCCTCGCCCATTCCACCCTTGCCGAGCGGACCGATGATCCGGTACGGCCCAAGTTGATCTTCCTGCGAGAGCCGGCCCATGGGCGCGATAGTACCGCGAGCTGCGAGAACAGTGGCCTCAGCACGCGCGCCGTGCCGGCACGAGAACGTTCAACGCGATCTGCGAAACGACCGGATCCCAACATCGAATGACATCACTTTCATGATAAAGAATGCATCCATGTCCAACTGCCGCGCTCTCCTCATCGCACTCACCCTTGTTTTGGCAGGATGCCAGCAGCAGGCGGAAACAGCCGCGGTTCCACTCGGTCCGGCTGATGCCGCGCGAGGCCGGGCACTCGTGTCAAAGTACGGATGCGGCGCCTGCCACGTGATTCCCGGAATCGGGAATGCCCGCGGCTTGATGGGGCCCTCGCTGGCCGGGATCGCCAGTCGCCCGAAGCTCGAAGGCGGCCTGCCCAACGACTCGGGGAACATGGTGCGTTGGATTCTCGATCCGAAAAGCGTGAATCCACGGACCCTCATGCCAGATCTGAACATGAGCGAGCAGGATGCACACGATATCTCGGCCTTCCTCTACACGCTGAAGTAGCTTCCGGGGAGTCCTGGCGAAAGTGTTCTCTTTTGAACAGATTTCGGACTCGGCTGCCGGTATGTTGCAGTTCAAACGAGGACTGAGGAGTCCCGCGAACGGGATCCCTGAAGCCCCCTGTCCACCAGCAACTGTTTGATCCCGGCATCGGCCGGGCGGATGTCGTTATCGAGAGGGGCGGATGAACGACACAAGTGACAGCAGCAGAACTGACGAGTTCGTTGCTCTCGTGACTCACGAGATCAAGAACGCGCTCACGTTGCTGGACGGATACTCGTTCCTTGCCCGGGAGGCGATCATGGAGCACGATGACGCCATGGCTCTCGAGAGCGTCGAGACAGTCAGCCACGAGACTGAGCGTGTTCTTCGGCTCGTCGAAGACCTTCTCGACCTGGCGCAAGTGAGCGCAGGCAAGTTCTCGGTCCAGATGGAGCAGGTTGATCTGGAGAAGCTCGTATGGGAAGTGGCGAGTCGTTACTCGAAGCCTTCCCGTCGCAGAATCGACGTCCACGTCACTGAGAAGTCTCCTTGCATTCTGGGCGACGCTCTGCGCCTCGCACAGGTGCTCGAGAATCTGCTCTCGAATGCGAATAAATACTCACCAGTCGAGACAGCGATCCGTGTAGGCCTCAGCGGCAGTGACTCCCGCCTCATTCTTTCCGTGTGGAACGATGGCGGCACCATCCACTCCGACGAGATGCCTCAGATGTTCCAGCCTTTTTCCAGGAGCGCGAGTGTCCGCGCGGCAGAAGGAATGGGAAATGCAATCCCCGGACACGGACTGGGCCTGTTCATATCGCGACAGATCACCGAGATGCATGGCGGCAGGATGTCGGTATCGGAAGAGGGAGGCGGCACGACGTTCACGGTAGAGCTCCCCCGTCCGGCAGCAACCTCGTCGGAGCACTCATGACGTCCGCGATCCAGCCCTACGCACAGACTGCCAGCCCTGTTTGATCACGAAAGCCGTGCAGTCTTTTTACGTCCAGACACTCTTGCAGACAAATTCCGGGAGAACTCATGAACACTCAGTTTGAATCTCGTAACAGACCTCTGACTCGCGCATATGACCGACTCGCCGGACAAGCGCTCCCGGTGTCATCGCCCTCTGCCCTCTTCAGGCTGCTGATTCTCGGTGCGGTCGTGACGGCGATTCTCATCAGCATGCCGGCTCTCGCGCAGACGGCGCCGTCCCTCGGAACCGCGTCGAACTTCGGA
>JBGSYJ010000474.1:0-4001 GCA_041750915.1 Thermoanaerobaculia bacterium | reverse complement strand
GATCTCGTCCATCGTCGTGCGTCGCTCGCGCCACACTTCGCGAAGTGCTTCCATCGCCACGTCGAGCCCGATCTTTCCCCGGTATTTGAAGAGATCTGCGAGCGTCTTCGGAACGTTGTAGATGCGCACACGCTGGCCCTCGAGCTCGTGTTGCTCAATGCCTTCGCGAAAGGCTTGTCCACTGAATCGGGCGATACGTAGCGGAGGGTAGGAGACTGCCGGCAGCCGCGATCGTCGGTCGACCGCGAGCCAAACCTCGTGCGGGGCCTGAGTGCCGATTCCGTGAAAGTTGAGCGCCGACAGGAGACACACTACAGAGCCGGGCACTGCAATGGATGCAAGGGCCAGCGCGTGATGCTCGGTGATCGGCCGGCCGGCGAGGCGATAGGTTCCCCGCGCAACGCGCTCGAGCACACCCTCCCGGACGAGCCTCGTGAGCTCCTGGCTGTGAACATGAGCTCGGGCCGAGTCGGCGACTGTGAAGAAGGCGCGACGGCGGGCGAGGCGGAGGATGCGTTCACGGGCTGACAGCTGTGCCATGTGTGAAAGTGTATACATTAATTTATAAATGACAACGATTTCACACAAGGTGGCCGGCGCTTCTATGTCACGAAGGGTTTCGGCAATGAGGTCTCGCCCGATCCCGCGTTCACGGACACGCCCCGCCTCTCGGTCGACGGCGCACCCATCGTCGCTTCGGCGAATATCACGCAGTCGTCCTCGGGTATCCCGTTCTACTCCGAGCATGTGTTCGTACAGACGATGCGCACGGGACATGTGGCCGGCGTCCGGCGTCTGAGCTCTGCGATGCCGTGGATCTTTTTCCGGAACATGACGGATGAGGATCTGCACGCGGTGTTTGCGTATCTGCAGACTGTGCAGCCGGTGGATCACAACGTGAGCAATGTGGAGGCAGCGGAGTTCTGCAGAAGGTGCGGGCGGTGGCACGGGTTGGGTGGGGCGAATTGAGCGGAGTAGTGCCGAATGTGGCAGGGCCCTCCGAGGCCCTGCCTTTTGCGGGGAGTAGATATGTACGTCACCTGGAGCGATGACACGGGATGAATGCTCCAGGTGTCGTGGCTCTTTACTTTTCGGAAGAGGCAGGGCCTCGGAGGGCCCTGCCACATGCGGTTTCGTGCTTTCAGCGGTTGGATTCTCGAATCATCGATTTCCCGCCGGGTACCGTCTGGGCGTGACTTTAGCGCGGAGGTTCGGCAACGGCAACGGCAACGGCAACGGCAACGGCAACGGAGTTTCCCTCACCCCTGACCCCTGTCCCGCGGGGAGAGGGGAAGAGTGACGCAGTGTGGCAACGGTTGTCATGCTGGTCCAATGAGTGAAATGCGAAAGGGTGAGGCCTTCTTGATATCACAAATTGTGATGTCGAGAGGTTGAGCGCGACGCTGCTTCCAGTGAAATACTGCCGACGTAGCCGGTCAATCCTGATACTCGAGGACGTCCTCTGCTTCGCGATTCAGTTCGTCAGCGAGCGCATTGATGCGATCCACTTCGTCTCTGCCTGTGCCACGAGAGTCGCGTACCAGGCGCCGAACGGCTTCTTCTATGAACGACGCGCGGTCGGCGTTGATCTCGTCGATCTGTGCCACCAATTCCTCAGGCAAGTTGACCGGAATGCTCATGAGAGCAAGGTTAGCCAAGATCGCATCGGTGCGCAAACTGTCCGGGGCCTTGAAGCAGCGCATTCGTTTCTGGCGCGCTGAGGGTCTTGGCTCTCCCCTCTCCCGAGGGAGAGGGGTGGCGAGCGCCAGCGAGCCGGGGTGAGGGCTCAGGTGGTTTTGCGGGACTGGATCTCTCTGATCGCTCTGTCGATCCGGATCGTAGCTTGATTGAGATCGTCCAGCTCTTCGTTGCCGATTCGCAGTACCGTCAGTCCGCGTGACTCGAGGAATTTCGTTCGTTCGGTGTCGTGCGCAACGTTCCTTTCGTCGAGGTGTTGTACTCCGTCGAGTTCGATGACGAGATTCAGTTCTTCGCAGAAGAAATCGAGGTAGTAGCGGCCGAAGGGACGCTGCCGGCGAAACTTCAGGTTGAGGAAGCGGCGGTTACGGAGAAGCTGCCAGAGGAGGGCTTCGTATGAGGTCTGGGTTCGGCGCAGTTCTCGGGCGCGAGGGGTGCGGGCGAGCATGGTCTTATTGTAGCGGGCCCTCACCCCGGCTCGCTGGCGCTCGCCACCCCTCTCCCTCGGGAGAGGGGGAGATGGCGGTGCAGAGCGTATGCTGGACAGTGGGGGCTGTTGGGGTGGCATCCTTAACAGCGGTTCTATAAGATTGAATTGTGGGCAGAATCTCTTCTGACGTAATCGAGAAGCTCTCCGCGGACGAGCGGTTGGAGTTGATCGGCGAGCTGTGGGATAGCCTGCAACCGGAACAGGTGCCCGTTACGCCTCAGCAGCGTGAAGAGCTCGACCGCCGCATTGCCCTCTACGAGAAGGACCCCGATGCGGGCGAAGCCTGGGAGTCGGTGCGCGACGCACTCCTCGAGAAGTGATCCGAGTCATCGTTCGGCCGCATGCCCGATTCGACATCGATGAATCGCGCAGGTGGTATCGAAGTGTGGATCCCTCGCTGGCAGCATCGTTCATGGAGTCGATCAACGCCGCCATCGTCTCGATCCGAGAGAATCCTGAGGCTTACCCCGTCGCACACGGACGAATCCGGCGGATTCTGCTTCGCGGCTTTCCCTATGCCTTGTTCTACGAAAGGGAAGCGGAGCGCCTGGTCGTGATCGCGGTTTTCCATCAGGCGCGGGACCCTCATAGCCTTGATGACCGGTTCTAGAGCCGATGGCGCGGCGCATTCAGGATTGCTTGCCGCCGCCCTCGAAGCACATTCTGAACAGGAGACCGGCTCGGTCCTTCTCACACGCAAGGATGTTGACATCACAAATTGTGATCTCGATCGGTCGCGCCCGACGGATTCCAAACGCGATGAAGACTGACCTGCCTCAGTGTCTGATACGCGTCGTCTGGCGCCCCTGACGCGGCGCTTTCGTTGATTAGATTGGTTGTGCGAGTCCGGCGGGAGCGTAGCGGGACATTCCGATTCCGATGTCCCGTGTTCCAGGGTGTGTAGAGGTGGGACAGTTGGGGCATCATCCCCGATCGTCGCTCCAGAACGCGCAGATCCAGAAGATCCTCGGCACGGCGGATCGGAATCCGCCGCTACGATGGCGGGATGAATACTCCAGGTGTCGTACATCTTTACTATTCTGCAGAGGCAGGGCCTCGGAGGGCCCTGCCACATGGTAGGGCTTTCCCCCTCTGCTGCATCCCTGACAACTGCTCCGACAGGTGTACTCGAGAAGTGATTCGAGTCAGGACCACGGGGTAGGACGAATCATGTCGCCCAGCCACGCGATGAGAAGCATGGCCCCCTTGAGAATGAATCTATCTGCGTGCCGCGATCGCGACAGCCGATAGAGAAAGCGTTCTGACGCGTATCGAGTGAGAATGAGATTCGGATCGACGCCCTGAAGCTTTGCATGGCGCACGAGCCGGTCCTGAACCGAGCGCTCGAGTCCCGAAGGCGGTTTCATGCGACGAGCGACTCCAGGTAGGGACGCATCACGCGCTCGACGCGGCAGATGCGCGCGTAGCGGTCGATCTCGTCCATCGTCGTGCGTCGCTCGCGCCACACTTCGCGAAGTGCTTCCATCGCCACGTCGAGCCCGATCTTTCCGCGGTATTTGAAGAGATCTGCGAGCGTCTTCGGAATGTTGTAAATTCGGACCCGCTGGCCCTCAAGTTCATGAAGCTCGATGCCTTCGCGAAAGGCTCGTCCACTGAATCGGGCGATGCGCAGCGGAGGGTAGGAGACTGCCGGCAGCCGCGACCGTCGGTCGATCGCGAGCCAAACCTCGTGCGGGGCCTGAGTGCCGATTCCGTGAAAGTTGAGCGCCGACAGGAGACACACTACAGCGCCGGGCACTGCAATGGATGCAAGGGCCAGCGCGTGATGCTCGGTGATTGGCCGGCCGGCGAG
>JBGSYJ010000473.1:0-22804 GCA_041750915.1 Thermoanaerobaculia bacterium | reverse complement strand
GGTTCTTGAGGTTGCGCCGCGCGTTCGCGACGGTTGCGAGTTGCGCGACGCGCGCCCTGGTGTCCTCGATCCTTTCGGCCGGAACTAGAAAATTCTCCAGCTGGCCTTCGAGCTCCGCCTGAAGGCGCGCGGCTTCTTCCTTCGATTCGAATCCCGGCCGGTCGATCGCGCGGTGGCAGGTTGTGCAGCGGTCCACGCGCGGCGCGTGCATGTAATTGAGATCGATGAAGAGGTCGTTCAGAATGATCTGATCGATCTTGAGCGTCGGGCTGATGAAATCCAGCAGCGGCGCGTTGAGGAGCATGAACGCAGGATTCGCTTCCACCGTTGCCAGCTGAGTCCTGAGGCGCTCGATGCTCGCATTCTTGTCCGCTCGCTGGCTTTCGATCTCCGCGATCGCTTTCCGCCACCGCTCCATCCGCTGGAGTGCGGCGTCGCGGTCGCGGGTGACCTGCTGGAGCGTCAGATTCAGCTCTTCCACTCTGCTCGCCTGCTCGAGATAAGCGCGCTGCTGATTCTCCCAGCCGCGGCGCTTCTGCTGAGCGGCGAGCTCCGCGTCATAACGCATCGCGTCGAGCGTCGCCTTCGCGAACCTGTAGTTCTGGTCAGCAGCGTAATGCCGGCCCTCCCAGCACTCGAGATCCTGCTCGGCGCGCAGGAACGTTCCCGTGATGATCAGGAACGACCAGAGAACGAGGAACCCATAGAGAAAGATCCCGAGCTCCCACTTCCGCTCACGGAACGAGTAGTAACCTGAACCCCTCGGGTTGGTATCGATATAAGGGATCGCCATGAGGCCGACGATGATGAGCGTCGGCAGAACGACGCCTGCCAGCCACGGATCGAAGTAGACGAGCATCTCCTGGAGACCGAGGAAGTACCACGGTGCCTTTGCCGGGTTTGGTGAGCTCGTCGGGTTCGCCGCTTCTTCGAGCGGTGCCGGCAGCGCAATCGACCAGACGATCATCAGCACCGTGAGAAGAATCATGCAGAGCAGCTCTGTGTAGACCAGATCGGGCCAGGTGAACAGCTTCTCGTCCGACTCGGTCTTTTCCCACGGTACGCCGCCGGCCAGGATCTGCTGATCGTTGAGATAGGCCTTGCGGAGCGCCAGCCAGGTAAAGAAGCCGAGAAGGAAGATCATCGCGGCGATGGGAACGTTGTCCGGCTTCGCTGCGATCTTGAAAAACTC
The DNA here is from genome assembly GCA_041750915.1 of Thermoanaerobaculia bacterium. Classification (GTDB taxonomy): domain Bacteria; phylum Acidobacteriota; class Thermoanaerobaculia; order Gp7-AA8; family Gp7-AA8; genus JBGSYJ01. Next base: position 21,612 of record JBGSYJ010000473.1, on the reverse strand, counting down.
CGAATCGAACATCGCGAGCATGAATCCGAAGCTCGAAACGCCCAGAAGCATCAGTCCCACCTTCTTGTCCCAAAGACGCGGCCCGAGGTGCGCGAGCATGAACATCGATGCGAGGTAGGAAAGCCCGAGGGCAAGCAGCGGCCCGTAGAACAACCCGGCAGCCGTAAAGACGATGCCGATGCCGAGGAATGCCCGCCCTGCCTTTGACTTAAGCTTTCCGTCGAGCAGGTTGAAATACATCACGAACAGGAACACGAACGACAGAAGCATGAACGAGACCGCGGCCCCGGAAAGGACGTTGATCAGATTCTTGATCGCTCCCATGCTCTTCGCCTCAGCCTTTCAGTTCGCGCATGCTACAGAGGACCGGAAATGCCGCCGTCCTTTCGGACGCGCCAGAAGTGAATCGCCATGAGAAACCCCGCCGCCAGTGGGATCGCAACACAGTGGAGCACGTAGAAGCGGAGCAGCGTCGAAGCTCCGACGAAACGGCCGCCGAGCAACGCGAACCGCGCGTCGTCTCCGGAATGAATGAGCCGGATCTCGCCAAGTTTCATGAGGCCGGATAACGGCCCCTCCTGCCCTGCGCCGGGAGTGGCGCGCGCCATGTTCGCCCCGACGGTGATCGCCCAGATCGCCAGCTGATCCCACGGAAGGAGGTAGCCGGTAAACGACAGAAGCAACGTGAGCACGAGCAGAATGACGCCGACGTTCCAGTTGAACTCGCGGGGCGGCTTGTAGGAGCCGGTCATGAACACGCGGAACATGTGGAGCCACACCGCGATGACCATCGCGTGAGCTCCCCAGCGGTGCATCTCACGCATGATTCCGAAAGGAGCCTGTTCCCGAAGATCGATGATGTCGACGAATGCGTATTCAATCGTGGGGCGGTAATAGAACATCAGAAGAAGTCCGGTGACCGTCTCCACGAGAAACAGGAAGAAAGCCGTCCCACCCATGCACCAGGTGTAACTCATTCTCACACCGGAGCGGCGGACCTTCACAGGGTGGAGGTGAAGGAACAGCGATCCCAGCACCGCCAGCACACGCTTGCGGTTCGTGTTCGGAACTCCGACCCGGAAGATCGACTTCCAGATCTGCGAGTTGACGATGCCATCCTGGAGCTGCTTCAGTTTGGACATGACTCCCTTTTTGAAAGTTCTGAGTTGTGAGTTGTGAGTTCTGAGTGGACCGCCTCATGACCCAGCACTCCGGAGCGGCTCCACTCACAACTCAGAACTCACAACTTACAACTGCTTTTCAGACTGTCAGGTACGACTCAGGATCGGACCATTCGCCCCGTTCCTGAAGGAACTGCCTGGACTTGTCGATCACTACCTGCCCGTCCGCGGGGTCGATGAAGATTCGCGCCCGCTCGAGTGGCCGGGGGGCAGGTCCTTCGAAATTCATTCCGGTGTTGTAAAAACCACTTCCGTGGCAAGGACACTTGAATTTGTTCTGAGAAGGGAGCCAGTTGGGAGTGCACCCAAGATGCGTGCAGACTGAGATCAGAGCGTACATCTGCTCGGGGCTGCGCACGATCCAGATACCGTACTTCTCTTTCCATCGCTCGTCGACCTCGCCCACGGTGTAGTCACCCGGCAGGCCCGCCTTGAATGTGGAGATCGGCTCGAAGAGAACGTTCGGGAACATGAAGCGGCCGAAGATGCTGCCCAGACCTCCGAGGGCGGCAGCGAGCGCGAGCCACGCGAGAGTCACCCAGCCGAAAAAGCCTCGGCGAGAGACCTCACCCTGCTCCCTGATGTCTGCCGCTGCGCTACCGGCGAGCGGAATTTTTGGAGGCACTTGATATGGTGTCGTGTCGTTCGCCATCCCGACCTATGATCTTGGAATCTCGGAGTGCGGTTACTATCGGACATTCATGCAACAGTGTCAAGGCGATTGAAGTGATGCCGGATTGCGAGTCCTCAAACGTTCCGAAATCCCTGCTCCGTGAAGTGGTTGTCGAATGCGAAACACTCCTGGATGCGGTGCTGTCGCATGATCTCGAAGCTCACGCAGTCGACGTAGCTCAGCTTCCTCCGCCCGGCCGTCAGCAGGGCGGCCATGCCACGCTGGTGAAGCTGCTCATCGACCCAGACGACCTGCAGCAGTGGAACGACAATTCTGTCGATGTCGCGAACCGCTCCCATTCCGAGACGGCTCTGCGCCAGGGCAATCAACTCCACGAGAACGCAGCTCGAGCTCACCAGCGGTACACCTGACTCGATCAGGCGGGTCCATCCCTCGGCCGCGCGAGCGTGCAACGCGTCAGAGGCGTCGATCACCGCGAGCATCGCGGACGTGTCCACGAAGCAGGTCATCTCGCAAGGTCTTCGGAGAGATACCGATCGTGTTCCTTTGCCAGGTCTGCCATTCCCGAGCGGTACCTGCCGATCAACTCGAGAGCTTCCTCCCGAGCCGGCCCGGCTTCTTCGGGCGGCCCGGAAGCCATGTAGGTTTCGACGCTCTCCCGTATCAGGTCCGCCATCGATCGGTTTTCAGCTGCCGCCAGCTTCTTGAGAGCCACGGCCTGTTCCTCTGTGAGCTGAATCTGCGTCCTGATCATGACATCATGATAACACCAAAGAGCATCATGTAATCACGTTCCGGACAGAGCCTCCCGCGCGGCGGCCTGCACCCGAACATTCGGATCGGCTTTCGCGAGAGACTCGAGAACTGGCCTTGCAGCGTCCCCAGCCAGCCGCAGATAGGGCGCCATCGCGACGATCATCGCTTCTTCTTTCTGCGCTTCCGTCATTCCGCTAACGCCCTCGAGATTGCGCCGCTCGAGCATCTCACCCAGCACGGGGACGGCCGCCGGATCGTTGAACCGAGAGAGAGCGATGGCAGCATTCCACCGCACATCGGTCGCTTCGTCTGCGAGAGCCGCCGTCAGGGTCGGCCTTGCCCGCTGATCGCCCAGCTCGCCGAGAACGTAGACGGCAGTCTTCCTCAAACCAGCGTCATCGTGCTTCGCGTACGCCGTCACCGGCTCGAGCGCGCGGGTGTCGCCGATCTGACCGAGGGCCAGGAGCGTGTAGATCCTCGTTTCCGGATCGTCGTCCTCGAGCCCTTCGATCAGCAGCGGCACGGAAGGACGGTGCTCGAGCTTTCCAAGAACCGATGCGAGATAGCGCCGGACCTGCGGGTCGTCGTCCTTCGCTCCCTCATAGAGGCGGGCCACTTCACCGGCGAGCTGAGGATCTTTCTGCGCCTCTCCCCGATCGATGCTCTGTGAGAGCTGGTAGGCAGCCTGCCATCGCCGCTGCCTGCTCCCCTGGCTGATGTCCTGCAGGTATTCGCGGTTCGAGTGCTCCTCGGAGGCGAGCATCCCGAACAGGAGAAAGATCGCAACACCGACAACGACAACTCCGAGGGGAAAGAGCACGAACTGAAACAGAATCGTGCGCGTCGACTCGCGGGGCACATCCGGCTGAGGCGGTGTCGTCGTCACGTCAGAGGGATCTCCTGCCTGTCGTCTGCGCGAAGATGTGACGACTTGTCATCCCGAGCTCGGTAGGGCGGGCGGGAGGGGCGAGGGAACTCCGGCGATAGTACATTGTCGATTCGTTACGAACGAGTCGATTCCCTGACCTTCTCGAGGCAGCTATGTACCATCGCGAGAGGTCCCTCGCCCCTCCCGCACGCCCACGCATGCTCGGGATGACAATCGGGATCATCGCTTCGCATACCGACGTGACCGATTTCAGAATGAAAAGTCCTTCAGATCCCGCGGTGAATGGCAACCCGACGCAACGATCAGGAAGACTCAGCGCCCTGTTCCAGTCACGACAAAGTCGGGCAGATAGCCTTTGAGCTGCGTCGGGGCCAGCGGCACCACGATCGCGTCCTTGTCACAGACGGATTCACAGAGGCGGCAGGCCACGCACTTCTTCTGGTCGACGTACGCCAGCTTGTAGTGATTCGCGACGGTCTCGTCGTTCGGCTCGACCATGCTGATGCATTCGAAGGGACAGATATCGACGCAGAACTCGCAGCCGGTGCAGAGATCCTTGATGACTTCCGCCTTGGGGATGTCCTTCGGCTTGACGCGCGGGATCAGATCACCGTGCTGGTTCTGGATCGCGTCGACAGGGCAATAGATGCCGCAGACCGAGCAGTCGATGCAGCGTTCAGGATGGATGTAGTACTGCCCTCTGGTTGCGCCCCAGATGGTATTGGTCGGACACTTGATCTCGCAGACGCCGCATCCTATGCAGAGCTCGGTGATGAAATGTGGCATTCAGATTTGTCGCGTCCGTGGATTCATTGGGTGATTTCCAAGCTAACAGAGCGGCCGAGGCCGGTCAAGATGGTTAACGATGGACGAGGAGCGAGAATTTCGGATAGACATGACCAGCCCGACCGACGCCCACGAGCGCTCACTGGAAATCCTTACCGACGAAAGCCTGGAACTGTCGTAATCTTCACATCCGCCAGATGCAGTCCAACACGCTCATCCTGCTGAGTCTCTCGATCGTCGTCATCGGCTTTCTCGCCGGCGTCCTGCCATTCTTATTCCGCTGGACGCACACGACAGCCCACCGGTGGATCGCCCTCGGTGCGGGTACGATCCTCGGCGCCGCCTTCCTCCACATGATCCCGGAAGGGTACGAGCTCGCGGGAGCCAGAAGTCTCTGGATGGCCCTCGCGGGATTCCTCACCCTCTATGCGGTCGAGCAGTTCGCACTCAAGCACCCGCACGACGAAGACTCCGGCGAGTTCCACGAGATCGGCTTCCTGACGTTTCTCGGCCTGACGGTTCACAACCTCATCGACGGCATCGCTCTCGGGTCGGGTCACGAGGTCCCGAACCTGACTCCCGCGATCTTCGTTGCGCTGGTTCTGCACAAGATCCCGACGATCTTCTCGATGTCGCTGCTGCTGCTCCACGGCGGCTTCTCGAAGCGGAGGATCCTCGGATTCCTCACCATCACGCTGCTCGCGATTCCGGCAGGCACGCTGATCTCGCAACAGGTGATTGCCCTCTTCGGTGACAACCACGAACGGACGATCGGCCAGCTGATCTTCTTCTCCGCCGGCACGTTCATCTACATCAGCGCCTACGAGCTGCTTCCCGAAATGCAGCGCCAGTCCGCAAAGGGCGCGAAGATCGGACTGTTCTTCATGGTTGGAATTGCCGCGATGTTCCTGCTGCTCCTGCTGCATCCAATCGGATAAAGCAGTTCTGAGTTGTGAGTTGTGAGTTGTGAGTGGACCCCCGTGAAGAGTTCTGAGTTGTGAGTTCTGAGTTCTGAGTGGAACCCCCGCCCGGGTGGGCGGGAACTCACAACTCACAACTGGCGGCCGGGCGGGCGTGCACAACCCACAACCGGGCGGGCGGAGGATGGGTGGGCGGCCCACTCAGAACTCAGAACCGTGCGGTGGGGCGGGTGTGCAGAACTCACAACTGGTTGGGCGGCGGTTCAGTTGTCGAGCAAATCCGAGATCGTCCGAATCAAGTGCGACGACTGGATCGGTTTGGCGATGTAGGCGTTTGCGCCGAGGGCCATGCCGCGCTCGCGGTCTTCGTCGGCGCCCTCGGTGGTAATGATGATGATCGGGACCGCTTTGAACTCCTCGTTTCCCCGCACGACGGCCACGAGCTTGAGACCGTCCATGACCGGCATGTTGATGTCGGTGAGAATCAGGTCCACTTTCGCTCCTGAAAGCTTCTTGAGGGCGTCGACGCCGTCGACAGCCTCGAGAATCTTCGCGTTCTTGAACCGCTTGAGCGAGAACGAAATGAGCTGCCGCATCGTCGGTGAATCTTCGACTACGAGGAACGTTGCGTTTTCCATCTATTACATCTTCCGATCTATGTCGTGGTCAGCATGTCGAGAAAGCTCTGAATCGTGTTGAGCTTCCGTTCAGACTGTGAATACAGCCTGGACGAGAAGATCGCCGCCGCGGCATGCGCTGCGAGAAGCGAGAAGAGCTCGTAGTCGACTGCAGTGAAAGCATGTTTCTGTTCGAGCAGCGAGAAGATCGCAATGATGCCGATGACTTCGTCGTTGATCTTGAGAGGCACCGCCGCAATTGGCCGGGAAAGCGACGGCTTCCGAGAGTCTAAATCATCTCCGGCGTAATAGCTCACTCCACTCGTACCCGTCTCTCCCAGCACCCCTTCACCCTGGCGGACGCCCAGGGACTCGAGCCCGGGAAGGCGTCCTTGACCACCGGACGCTACCGTTTGAAATATGCCGGTCTTTTCATCGAGAAGCAGCAGCGCGTACGCTTCGGCGCCGATCAGATTGATGATGATCTCCTGAACGATGTCGACCACTTCCCGGAAATCCAGGGTCGAGTGAAGCTGATAGCTGGCAACGTAAAGGTTCGCGAGATTGTTGTTCTGCTCCTCGATCTCCGCATACCGGGCAAGAAACTCGCGGTTGAGCTCTTCGGCATCGTCGACACGCTGCTGGATCAGGCGCTTCTCGACGTCGAGCATTTCCACCTTCTGCCGCAGCGCTTCCACTTCCCCACCCGGCCGCGAGGACTGCTCCAGGGAGTTCTCCAGGGCCGCAATGCGTGTCCGAAGACGGCCGTTTTCACGCAGGAGCTCCTCGGTGAACTCTTTTCCAACACTGAAGAGCTCGAGGAACTTTTCTGCTTTGTCGTGATCGAATTCTTTCAAGGTCCCCTCGCCGGAGCAGGAATCACAGCAAAATATCTGAACTACCGTCAACAAAACGACAAAAACCGAAATTTTCAGCTCCTGACGCGATGAACCCAAGGTGACGGCGAATCAATGCGTGTCATCCTGAGCGCAGCGAAGGATCCCCTTCGAACTCGATCTGATACAAACAATCAGGGGATCCTTCGCTTCGCTCAGGATGACACCTTCGCGCGAATACAGCTATTGGTTCCTGACGTCTTTTTCACAGGCTCGAGTGCAGCGCTGGCAGCCCCCCTCTACAACCATCTGCCCTCAACAGCCCGCGCAGAGCTTTCGGAGGTACTCCGGTATTTCGTCCAAGGGAACGATCTCGTCAACCATCCCGGTGCGGATCGCCTCGCGCGGCATTCCAAAAATGATCGCCGAGCTCTCAGACTCCGCAATGGTCCGTCCGCCCGACTGCCGGATTCCTGCCAGCGCCTGCGCTCCGTCATCGCCCATACCGGTAAGGACGAGGGCGATGAGCCTCCCTGCTGAAGCGACCGCGGCACTCTCGAAGAGCCGATTGACGGACGGCGAGTAAAGGTCGCCCGGGAGGGACTCCGAAACCCTCAGCGTGAACTTCCCGTCGATCGTAACGACCTCGGTCTGCATTCCACCTGGTGCAATGTAGACGCTGCCCGCCTCGAGAACTTCGCCATCACGGCCCTCGAGCACCCTGTAACTCGATAATTTGTCAACACGCTCGGCAAAGAGGCGCGTGAACGTCGGTGGCATGTGTTGGGCGACGACAAAGGGGACGTCGAGCACCGAGGTGCGCTGAAAGATCATCTGGAGCGCGGGGGGGCCGCCTGTCGAAGCTCCGATGACGATCAGGTCGACGTTGGCGGAACGGGTCGCGCTCGCCGATTCCTGCGAGGCGGGAACGGCGCTTTCCGTTGCCCGTCGCGATAGATTCTTCAGACTCACTTCCCGAGCACTGCGCACCTTTGCGATCAGGTCGGCCTGAATCTCCTCGAGCCTGAGCGAGACCCGACCGCCGGGCTTCGCGATGAAGTCCGTGGCCCCGAGCTCGAGCGCCTTGAACACGCTGCGATCACTTGCACGAGATGAAACGGCGATCACAGGAGTCGGATGGTTTGCCATGAGCCAGCGGAGAAAGGCGAAGCCGTCGATTCGCGGCATTTCGAGATCGAGGGTGATGACTTCCGGACGGTGCCTCACGGTCTGCTTGATGCCGTCCTCGCCGTCGACTGCAGTCGCGACGACCGTCACCTCCCCCGAGGCCTCGAGCATCCGGGACAGTGTGACGCGGTTGTAGGCGGAATCATCGATGACGAGAGCGCGGATCATCGGTTCACTTCTGGTACACCATGTCGTGCGTCAGGTGACGCAATCTGAATTGCGTTGACAGCGAAATCAACGATTCCGAGTGTCCGAGGAGAAGATATCCGCCCTCCGCAAGGCGGCTGTAGAAATTGCTGATCACCTGCTTTTTGGCCGCCTCATCGAAGTAGATGATGACATTGCGGCAGAAGATCACGTCAAAGGTGCCGACCAGCGAGGCGCGTCCTTCGTCGTAGAGATTGAGGCGGCCGAATGAAACGCGGTTCCGGATCGAGTCATCAATGCGCCACGATCCTTCGGGGAGACGCTCGAAGTATCGTTCGCGGATCTCAGGGGGCGTGGCCCGGAAGGAGTTCTCGCGGTAGACGCCGCGGCGCGCCTTCGAAAGGACCTGCTGGTTGATGTCGCTGGCGAAGATCTCGAACTGGCCGGCATCGAAGAGTTTTCGTTCCGCAAGCAGCATCGCGATGGTGTAGGGCTCTTCGCCGGACGAGCAACCGGCCGACCAGATTCGGATCTTCCGCTTCGGCGTACGCGCCATCAACTCGGGGACAATCTCCTCGATGAACGCATCCAGCTGAGCAGGCTCCCGGAAAAAGTACGTCTCGTTGGTCGTGACGAGATCGAAGATGTGATCGAACTCCGGCTCAGCGCGCGGATCGTACTGGAGGAAGTAGTAGTACTTCTGGAACGAATCGAAGTTCAGCTCACGGGCGCGCGGCGAGAGGCGTTTCTGCAGAAGATACTTCGAGCTATCCGAGAAAAAGAGTCCGCTCCGTTTGTAGATAGTTTCACGCAACATCCGGAACACGTCGTCCGGCAGTTCGAGATGATGATTCAGCGCGAGGTTCAGAGAGCTCATGAGATTCCGGGATCAGCGCTCCATCTGCGACGCAGGCGCATCCTTCATCGCCTGCAGAATCGCCGCGATGATGACCTCATGCCTGCTGTCCGCGGTCCGCCATGCTCTTTCGAGAGGCTCCCTGAACGCCTCTTTGTGTCTGACTAAAAGATCCGAGACGTCGTCGAGGATCGCCGGACTCTCCAGTGACGCGAGCAGGAACGGAAACGAGCTGACGTCGCCCATGCGATCTAGAGCCAGCACGACGGACTGCTGCACGTAGCTGTCAGGATCGGACGTCAGCAGACGGTGCAGAGCGTCGAGCGAGCGGCGGTCTCCGCGGGCGCCGAGCGCGACGGCTGCCGCCGCCCGCAATCGCCAGTCGTCCGATCCCAGGAACTCCATGAGCCGATCGAAGACTCCATCGCCCTCGACCTTCGCCAGTGCGAGGATCCCTGCCCGGCGAATCTCGAGATCGTCATCTTCGACACATTCGAGAAGAACCTCGCCGATCCCGGAGCCCGACGATTTTCCGAGAGCCTCGATCGCTGCAATTTTCACGGGAGTCGCATCAGTCTTCAGATGGCGGACCAGCGGTTCAATCGACCGTTCGTCCCTGTATTCGCCGAGGGCCTGAGCTGCAGCGGTGCGGATCCAGATGTCGCTGTCGTCGAGAGCGCTGATCAGCGGCTCGATCCCCTTGACCGGCCGGATGGCGACGATCGAATTGATCGCGGCGACACGGACCGCCGTAGACTCGTCCGTTAGCGACAGCACGAGCTGGTCAGCGAAACGCTCCTCGCTGAAACTCCCCATCAGAATCACAGCCTTCTGGCGGATCACTTCATCCTCGGCTTTCGATGCGAGAAGAAGCTCCTCGTGATAGCCCTCTCCCAGAGTGTTCACGTAGATCGACAGTGAGTTCAGTTTTACCGGGACGGACGGCGACGCGAGTAGCCGGCGAATCCGGTTGATCACCTCAGGCTTGTGCTCCGGCGCCCTCCGCGTCACTTCGCAAACCGAGTTCACCGCCGACTGCTGGCACGCGACGTCGGGATCGTCCAGCCTTGCAAGCAGATAGTCGACCGTCGACGGATCGGCGATGCCTCCCAGGATCTCGATGGCCAGACGCCGCACCAGGGGGTTGGGGTGGTCGAGAAACGTGAGCACCGTCGCAACCGATTCCGGCGGCGACGATGCGCTGATCACACGCAGCAGAAGCGAGCTCACTTCGTCCTCTTCAGTGCTTCTCAACTTTTCCAGAATCGATCCGATTGCTGCAGGGCCGAAATCGACGAGAGCCTGCGCTGCCACTTCCGCCGTCTCCGGATCCTCCAGGCTCTCGAGCAGCACCTTCAGTGCGCGCTCGTCCCCGGTCCATCCGAGAATCTTGAGAATGAATGCGCGAACGTCGCGTTTCGGCGTCGAGTAGAGGTGTTCCACGAGAGGAACGATCTTGTCCCGCGGAAACGATTCGCGGAACCTGCGCTGTATCAGGCTCCGCTCCGCCTGTTCGATCACCCGCGGCTTGTCTGCCTCGGCTATGCGTATCAGCGCGCGCAGGGCCGTGAGGTTCAGCTTCTCTTCCTGCACGACGAGCTTGAGAAGAAAATTAACTGTGCCGACGTCGGCAATCTTTCCGACCGCCTCGAGAATCGGCTTCCTGAGAGACTTTTCGGCATATAGCGGAAGGATCGCGGGCAGCGCCGAACGATCGCCGATCTCGCCGAGCGCCTCGACCACGTGGAATTTCAGCCAGAGGTCGTCGCTTCGAAGCGTCTCGAGCAGCATCGGGATCGACGAGGCGTGACGGTACTTCCCGATCGACGCCACGACCGCGGAAAGGATATTCACGTCCGACTCTCGTGGCAGGAGGGCGAGCAGGACCTCGTACGACTCGTCGTTGCGCAAGTCTCCCAGAAGATTCACCAGCGACAGGCGGACGTCGAGATCTTCCTCACGCTGAAGTTCGAAGATCAGGTAGGGAATCGCTGGTTCGCCGATTCGGATCAGCGCCTCGGTGGCCGAATTTCGCTTGCCAGCGTTCTCCGGATCGCGAAGCGCGGCGATGAGACTTCGAATGACCTGATCGCCGGGACTGCGAAGAAATCCCTCCACGATCGTCTTGCGGACCCGCCAGTCGCGATCTCCGAGCATCTCGAACATCAGTGGGAGTGCTTCGTCAGTCAGCGACTGCGACACTGCCAGCGCAGCCTTCTGTCGAAGATCGGCGCTGGAAGATCGAGCCTGCTCGTGAAGCTGTAGATCAGAGCTCATCGTTGATTCTTCTCCCCTCCGCTCAGGTTCGGCTCGCCAGCTTCTTCGAGCGCCCGGAGAACAATCCCCCGGAAGGCTTCCGCGGACAGGCCCTCTTCAAAGTAGCCGTCAGCTCCGTAAAGACTCGTCGGTCTCGCCCGATACCGGTCCGCACGAAAGATCGCACCGATGAGGAGGACTCTGGTAGGAATGCTCTCATCCCCTTTGATCTTCTCGCACACCTCGACACCCAGCATGCCGGACAGATAGACGTTTGCAAGAAGCAGGGCCGGCTTTTCAACACAAACCCGATCGAGCAAGCCGTCACCGGTCGAGAAGAGCACGACCTCGAAGCCCAGCTCGCGGAGCTCTTCGGCCATGAACGACCGGAACGGACGGTCAGCATCCGCAATGAAAGCCCGTGTGGTCAACGGCTGCCCCCACGAGAGGGAAGCCGGGACACACGGGCTGCGGCGGAGAGGGATCCGACCGGACAGTGGCAGTATTCAGACGTCGTCAGGTTCATCCGAGGCATCATCGCCAACCAGACGGTCGATATCGAGCAGAATCGACAGATTGTCGTTGCGGCGAAAGACTCCTTTGATTAAGTCGTTCCGGGATGCCGGTGTTGCGACAGGTTCGCTATCAAGCTCTTCGGCCGGCAATTTCACCACACGAAGAACTTTGTCGACGATAAACCCGGCGCTTCCGACCGCATCGCGCACCACCACGATTCTCGTATCGAGATCGGCACTGACCGCTTCATGCCCGAGCTTGCTCGCGACGTCGAGAATCGTGACGATTGTACCGCGCAGCGAAATGATCCCGGAGATGTTCCGCGGAGCATTCGGGACGCGGGTGATTTCGGAGGGCGTCATGATCTCCACGACGCTGTCGATCGGAATTGCGTATTCTTCGTTTCCGATGGCGAATGTGAGCACTTCGAGATCCGAAGTGGAAGAGACGTCGGACTCGCTGAAATCGTCCTGCTGTTCCTGAGGAGCGTCCGCCGCGAGCCGGCTCTTGAATGCCTCGAGCCTCTCGGCGGCGCTCGACGCTCGAGGCTCTTGCGCATCGGACGCGCTTGTCTCGTCAGACTGCTGCCGGGCCGCCTCTTCACGCTCCTTCTGCTCCCGCGCCTTTTTGCGGATCTTGACCAGATCTACCACGATCTCTCACCCCGTCGCCGGCAGTTCACACCGTCTCCGCAATCTGGTGTTCACGGCCGGCATCCTTCACCCGCTCGGCTCCGATGGTGTCCTCGTCATCGCCGAATGCACCCAGAAGCGCGGTTGTCGCGAGCGTGTTGATCACACGCGGCACTCCCCCGCTCAGTGAAAAGAGAGCGTCGACCGCGTCATCGTTGAATGGATTCCGGGAGCCGCCCGCCACCTTGACGCGATGCGCCACGTAAAGATGCGTTTCCTCGAGCGTGAGTGGCTCGAGTGCGTATCGAATTCCGATTCGCTGGTTCAACGGCTCATAAGCCGGTCGCCGGAGACGTCGCTCGAGCTCCGGTTGGCCGATCAGAATGACCGACAGAAGATTCTGGTCGTCGAGCTGAAAGTTCGTGAGCAGCCGGATCTCATCGAATACCGCCTTCCCGGGGATCAGCTGCGATTCATCGATGATGAGCACCGGTTCGCGGCCTTCCTCGTGCAACTCGAAGAGCCGCGCGTGCAGCTGATCGACGATCTCATACCGGAACCTTCCCGCGCTGATCCCGAGACCCGACGCCAACGCTGCCAGAAGCTGTCGTGGAGTCATCCTGGGATTGATCAGCAGGATCACGGGGCGGGCGTCGGCGACGCGATCGATGAGCGCGCGTGACAGTGTCGTCTTCCCGGAGCCGATCGGCCCCGTGAGCAGCGCAAGCTCCTTTTCTTCGACCGCGTATTCGAGTCTCGCAAGCGCCTCACGGTGCCGGTGGCTCTCATAGAGAAATGCAGGATTCGGCGTCTTGCCGAACGGCCGATCTTTCAATCCGAAAAAGGCGCGATACATCTCAGGCCGCCCCGCCGATGCGCGACTGGCGTCGAAGTCCGCGGGCCCGGTCGCCGAACGCGCCGACCAGCGAGGCCGCGTCGACGACAAGAATGACTTCACTTTCTCCGATCTCGGTAGCACCGGCGATTCCCGCGATCGATCGAAGCCTCTCGCCTACCGGCTTGATGACGATCTCCTGCTGCCGGAGGACTTCGTCGACCATGATTCCGGCTTTACGATCGCCCGAGCTGGTGACAACGACGAACCATCTGCGGCTCGCTTCATCCCGCACCTCACCGGCCCCTTCGATTCCGAATGCATCGCTGAGTCGCAGAAGCGGAACGTTATCGTCTCGAAGGAAAAATACCTCTCGCCCTTCGACGGTCCTGATATCGCGAGCACCGATTCTAACGAGCTCATCGACCGAGGTGAGGGGAAACGCGTAGTTCTCGGAGCTGGAGCGAACGATCAACGCCTGGAGGATTGCGAGCGTGATCGGCAGGACGATCCGGAACGTCGTTCCACCGCTGTCGCCACTGATCACTTCGATCGTTCCCTTGAGGTCGTGGATGTTGTTGCGCACCACATCGAGTCCGACGCCTCGTCCTGAGATTTCACTGATCTGCTCTGCCGTCGAAAAGCCCGGCATGAAGAGGAGCTCGACGGCCCGTTCGACACTCAGCTGTTCGTCCTGCCCCACGAGGCCACGCTGCACGGCGCGTTTGCGAACGCGAGAGGGATCGATTCCCCTTCCGTCGTCGCGGATGTCGAGGACGACCGAGCTTCCCTTCTGATAGGCCTCCATCGTCAGGTTTCCCCGTTCCGGCTTTCCCGCGCCCCGCCGCTCTTCAGGTGTCTCGATTCCATGATCGAGAGCATTGCGGATCAGATGCATCAATGGATCAGCGAGCTCCTCGACAGTCAGCTTGTCGAGCTCCGTCTCCGAGCCTCTCGTCACGATCTCGACTTCTTTGCCGAGCTCACGCGCCAGCTTGCGCGCCGCCCTCGACACACGGGCGTAGAGCTGGCTGATCGGCACCAGACGCGTGTCGATCACCGATTTCTGCAGTTCTTCGAGTTTCCTGCCCAGACTTCTGGAGACTCGCATCAACTCGCGCGCGACGGGCCGTGTTTCGGTGGACTGGAGCGAGCGCGCGATCATCTCCATCCTCGTGCGCTCGACGATCAACTCGCCGACGATATTCATCACATGATCGAGTTTCGAGATGTCGACGCGGACGGTGCTCGACATCGAGCGGAGCGAGAGCTCCTCCTCTTCAATCGGCACTCCGGCCGGGACTTCAGGACGCGGCTTTCGCAGAGACTTGATTGCCGCATCCGAACCAGCGCGTGTAGCAAGCTCGGCCTCAGCCAGAGAAGTTCCGTAGAGCAATCTGAACGAGATACCACCGCCTCCGGTAATGTCCATGGCCGGGAGCGTCGAGATGACTTCGCCGGAATCATTCAACTCCGCTGTGAGCGCGCGAAGCCGGTCGTCGAAGTTCGAGAAGTCGTAGGTCACCGAAACGGAATAGATGTTCGCGCCGCTCCTGATGTTCTCGCGGAGGCGATGCTCTTCGTACTCGGTGAGCGAGCGGCGTGTCTGCTCCTCGACGTCGATCTCTTCGATGGGATCGAGATCCGGCTGGGCAGGCGCCTGCATGATCTTCTGGATCCGGTGAAGCAGCGGCTCCGCGTCCGGCAGTGCGAGCCCCTCGTCCTGCATCGCGCCGACGTACCGCGTGAGCGTTTCGTGGGAGTCACTCAGGATGTCGGTCAGCTCCGGAGTGACCGCGACGCGTCCCATCCGGAGGCTGTCGAGCAGGTCTTCCAGCACGTGGGCGAGCTCGGCTACATCGGTGAAACCGAGCATGCCTGCAAGACCCTTGAGTGAGTGGACCTCCCGGAAGATGTTGTTGATGACGTCGGGACGGACCGAGCTTCCTTTGGCCTCGAGCTCAGTCAGATCGCGAGCGAGGGAATCGAGGAGCTCCTCGGCTTCAGTGGTGAATTCCTGCCTGGCGCGCTCGTCCTGGCGACTCATGGACTCTATTGAACCACGCCGGCCGCGTTCACCGCGCCGGGAAAGCCTCTCAGGACTGAACTCCCAGGAGCCTCTGGAGCCGCGACAGAAGGTCCGACACCTCGAACGGCTTGACCAGATACTCCTCAGCGCCCAGAGCAGCGGCGCGCTTCCTGTCCTCTTCACTGCTCTCGGTCGAGATCACCATGATCGGGATCGAACGATAGACGGGATGATTCTTGAGAAAGCTCACAAGCTCGAGCCCGTTGATGTCGGGCATGTTGATGTCGGTGAGAATCGCCTGGAACGTATGATGCGGAAGAACCTTCAAAGCCTCGAAGCCGCTGCCGGCCTCGACGATCTCGAGACCGTCGTCGCCGCCCTCGATCATCGTCGTGAGGTAGGCGCGCATCGAAGTCGAGTCCTCCACCACCAGAATCTTCATTCAGGCCTCCCCGCCGCCGCCATGGACGCGCGCTGCTCTCGCATTCAGTCCCTCTTCGAGCGCCCTGCCAGCCTGACCGAGGAAGATCTCGAGTCCTGCGGTCTCTGTCACCGGCGTTCTATTGCCGCCATTGTCTCCGTAAAAGACGCCTACCACCGTGCTCCCACGCAGAATCGGAAGCACGACGACCTCCGAAGGCAGACTCGGACCGAGTCGCTGCACGAGCTCGACATTCGCGGGCGTTTTTCGCAGCTTCCCGCGGTGCGCGCTCCTGCCCTCTGCTACATCCCGCAATACGGACGGTTCTGAAAATGGAATTCTAGCGCCTTTGATGCTCTCATTCACCCCCTGCTCGACCCCTCCCGTTCCGAAAGCGGCCAGGCCCAGAAATTCGCTGTCGCGGAGCACGAAGATCGCGCCGCGATCGACATACTCAGAGGCTGCCCGGAGCAGCGTTCGACCGAGGCTCAAAACATCGTCCGGATCACTGAGCTCGAGAATCAGAAGCTCCAGAAGTTCGAAACGGCGCGAGCTCCGTTCGGCGCTCGCCTTCTCGTAGAGTTCCTGCCCGGCTTCGGACTCGGAGGTGCCGGCGGCGACGGTCGTTCTCCAGCGATCGATCGCTGCGCGTGCGAACGCGGCGAGTCTTTCCGTTGAGGGAGAGATGTCGTATCGATCGCCCGCAGGGAGGACCACTTCTTCGTCAACCGGCATCTGCATCACGTTTGGAGGTGCTGAAGGGTCACCGATGCTCGCTACCGGCAGACGCGGATTCGCTCGCTTGATCAGAGCGATGAGCGAGGCGCCAGTTCCCGGCGGACCATGACTGCCGGTATCGACGATCGACACGAAGAAGCGCCGCGCGTCCACCATCCGGGTCACTTCCTGTCGGAGCTCGTCCGGAGAGTACGACTGGATAATCTCGACACCGGGGTCCGTCAGTGCCCGTTTGAGAGCGACGCGGAGCATCGGCTCCGGCTGGTAGACCAGGACAGGAACAGGGGTCCCGTCGGGATCACCGGCGCCGTCGTCCCGAATGCGGAACTGAGAAGCTGGAGCGCCGGGTCGTGTCGAATCGGGACCGAACTCCGGCCGTCCGGTTGCCGCGAGGGGCGCGTCGGTTTCCCCGCTTTCGACCGGCGCCGGATCCTCACGCACTTCTGTGACGGTTTCCGCTGGTTCCGCCGCAGGCGTCCTCAGGAAGGCTTTTCCCGCGCGCAGGCTTTCCTCGAGACCCTGGAGCGGTTTCATCTTCTCGCCTGCGCCGAGGAACTTCTGGGGAAGGAAGCCCTCAGCCCCGATGAGGGCCTGCAAGTCGTAACCGAGGTGGCGGCTCGTATCGCCATCTCCGAGCACGAAATCGAACTCGCCTTCTACAAAGGATGAGATCTGATCGAGAACGGTTCCAATCCGTCTTTCGATCGCAGCAGTCAACTCGGAGGCCGGGACGATGTTGCAGTCAATGACAAACGCGGCGAGCGGAACTCCAGCCGCTTCCACCGCCCGAGCTTCGGCAAGCTGAGCTTCAGAGATGCCCTGTTCCTCGAGCAGCGTCGCCCCGAGATCCGGGCTGTCCGGACTCGTGACGCCCGAGATCAGGCCATGGCTGAAAAAGATGGAGAACACTCCGGACGGAACACGCATATCGAGACGGCCCGACCTGCGGCTGAGGAAGACGATCTGGATGATGTCCGTGGGCGAGAGGTCCTCGAGCCGCCCGACGAGACTCAAGGGAGACTCCCCGGGAAGGACTTGTCATCCTGAGCGAAGCGAAGGCGTGGCGCCAATGAAGCGCAGCTGAACTGCGCACCGGAGGCAGGGGTGCCGGCGACCTTGTTCTTCCGCCCCGCCGGGGCGGAGACCTCTTGCGCACCGTTACCGGTGGCTGCGCTGCGCTTGCCACCGGCTACCCTCTGCCGCGCCTCCGGCGCGAGGCAAGCACTCGATCTCCGGAACGCAGGTTCAACAGCAGCGAGCTCAATCTTCGGATGGAAGGTCACGGGTCCTGGAGATTGTACCTTTTCAGAATCCCGTCAAGAATGCCGTTGATGAACTGGGACGACTTCTGCGTGCCGAACTTCTTCGCAATCTCGATCGCCTCGTCGATGATCACGAGCTTTGGCGTGTCGGGTTCGTGGAGGAACTCGTAAATCGACATCCGGATGATGTTGCGATCGACCACGGCCATTCGCGATATGCGCCAGTTCTCCGCCTGCGCCACGATCATCCCGTCGATCTTCTCGAGATTGAGAACCGTACCTTCGAGCAATCTGACCGCAAAGTCGCGGATGGGGGATTTCGCCTTCTGAAGTTCTTCGAATGTCCCTATGATCGTCGCCGGATCATTGCCCGCAATGTCGTGTTGAAACAACATCTGCAGGGCGAGCTCGCGCGCCTTCCGACGCGACCCGGTGATTCGGGTGGACGGCGGTGATGACGAAAGATCATGGTTGTCTGCGCGGTTTTCGTTCATTCCGAAGGACCCAGTTGCTTCATCAGGCTCGCCATTTCGATCGCGGCCAGAGCCGCCTCCCATCCCTTGTTGCCCCCGCCGGGACCCGATCGCGCTTCGGCCTGCTCCATGGTATTGCAGGTGATCACCCCGTAGGCAACCGGAACGCCCGAATCGAGCGCCACACGGGAGAGGTCCATGGTGACCTGCAGGGAAATGAAATCGAAGTGAGGCGTGTCTCCGCGCACCAGGGCTCCGATTGCGACAACGGCGTCAAACTGTCCCGACTTCGCAAAGGTCGAGGCCGCGATCGGAAGCTCGAACGCTCCCGGAACCCGGCAGATTGTGACGTCTTCACGGTCCGCGCCATGCTGTCGAAGACACTCCAGAGCTCCGTCCATCAGCCCGCTCGTGATTTCGTCGTTGAATCGACTCGCTACGACTGCAAAACGCAGGCCCCTGGCGTTCGATGATCCTTCAATCTGTTCGTGAGTGGGCATCGTGAGAACGGGCGCGCATTATACGCGAACCCCGGTGACGAGCTCACTTGCCTGCAGCGTTCGCTGTCAGATCAGGGCGTCGGTCCAGCTCGCCCTTCGAGAAAAAGTCGACGATTCCACGCGAGATGGTCGCGGCGACCTGTTCGCGATACTTCCGCGTCTGGATGAGACTCCGGTCCTCGACGTTTCCGAGATTCCCGATCTCGAGCAGTATCCGCGTCGGCACTTTGTTGTACCGGATGATCGCGGGAACCCACTCTTTGCCGTCGCGAACGACATTCGTACGAACAGGCTTGAATGGGTGCACCTGGAGTTTCGCACCTGCGAACGCATCGATGATCGAATCGGCCAACTCAGTCGAAAGCCCCTCCGCGCGGAGTGCATCCTCTTCTGTATGCGTGACCGTGGGACTCTCCCGAACTTCCGAACGCGCCAGGTAGACACCCTGCGTTTTCGAGAACGTGCCCTGCACGAGACGCTGCCCGGGAACGTAGGCCATCGCGCCGCGAAGGGATGGATGAAGCGAGTCTGCGTGAATCGATATGAAGATGACCTTCTCCGGTTCGATGGACGACCTCATCGCCTTTCTCAGAATCGAGTTGGCCAGATACCAGCGCAGATGAACACCGACAACAGGATTCTCGAGCTGGTAGGTGGGCGAGGTCAGAACCACATGATCCTTTCGCCGCTCCAGCACGTTCTGATTGGGAACCTTGTAGCCGAGAGCTACCGAACGCGTCGTCATCGAGACTTTCGCTTTCGTGTTCTTTTCGAGCAGGGCCTTCAGCCGGCAGGCCACGTCGTAAACGTAATCGGACTCGTGAATCCCATCATGAAGAGTCCCTACGTCTCTTCCGCCGTGCCCGGCGTCGAGAATGATATGAACGCCGCTGAGATCCATCGCCCTGATGCGCCGTACGGCTCGCGAGCTCTCACGACGTGACTCTTCCTCGGCCAGACGTCGGGGATCGCTGCGGGGGCGATACTCCGGAAGGAGCAGCTCCATCGGGATCCGAACCTTGTATCCGGCCGGAATCCGCGAGACATCGCTGATGCCGTTGTATTTCACGAGCTGGTCAACGACCTCGTTGACGTCCTTTGCGTAGACACGTCCGGTAAAACGAATGGCTACTGATGAGTAAAGCGCTTCACCTTTTTTCAGAGGGTAGATCGCGTACGGTCTGCCGTCTGCGGATCCGAACTCGAGCGCAACAGGTCCGGAGTTCGCGACGGCTGGCTGAACCGACGACGCCAGCGATACCGAAGGAGCCTGAGACGGACGGCTGTCGACGGGGTCATCTTCGACTTCGGCTATTCGAGTCTGCCTCTGCCCAGGCGCTCGAAGATGAGGGAGCAGCAGCCGGTCCGGGATCAGAATCGGATCGCCGCGACGGGTCGAGAGCCTCGCAAGACTGTTCGCCGTGCGGATCGCAGAATAGTTCGCTCCGTCGCCGGTGAACCACTCGGCGATTTTCCAGAGCGACTCACCCTCCATCTCGCGTGCGAGTACCAGATGGACCCACCCTTCCGGTGTCACGCGGTCGGAAGGAAAGATCTCCTTGAGGATCTTCAGCTGGAGCTCCGGGCGGGCGAGCGAGAGGGGAACCATTACCTCGCGATCGCGATGCAGGTTCTCGCCCATCCGGTTGAGATCTGCCAGCGTCTTCCAGTTCGAGGCCTTCCCCGTGGTCCTTAGCGCCAGGCGGCTCCATGCATCGCCCGTGTGCGGGGTCACTGCGAGGAAAATCGAATGTTCGGAGTCGAGCACGGCCCGCGTTCGATCCGCCATCGCGACACTCACCTGCTCGACCGCCGCGAAACCAACCGCAGGCAGGAGAAGAATCGTGAGAATCGCCACACACCACTTCCGCACCGCCACCCCCATGTGAGCGCGAAGGTGGACACCGCTCGATTACGGCACCACGCAAACGCCAATAGTCATGATAACCCGATCGGCAGAGAATGACGAAACGGTGGCCATGTGGCAGGGCCCTCCGAGGCCCTGCCTCTTCCGGAAGGTCGCGAGGTACGACATCTGGGGTCACCGAGAGAATGATGCACGCTCCAGCTTTCGTACACTGGAACGATCCTGAAAAGGCAGGGCCTCGGAGGGCCCTGCCACATGGGTCATCGAGCCTGCGCAGGCCGTCCCCATCCAGTTTTTTTCTCGTAATGGTCGGCGGCGTTGAGCAGCGCGCCCTCCGAGAAATGGAGGCCCATGATCTGGAGCGATAGCGGCAGACCTTCGGCGGTGGATCCGGACGGAACGGCGATCGCGGGGATGCCGACGAGGTTCGCGGGGGCTGTGTAAATGTCGGATAGGTACATGGCGAGCGGGTCATCTGCTTTCTCGCCGACTTTGAACGCGGGACCGGGAGTGGTCGGGGTCAGAAGAAAGTCGCATTCCGCGAACGCGAGGTCGAATTCGCGTCGCAGCAGGGCCCGCGCCTTCTGTGCCCTTCCGTAATACGCATCGTAGTAGCCCGACGAAAGGGCGAAGGTCCCCAGCATGATCCGTCGTTTGACTTCGGCGCCGAACCCCTCGGTTCGCGAATTCACGTAGAGTTGCCCAAGCGTGGAGGCCTCCGCGCTGCGATGGCCGAACCTCACGCCGTCGAAACGCGCAAGGTTAGCGCTCGCTTCGGCATTTGCGATCACGTAGTACATCGCGATGGCGTAACGGATCGAAGGGATGCTCACAACGTCCACCTGAGCGCCCTCACGCCGCAACACCTCAACAGCGCTATCGAAGTTGGCGCGCGCCTCCCCTTCCAGCGAGTCGATGGCTTCTTTGACGATTCCGAAGCGGACGCCGTCGATTCCGGCTCCCAGGCCTTTCGAATACTGAGGAACGGGCTCGGAGCTCGAGGTCGAATCGGCGGCATCCTCGCCTGCAATGTGCTCCAGGACGAACGCGCAATCGGCTGCGGTCCTGCCGACAATTCCGATCTGATCGAGCGAGGAGGCGAACGCCACGAGACCCCACCGGCTCACGCGTCCCCACGTCGGCTTCAGCCCGGTCACCCCACAGAACGCGGCGGGCTGTCTTACCGACCCTCCCGTCTCGGATCCCAGAGCTACCGGTACCATCCTCGCGGAAACGGCGGCGGCCGAGCCACCGGATGACCCGCCGGCAACCC
>JBGSYJ010000472.1:0-11268 GCA_041750915.1 Thermoanaerobaculia bacterium | reverse complement strand
TGCCATCTGTGAGCGTCCTCCAATTGGCGGATGGGGCTGTGTCCCTCCGCGATGATCGCCGCGCTGTTGCGCCCGGCATCGCCCGATCGTGCAAAGATTGCGCCCCCCCGCCGCCTCCCGCCCGGTTGTGGGTTGTGAGTTGTGAGTTGTGAGTTCCCACCCACCCTTCCCGCCTCCTGCCCGTTCTGGGTTGTGAGTTCTGAGTTCCCGCCCGCCCGGTTTCGGGGTTGTAGGTCCCGGAACCCAGAACCCAGAACACGGGCGGGCGGGAACTCACAACCGGGCGTGCGGGGGAAGGGGGCGCAATCTTTGCACGATCGGGCGATGCCGGGCGCAACAGCGCGGCGATCATCGCGGAGGGACACAGCCCCATCCGCCAATTGGAGGACGCTCACAGATGGCAGAAATCGGCGTAGTGAAATGGTTCAACAACGACAAGGGCTTCGGCTTCATCACGCGAGATGGCGGGGACGACGTATTCGTTCACCATACCGCCATCATCAACCAGAGCGGCTACCGCTCCCTCAACGAAGGTGACCGCGTCGAATTCGACCTCAAGGAAGGACCCAAAGGTCTCCAGGCCGAGAACGTCCGGAAGGCGGAGTAGTCCTCCCTCGAACCCGACACCGCAACCCTCGGACTCCGGAGGTTGCGGTGGTTCGCCGGGTCCTCAGTTCTCTTCGGACTCGAAGCGCGTCACGAGGAACGCTCCCAGCATTCCTCCGATTGCCAGGCCGGGAAGAAACTCCACATCCCCCCTGAGCACGAACAGCGCCGCAGCGATTCCACCACTCACGATAATCAACACACGCAGGGTCACGTCCTGCCAGGCGAAACGGGGCTTCATGGATACCTCGACCTTGGACCAGTTCTTGTCGAGAAGAAGCGCCCGTCGCCCCGCCGAAATTCCACCTGCCCTTTTACATGCGGGCGGGAACGGGGACCCCTATGAGACTCAGCGAGCGGTGCATCGTCTGGCGGAAGACTTCTGCGCAGGCAGCCCGGCGCTGCCGCTCGGCCGGGTCCTTCTCATTGAGGATCGGGAACTTGTGGTAGAACGAATTGAAGCGTTGCGCAAGTTCCAGCAGGTGGTGCGTCAGGATTGAAAGCTCCAGAGCTTCAACGGCACGCCCCACAGCAGCCGGTGTCTCGGCGCTCATCCTCACGACTTCCCACATGTCATCCGCCATCTCGCCACCGATGGTCAGCTGGTCGATCGACGCATCATCGACCATCGGATCGACGCCCCGTTCCTTCATTTTCCGGAAGATGTTCTCAGCACGCACGGTGGAGTACTGGAGGTAAGGTCCGGAGTCGCCTTCGAAAGTGAGCGCTTCATTGAAGTCGAACGCGATGACCTTGTTGCGACCGTACTTCAGCATGAAGTAGCGTAGCGCACCCACCGCGATCTCGTTCGCCAGGACTCTGGTGTCGATCTCCGCGCCAAGCCCTCTGTCATCGCCCTCACGTCCGGTCAGGATCGCCTCTGATGCCTTCGCCTCCATGGCGTCGAGGAGGTCGTCCGCTTTGACACCGAGCCCCTTCCGACCCGACATTTCGAGAAACGCCTTCGCAGCATCTTCGTCCCGGACGTTCATACCAAGGGCCCGTGCAGTCTCAGGGGTGAGCGCCACCATCTCGTAGGAGAAATGAATGGATCGAGACGCCTCAGCTGTGAAGCCCACAAGCCGCAGACCTTCACGAACGATCTTCTGGAGGTAGGCCTGCCGGATGTCGATCACGTTGTAGACGGTCGATGCCCCACCGAAGCGCGGGGCTTCCGGGCTGAGGTCTGATTTGCTCGTCGTTTCCCACAGCACCTTTCCGCCGGGATATCGGAGGAACTGCCGGTACCCGAAGGTCAGATCCAGAAGGCCGAACTTCCAGAGCTGATACGCGATGTCCTTGCCGACGTAGGTCACGGTTCCGTTCGAACGGACCAGAATCTTGTCGGGCTCCTCGAGGCCTTCGAATTCAGGAGAGTCGGCGAGTTTCATTACCCAGCAGCCGGCGTGTTTGCCCTCGGTCTCCAGGATCGTGGCATTCGAGGCTTTCAACAGTTCGAAGGCACGGTCCCAGAAGTGGAGCTCGAGGATGTCGCTCTCTTTGGTCAAAACGTCGTAGATGATGTCGAGCCGCCGCGCAGTCTCAACGTGGTGCCGTACGATTGCTTCTGAGATCAGCGCTGCCAGTTGCGCAGTTGGGCCTTCTCGCTTCTCGATCAGATGCAGAGTCTCGCGGCGCCACTCGAGAGCTTCGGGATTCGCCTCGTACATCGCGCCGGTCCTGGCGTAAAGATCCCAGCAGTAAAAATCGAATCGCACATTCGGATCGGCGATCCTCTCGCGGACGAAGTCCTCGCCGACACCGAGAATCCGCTCGAATCCAACCACGACATCGGCGACCTGAACGCCTGTGTCATCGATGTAGTTCTGCGTCTCGACTTTATAGCCGAGCCAGCGGAGACAGCGAACGAGCGTGTCGCCCAGAACCGCGTTGCGAAGATGTCCGATATGAGCGGCTTTGTTCGGGTTGATGTTCGTGTGCTCGACGATGATCCGTTCTCTCGCCGGAGAAGGAGGCGCCATCACCGCGCGGAGATGTGCGGCGGTGAATCCGCCCCGGTCGATCCTGAAATTCAGATAGCCGGCGCCCTCTACCGAGCCGCGGGTTACCAGAGGCGGCAGTTCGAGATTTTCGAGGAGCGACTCAGCGATCTGCCTGGGAGATTTCTTCAGCGCCCTGGCGAGCTCGAGAGCCAGAGGGGTGGCCAGGTCTCCCATCTCGAGACGTGGGGGTGCCTGCATGACGACACGGTCCACGGCATGGCCATAGAGCGTGAGGACGCGGTCTTTCAAAGCCTGGGCAATGCGCCCGGATATCTCTTCGAGAATCATTCTCTGCCTTCCAGGTTCCAGTGCGTGGTGTCGTTCCATCGCTGGAGGACATAGCGGTTAGCGCGCCGGTCGAACACATTGATTGCCGCGTTGTCCTGAGCGAAGCCTCGAGCGCTCTCGAGCGGCAACGACAGCAAGGTCGTCGCGGCGATACGGATTGCCGTTCCGTGGGAAACCACGACGGGAACAGCCTCTCCCGATTCCTCGATCTCAGCGAACGCGCGCTCCATTCGCTGCATCACGTCGAAGTAGGACTCGCCGTCCGGACACGCAAGCATCGGATCCTCCGACCAGCGCCTGTAGAAGTCCGGCTCATCCCTGCGGACGTTCATGAACGGCATCCCTTCCCAGCGCCCGCAGTTCATCTCCCTCAGATCAGGCAGTTGCCGAACGGCGAGAGCGAGCTGCGACGCGATCGTTTCCGCCGTCGAGACTGCGCGGGGAAGCGTCGAACAGAACACCGCGGTCGGCCGAAACGCTACGAGTCTTCGCGCCACGCCCTCGACCTGCTCGGTTCCCCGTTCCGACAGCCCGCTGTCACTCCAACCCTGTGTGATGCCCTGAGAGTTGTGGGTCGTCTCACCGTGCCGGACGAGAATCAGACGCTCGATCATTCGGTCCCGGCTTCCGGACCCTGCACGAGCAGAGAAGCCGCAGTCATCTCGGAAGGCGGATCGATGCCGAGGATCTCGAGAATCGTCGGCGCCACGTTCTCGAGTGCTCCACCATCTTTCAGTCTTCCGAATCTCGATTGAGGATCGAACAGAATCAGTGGAACCGGATTCGTCGTATGCGCGGTGTGCGGTTGCGCGGTGGAAGGATCGTACATCGTCTCGCAGTTCCCGTGATCCGCCGTGATGAGTGCGACGCCTCCCGCCTTCTTCACTGCGGCGGTAATCCTTCCGAGCGACTGGTCCGTCGACTGTACGGCCGCAATGGCGGCATCCATCGATCCCGTGTGCCCGACCATGTCAGGGTTCGCGATATTCAGAACGATCACGTCGTACTCGCGGCCATCGATCGCATCGACCACACGATCGGTCAGTTCCGGGAGCGACATCTCGGGCTGCAGATCATATGTAGCGACGTTCGGTGACGGAACGAGCAGGCGATCCTCGCCGGGGAACTTCTGGTCCGAGCCCCCGTTGAAGAAGAAAGTTACATGCGCATATTTTTCCGTCTCTGCGATCCGGAGCTGCCGCAACTCATGCTCGGCGAAGATCTGACCGAGATGATGGTCGACGACGGGTGGAGGAAAGATCACCGGCAGATCCCACTCCTGGTGGTAGCTGTTCATGGTGATCAGATCGACCTTCGGCGTGACGGCACGATCAAACGAATCGAACCCCGGCTCGCGGAACGCTGTCACGATCTCGCGCATCCGGTCAGCGCGGAAGTTGAAGAACACCACGGAATCTCCGTCCCGGATCTTGCCTCGATGGGTTCCGTTGCCGAGAAGAAGGGCGTGCGGTTCCATGAACTCGTCGGTGATCCCTGCTTCGTAGTGCCGATCGATCGACCCGAAGGGCGTCTTCGTCTCAATGCCCATGCCCACCGTCATGAGATCGTAGCCACGCTTGACCCGGTCCCAACGCGTGTCGCGATCCATTGTGTAGAACCTCCCGATCATCGTCGAGAGATGTACCTGCGGCTTGTCGTCAATGAACTCGAGCAGCCGTTTCAGATTGCGTTTCGCGGACGACGGAGGCGTGTCCCGCCCGTCGAGGATCGCGTGCACGAAAACAGACGGCATGCCTTCCTGCACAGGCATGCCGTTACTGACAGCGGCATCGATCAGTCCGTGGAGGTGATCCTGCAGGGAGTGAACACCGCCGTCAGAAAGCAAACCGACGAAGTGCACCCATCGGCCGGCTTTTTTCAGTCGCTCGAAAGCGGAAGTCAACACCGGATTGGTAGCCAGCTCACCACTGGAAACCGCCTTGCTGATTCTGATGATGTCCTGATCGACCACTCTCCCGGCACCGATGTTCAGGTGGCCGACTTCCGAGTTGCCCATCTGCCCCTCTGGCAGACCGACGCGCAAACCGGAAGCCTCAACAGTCGTCCACGCATGATTCTCGAACAGCGAATCGAGCACCGGTTTCCGAGCCTGCGCAAGTGCGTTCCATTCGCTCTCGCGCCTGCATCCAAGCCCGTCGATGACTATGAGAATGAGAAAGGGTCGTGTTGCCATGATCGTATGCTCTACGCGCGTCGCAAACAGAAACGAGAATCTCCGTTGCGTTATGAGCAGGCTCGGGACACCTGCGGGGATAACGAAACTCAGGGCGCTCGCCCGGAGAGCGGCACGATATCAAAATCGGATTATTGTTGGAAACAGAGGTGAACTGAGGAGGAACCGGTGTCATCCTGAGCGAAGCGAAGGATCCCCTTCCTCGATGCGCTAATGCCAGTCTTCAGGGGATCCTTCGCTTCGCTCAGGATGACACTTCGGATCGAGACTTCAGGATGATTCGTAGGGGCACATCCATCAGCCTCAGCGAAGTGCCCCTCAAAGCGGAAGACTTCGCCGTTCGCGGACGTCAGGCTGATTTCTCGCGCTTGAACACCATTCCGATATGATCGGTCGCTCCGGTCTTGAAATTGATCGACGTGATGCTCACCAGCTCCCAGCCCTCATCACCGAGGCGGTTCAACTCTTCGGCCCGCCGAGGGTCCATCGAGTAGTTCTCCGACCGGACGTTGATGATCTTGTACTCCCACACCTTCATATACGTCTCCCCACGCCTTCAATTTTCGGAAGATTTCGAGCCCGGCAGTTTAGCACAGGCCCCGGGCGTCCCGGTAAGGCACAAAGATGGACACGCGAGGGGGAGACAGCGACTCGTACAAAGGCTTGTCTCTGCTTCGTAATCCTTTGGCATCAAGTAAGTTCCGGCGATCAGATGCGTTGACTTGCCAGGCGGTGGATGTTAGCTTGCTCCCTACCGGAGTGTGATCAAAAATGCCGAAACGAATCCTTCTCGCGGACGACAGCATCACAATCCAGAAAGTGGTAGAGCTCACTTTCTCCGATGGTGACTACGAGATCGTCTCCGCAAACAATGGTGTCCGCGCCCTTCAGAAGCTCGCCGAGTCGATGCCCGACATCATTCTGTCCGACATCATCATGCCGGAAAAGAACGGCTATGAGGTCTGCGAGTTCGTCAAATCGCATCCGGAGTACCGCGACATCCCCGTCATTCTGCTTACTGGCACATTTGAGCCGTTCGACCCCGATCGCGCCGAAAAAGCGGGGTGCGACGCCGTCGTCACCAAGCCGTTCGAGTCCCAGAGCCTGATCAACAAAGTTGAGGAGCTGATTCAGAAACGGCGAAGCCGGGACGAAGAATCACGCGCTGTCCGCGGTGACAATTTCGTCAGTCAGCCGCTCGACACGTTCGTCGCCTCACCCGCCGTCGAGCAGGAAACACCTTCAGCCCAAACGGCCGAGCTCGACCCGACCATGGCGTGGCAGCTGCCGACCGTGGTCGATGAAAGCTCCGAACCGGAGGAGCAGCTCGACACGGACAGCCCCTTCTCCGCGGAGGATTCGGCACCAGCGGTTATGGATCCTCAGGAAGACTCACCCTTCGGTTCCGATAGCGGATGGCAGCCGATCGTCTCACCTGAACCTGACTCGCAGGAGATGTCCGGCGAGCCATTCGACGCCAGCCCGACGCCAGAGGATGAGACCAGGTCAGAAGGCTTCCACGGTGAGTCGATATTCTCACCCGAGGACGCCGGAGCCGGGCAGCTCGACGAGATCAGCGACAGCGCGGACGTCAGCAACACGTCCGAACCCCCTCCTATGGAGGACGCTCCGCTGGAGAGTGCTGGAGACGGCCAGGAGGAAGTCCGTGACGATCTCTCCACCCGCGCATGGGCCGTCCCCGTCGATGGAGCGTGGGCGGTGGCTGACGTGAACCCGGAGCCGGAGGGAGCGGAAACCGAAAACACCGTTTCCTTCCCCGCGACTGCAGGGGACGCCGGCCATGATTCATCCGAAGCAGAAGCGACGGATCAGGACGACGCTCCACCCCTCTATCAGCCGTCCGTAACCGAAGAAACGCAGGACTCGACACCATGGAACGACTACTCAGGATCGGAGCCGCCTTCCGAGCAGGCTCAGGACGAGCAGTCGATTGCCGAGGAAGTTCCGCCCCCCCACGACGTCTGGGCAATCGAACCGGCAGAGAACTACGACGCGCCTGCGGACCCCGCCGCTCTGGAATTGACATCAGCGGAACCTGAGCAGAAGCCTCAATCCGCTCCAGCGTGGGGATCCCCCGACGACGACATGAGCCCTCCGCGCGACGAAGCTGCGGCTGAACACGATGTTCCAGCGACGGCGGAGCCGGGTCGCACCCTCACAGACGAGGACGTCGAACGAATCGCGCGGCGAGTCGTGGAACTGATGTCAGGCGACACCGTCAAGAACATCGCGTGGGAGGTCGTTCCGGATATCGCCGAGATGGTGGTCCGCGAGCGCGTTCGACAGCTAGAGGAAGAGTAGAGAACATGCAAAGGGGCGCGATCTCCCGCGCCCCCTGGGTTCAGACTCACTCGAGCGGGATCAGTTCTCGCTGATCCAGTTCACGATTTCGTCGGCCACTTCCTCGGCTGCATCCTCCAGCTGATCGCCCTGCCTTCCCGAATGACGGACCTTCGCCACAATTTTCCCCTTCGAGTCACGGAGAATCATCTCGATGCCGACCCCTGCCTGAGCGAGATGACCGCCGGCATAGGGAATCCAGCGCTTGCCGGCGCTCTGCCGCTCGGCCCAGTACACTGCAGCCTCCGCGTCGAGCGTTCCCTTCTTTCCGTCGTTCCCCTTCCTTCGAAGGGCCGCGTCAAAGGTCTCCTCTGCCGATTCGAGCATCGACCGGTTCGTGATTTCCGACTTGTTTGCGACCTTCCCGACCTTGATCGTGTAATCGTTCAGGCTGACGCCGGGCGCGATGAAGGCCCACTCGACCCCATCTCCTTCGACCATATCGTTGTAGTCTTCAATGATGCCTTTGTCGTAATCCCCTTCTTTGTAGTCGTCGGTATCGACGAAGCGATCGCGAGCTTCCGCCGGAGCGGCCGCGACCAGAAACACGAGCAGTGAACAGCCAAGTGCTGACATGAATTTACGCAACATGAGTATTCGCCTCCGGAAATTGGTTGGAACTGATAATTTAGGCCAGAATCAGCCGGTTTTCAACTGCACGGAATCAGTAGGGAGGAGGTTGCATGAAGATCTACACGCGGGGCGGTGACGAGGGTCACACATCCTTTTTTGGCGGCGAGCGCGTCGCAAAGAACCACCCTCGCATAGAGGCATACGGCACGGTCGACGAGTTGAACTCGGTCCTCGGAGTCTCGCGCGTCGCCAATCCCGCCTCATCGCTGGACGAACAACTCATATCAATCCAGAGAGATCTGTTCGAGATTGGAGCAGCCCTTGCCTCCCCGAACAGTGACGGGCGATTCGACGGCCCGGCTCCCGAACGGGTCGAACGACTCGAGTCATCGATCGACACCATGGAGTCCAGCCTCGCACCGCTGCGGGCGTTCATCCTTCCCGGGGGTTCGCCACAGTCAGCGGCGCTGCATCATGCGCGCACGGTCTGCCGGCGGGCTGAGCGACGCGTTCTCAACATCGGAGACGAATCCCCGCCGACTCGAGCGTCGATCGTCTATCTCAACCGTCTATCCGACTTTCTGTTTGTGGCTGCACGCTTCGCCAATCACGAATCCGGCTTCGAAGACGTGCCCTGGAAGTCGTGAGCTACCTGGAGCGCTCGGCGGAGTTGACCCAGGCTGACCACCAGAGATCGCGAAGAAGCGACGCGCCGGCCGCCATCCTGTCCGCCGTGAAGTCGCGCGACTCAGCGGTTCCCATACCTGCAAAACCGCCATCCCGATCGAACCGGTAGAGCGTTTCAACCAAACCGTTCGATTCCTTGATGAAGTTCAGAGCGGTCAGGAAGTAGTCCTGTCTCCGTACTGGATCGCGGAGTTTCGGAGTCACCGCGCTAATCTCCATCGCCCTCGACACGAACTGCGTCTCGAAGCGGCTGTGCGTCCCGCAGTCGAATGCGTAGCCCTCGGGGTTCAGCTCGACCCAACCGTTGTAGTTGATGGTCGTGTGATGTGGATTCGCCGCGTCAGCTACGTAGTGTCCGAGCACGCCTGCGTACTGAATGATGTTCTGTTCGATCTGCGCTCGATCGCGAGCCGGCAGGTCGCTCTGTCTCCAGAGCCTGAACTGCAACTCGATCAGCTCGGACAACTCGGCGATCCTCCAGGGAGAGAAGCCGGGCGAGGTGTTCTCTATACCTCGCTTGCGAAGCGTGTCCGAATCCGTCAGCAGCTGGATGAAATCGTATCGGCTGGGCGGAAGCTCGAGATGTTCGACGAACTCGAAATCCAGAAAGTGCTCGGGAGGATTGAGCGCATTCAACGATTGGCCATTGCCACGCCAGCGGTCCGGATCGTAGCCAAGGTAGATCAGCTCAGGATAATGGTTGTGGAAGAACCGCGGCATCTCGGAAGGAACCTCGAATGTCGCAGCTTCGCTGACCATGTAATGTCCCGTCTGACCCCACGCGTAGAGGAAGGAGGAGGGAAGAAGAAGAAGAAAGGCGATGGCGAGAGTTCGTCTCATGGGATCGCCATTGTCGCGGCCCTTCGGGTCCGGGTCAACCTGAGGGCAGCTCGCTCATTCGGAATTGTCCCGCGGGGTTGCAGGTTCTCAGCTCGGAAGCCGGATGGGCCGTTTGACGATGCAGGTCAGATCGCCTAGAATCCGCCTTCTTTGCGCGCCGGGTACGGGCGCGCCACCACGGAATGCGCGCCCAGCGCGCTCCATGAGTCCATCGGGGCATAGCTCAGCCTGGTAGAGCGCACGGTTCGGGACCGTGAGGTCGGAGGTTCAAGTCCTCTTGCCCCGACCATTTCTTCCCCTCCCTCCTGCATCCAGTCATGATGTCATCACCGTAACGACATCGGATAAATCTCCTACAGTCGCCGAAGATCTCCGGGACTTGTCCAAGTGTCATCCTGAGCGAAGCGAAGGATCCCCTGAAGACGGGCGATAACACATCAAGGAGGG
Source organism: Thermoanaerobaculia bacterium (assembly GCA_041750915.1). Classification (GTDB taxonomy): domain Bacteria; phylum Acidobacteriota; class Thermoanaerobaculia; order Gp7-AA8; family Gp7-AA8; genus JBGSYJ01. The sequence goes on along the minus strand of JBGSYJ010000472.1, from coordinate 1,269 downwards.
GGATCCTTCGCTTCGCTCAGGATGACACCCGCATTCCTCACATCTTCACCGGCGCCCCGCGCCGTTGATTGCTCCGATGACAGGCTCGACTCTATTCGTCCCTCGTGACTTCATTCGTCATTCGTCATTTTCACTCTTCACCCTTCACTCTTCACTCTCCTCCGGAATTGCCCCTCCCCTGAGCCCGTTTCACCCCTCAGAAAGAGGTGCAACATGAAGTCGCTTCTGCTCGCTTCACTTCTGATCCTTCCTGCCATCACGCTCCCAGCTCAGGAGCCGGCCCTTGCAGAAGAGGTCGAGGTCAACCTCGTGCTCGTCGATGCGACCGTGACCGACAAGTCGGGTAATCAGATTCTCGGTCTCGACAAGGACGACTTCATCATCCGGGAAGACGGAGAGGTGCAGAAGATCGCCTCGCTCGATTACTTCACGAACCGTCGACTTCTGACAGGTCCGGAAGATCAGGCAGCATTCAAGGTCGAGCGAGTGCGTGAGGAGCGTTACTTCGTTCTCTTCTTTCACAAATTTCTGGCACCGCCGACGGGACTGAACTTCCAGAGCCAGCTGGTTCGCGCCAGGGCGGGCGCAATCGATTTCGTCGAGAACGAGTTGCTGCCGGAGGACAAGGTCGCGGTGGCAGGCTTCGACTCCCGCCTCAAGGTGTACGCGGACTTCACCTCCGACAAGATAGTACTGAGGAAGGCGCTGCAGGACGCCTCGACGTTCTCGAACGGGATCACCAGCACACCTTCCTACGCACAGCCCGGACTTTCGATCATGGAACGGATCGACTCACGGAAGATGATCAACAAGACGGGTCGGATCTACGACGGACTCGAGCTGCTGGCCGACGCCCTTCCGGAAGTCGCAGCGCGAACGGTGATGGTGATGTTCACGCCGGGGATCGGCGAGGTGAGCGATACGAACCCCAACTTCCTCGACAATCAGGAGACGTGGTATCTGCCGATGCTGCACGCCCTGAACAGGAAGAATGTGAGTGTCTATACGGTGAATCTGTTGAGGAACACCGGGTTCTACCTTCAGGAACAGAATCTCTCGCGGCTCGCCGAGGAGACCGGCGGAGAGTACTACCGCGGATTCGTCGGCTTCGAAACTCCACTTCGCGAGATCGAGAACGTCAACAACGGCTACTACATGATCAGCTACTACACCGACAAACCGAAAGAGGGAAGCGGCTATCAGAAGATCGATGTGGCGCTGAAGAATCCCGAATTCCGCGTGAAGGCCCGTGAGGGATATGGATGGTGA
>JBGSYJ010000471.1:0-4655 GCA_041750915.1 Thermoanaerobaculia bacterium | reverse complement strand
GTCGTGCAGCGCCAGGTATGGATACGCGAGATAGCCGCGTGACATGGCGATCCGCAGCCATTCCGCTGTCTCCTCCGCGTCACCGAGTAGCGCGTATACATCGGCGAGCCACGATGCGTACTGCAGATCTACAGCGGACATTGCCTTCACGGCATCCGTCATGAAACTCAGGCTCTTCTCAGGTTGTCCCCGCACTCCCCACACCAGCATCATGGAGATCCGCGCGAACGGATCATCCGAGTCTTCACGGAACATCATCTCCGCGTGCGACTGCGCCTCGTCCGTCCGCCGCATGAGCAGCAGCAGCATCACGATGACGATGTCCTTGAGGAAGAACACGCCCTCCATCTTCCGGATGGTCTGCAGCGACTGTTCGAAGTTCCCGTCCATCAGCTCGACGAGGGTCATGCCGAGCTGCCCGAACCATGAGAACGGATCGACCGAGACGAGGCGCGTCGCGATCGGCCGCGCTTTCTCGGTCCGCCCGGCGAGACAGGAGATGATGATGAGCCAGGCCATCGCGTCCAGTTCATTCGGGTCGTGCTCCACCGCCTCGCGCAGATAGCGGAGGGCCCCGGGGACGTCCTTGCGGTGAGTGGCCACCATTCCGAGCAGCGCACGTCCGCGCGCGTTGCCGGGATCGAGCTTCAGCACTCGCTTCCCGATTTCCTCGGCCTGATCGAGAAAACTCTCGTCCTGCGAGACGCCGGCGTTGAAGTATTGCCAGAGAATGATCCCGCGGGTGGCGAGAAGCGTCGGGTTTTCGCCCGCGATCTCCAGGGCGCGGTCGATCTCCACGAGTGCAGCGTCGAGTGAGGATTCGCTGAACTCGTACATCAGCTTGCGCGCGCGCAGGTAGCTCTCGTACGCCTGGACGTCCGCCACCGGGCGCTCGCGCATCCGGTCGCTTTCCAGCGAAGTCAGTTTGAGCCGCAGTTCCGAGGCGATCGAGCGGGACACCTTCTCCTGAATGTCGAAGATATCCTCCATGGTGCCGTCGAACTTTTCTGCCCAGATGGCGGCGTCGCGCGAAACATCGATGAGCTGCGCGGTGATGCGCAAGCGCTCGCCGGCGCGACGGACGCTTCCGGTGACGACGTAGCGTACGTTCAGAGCCGCTGCGATCGCGGGCACCGGCTGGCCGCTCTTCTTCAGATAATCCGCGGAGGACCGCGCCACCACCCGCAGCGCCTCGATTCGCGACAGGTCCGTGATGATCTCCTCGGCCACTCCGTCGCCGAGGTAGTCGCTGTCGTGGGAAGGGCTGAGATCGTCGAAGGGAAGGACAGCGATGGAGCGATCCGTCGTGGGTGCCGATTCAGTCGGGGGAGAAGGAGCCTCGGTGCCACGCTTCAGATCGACGATAACATCGCGGAACGACTGATACCGCCGGTCCCGATCGCGCTCGAGACAGCGGCTGCTGATCTCGCGCATCTCCGCGCCGAATGCTTCATGAAGAATGCAGCCGAACGAGTAGATGTCGGCGCGGTGATCGACCTCGAGTCCCATCTGCTGCTCTGGCGCCATGTAGCCGCGCGTGCCCATGACCACGCCGGGGGTGGACTGCAGATCGCGGATGGCGGTGGGGTCGTCTTCCGCTTGCAGCGCATTACCCAACAGTTTCGCCAGGCCGAAGTCGAGCACTTTCGCGTAACCGTCCTCGCTGATCATGATGTTCTCCGGCTTCAGATCGCGATGGACGATTCCCGCCGCATGCGCCTTCGCCAGCGCCTCGGCGACTTGAGTCATCCACTGCAACAGCTCGGCGCTTTGGGAGCCATGAACCATCGCGCGCCGCAGCGTCTGGCCTTCGACGAGCTCCATGGCGATGTAATGGATCCCGCCGCTGTTGCCGATGTCGTAGACGTGGAGGATGTGCGGATGATTGAGCGCCGACGCCGCCTTCGCTTCGCGCTCGAACCGAGGCAGCCCATCTGCGCGCGCCACAACCTCTTGAGCCAGCACCTTGATCGCGATGTCGCGATCGAGCCGCCTGTCCCGCGCCCGGTACACCTCGCCCATCCCACCGCTCCCGAGGACCGCGAGTACCTCGTAGGGACCGACGATAGTGCCGCCAGGTAGAGGCATGTTGTGAATTATAGGGCTGATGGGGTGCACGCCAGCTCACTCTCTTCAGAAACGGCGCCGGACATGCATCCTGCTCAGGGCTGAGGAGCGCAACTTGAAACGAACTCCATCGACGTCTGCATTTGCGGGACGAGTCTCGACGATCCTCCTGTGCGGGGTTCTGCTCTTCGGCTGCAGCGAAACTCCGGAGCCGCCTGCCGAGCCGATTGCGCCGGAGATAATGACGGTCGAGCCGGTCGAAGGACCCGTCACGATCCAGAGCCTCACGCCGGGCGACCGCGCCTGCTACGTTGGATTGCAGCAGGCTGACGGGTCGGTGCGCGAGGAAGAAGCGGCCTTCGAGTTCTGCGACAGGATCACGCTGATTGGCCAGAGGGTGCGGCTCAGAAGGGCGAGGACCGAGGTGATGGCACGTTCCTGTGAAGGGAACCCGGAATGCCCCGATCGCGACACCGTCAACCTCATTGTGGGCGCCGAGCCCGTGACCCCGTAGCCCGCGAGTTGCAATCGTTCAGGTCCAGGAGGGCACCTATGAAACGAACCGTCGCAATCCTGATCCTCTTTGTCTTTGCGGCTTGCCAAGCCGACGGACCGCGCACCGTGCAGCTCGATCGCGACTTCGAGCTTCCCGTCGGCGAGCAGGCTCACCTTGCCGGTAGCGGTCTCTCCGTGAAGTTCCTCTCGGTCATACACGACTCGCGCTGCCCGTCCGGCGTCGACTGCTTCCACCAGGGCGAAGCGGTTATCGAGGTGCTCGCCACCCGAGATGACCGCGGGAAGAGATTGAGCCTGAGCACCAGCCCACCACGCGACACTCCGCCCCAGGATCGTTACGGCCCGTACCGCATCCAGCTCACGGGGCTCGACCCCTATCCGGGCACGGATCGCCCGGGCGCGGGCGGCTCCCGTGCCACCCTGCGGATCACACGCTGACGCGCGGAAATCGGAAGGCACATGGACGGAACTCGCGTCATGCCCGCCTTTTCCCCTCGCACACGGTAGCCGGCGGGAAGCGAAGCGCACCCGCCGGACTCGCACAACCAAACAATCAATGGACGCCCCGGCAGGGGCGCCAGAAACCGCTGATCAGGTCCGGAAGTAGGTCAGGCGGTTTCGAATCCGTCGGGCAAAACGGTTTGAGATCACAATTTGTGATGTCAACATTCTCCCGTGATCGACTCCATGAACGATGCTGCCAGCGAGGGATCCACATCACCGCCTCGGCAGGGCAACAGACGATACGTATCCACGATGGAATGCCTGAACACATTTCCGTGTACACTAGCGTGCGAATGAAGCGTCGCGATCTGGAGCATCGACTCACCGAATGCGGCTGGCGTTTTCTCCGCCGCGGTGGCCGGCACGACGTCTGGACCGACGGGGATCGTGAAGAGGCAGTTCCGAGACACCGTGAAATCAACGAACGGCTCGCGCCTGCCATCCTGCGGCGTGCCTGCATGGAGAGATGATGAGATTCGAAGGCAGAGTATTTCGCGATGGTCGATGGTGGCTCGCAGAGATCCCCATCCTCGACGCGATGACCCAGGGAAGAACCAGGAAGGAAGCGCTCGAGATGATCGCGGACTGGCTCGAGACGATGATCGACAGAAGAGGCTTCGAGGCCACGGTCTTCAGGCGGGACGGAGACGAGTTCGAAATCGCCGGCAGTGACGCTGCTTCCATGACTGCGTTACTCCTGCGCAGGCGCCGGGCGGCCAGTGGCAAGTCCCTTCGCGACATCGCCTCGGGCCTCGGATCGACCTCTCGGAACGCCTACGCCCGCTATGAACGCGGCGAGGCCGTCCCGACAGTGGAGAAGCTCGATGAGCTGTTGAAAGCCACCACTCCCGGCGCCGACTTCGTGATTCGAGAATCCAACCGCTAAGCCCTCGTCTTCCCCCCTCCCGGCGGGAGAGGGGCCAGGGGTGAGGGAAACTCCGTTGCCGTTGCCGTTGCCGTTGCCGTTGCCGTTGCCGTCGCCGTCGCCGAACCTCCGCGCTAAAGTCACGCCCAGACGGTACCCGGCGTGAAATCGATGATTCGAAAATCCAACCGCTGAAAGCACGAAACCGCATGTGGCAGGGCCCTCCGAGGCCCTGCCTCTTCCGAAAAGTAAAGAGCCACGACACCTGGAGCATTCTTCCCGTGTCATCGCTCCAGGTGACGTACATATCTACTCCCCGCAAAAGGCAGGGCCTCGGAGGGCCCTGCCACATTCGGCACTACTCCGCTCAATTCGCCCCGCCCAACCCGTGCCACCGCCCGCACCTCCTGCAGAACTCCGCTGCCTCCACATTGCTCACGTTGTGATCCACCGGCTGCACAGTCTGCAGATACGCAAACACCGCGTGCAGATCCTCATCCGTCATGTTCCGGAAAAAGATCCACGGCATCGCAGCGCTCAGACGCCGGACGCCGGCGACATGTCCCGTGCGCATCGTCTGCACGAACACATGCTCGGAGTAGAACGGGATACCCGAGGACGACTGCGTGATATTCGCCGAAGCGACGATGGGTGCGCCGTCGACCGAGAGGCGGGGCGTGTCCGTGAACGCGGGATCGGGCGA
>JBGSYJ010000470.1:0-4110 GCA_041750915.1 Thermoanaerobaculia bacterium | reverse complement strand
CGTTCGGCTTTCAGCAGCAGCTTCCGCGCGCCCGTGTTGATGAACATGCCGCGACCTCGCTTGCTCTCGACGAGACCTTCGTCGACGAGCTGCTGATAGCTCTTGAGAACCGTGAGCGGATTGACCCGATACTCCGCCGCGACCGTCCGTACCGACGGAAGCGGGTCTCCCTCGTAAAGGAGTCCGTCGAGAATCATCGCGACGACCCGATCGCGGATCTGGCGATAAATTGGCTGGCTGTCGTTCCATTCGCGGTCCATTGGGTGTTGGCTGGAGGCTCGTTTCCTCCAAGGTGTTATAGTTAACTACAACACTAAACCGCATGCAAGACTTTTCTGGGGATCAGCGAATCGCCCAGGGACGGGCGAGTGTCATCCTGAGCGTCGAGCTGCTAATGAACCTGAACAATCGCGCGCCGATCTTCTGGACTTGTCATCCCGAGCAAGTGTGGGCGGGTGGGAGGGGCGAGGGATCTCCGGCGACGGTACATAGTTGCCCTGGAACGGATTCGTTTCACAATCGCCGTTCAGAACTCAAAATGTACTATCGCCGGAGATCCCTCGCCCCTCGCGCCCACCCGACCAAGCTCGGGATGACATCTTGTTCATTTCGTCCCATGACTTGTCCAGTCATTCCTGACGCTCGGGATGACACATCGTGGTTGATTTTTTCACGACCTGTTGAAGACGCCTCGGCCTGGAGTCGGCGCCTTGGCACCTACTCAACCGGCCGGGGGAAAGACCACAAGCCGCCCTTCTGAATCGCTCCAGGTAATCTCGCCGGAACGTGCCCCAGCCGGCTGAAGCGTTTCACGAAGCGTATTGAGGGCCCTCTCTGAGGCTCTGATCTGCGCATCAGTCAGCGCCTCGGAGAAGAACAGCGCTTCGGTTGTCGTTTCGGTCAGAGCTGTCGATGCCGCATCGCGTACGTTGAACATCCAGCAGAGCACGGTGCTGCCGACCGCGTACACGGGAACCGATGAAGTGAGCGGCATGTCGGCCGCATTTCCGCCGAGCGGCTCGAATAAATCATCGGAGCGCGCAAAGCGCAGCGCGATGTGCGGCGAAGGTAGTCGCGCGACGTCGTAACCGCCGAGAGGCGCAACGAAACGAGCTGAGACTGCGCAGTAAAGCCTCACGAGCGGCGGAAGATCCGAGGAGGGCGGGCTACTGGCTACTGACTCCTGACTACTGACTCCTGGCCCCCCGCCGATCGCGTCGCCGCGCAGGAATCGTCGGACGAGTTGTTCGGCGCTCCCACGGACTTTCGCCGCCTTGAGCCCGCTCAGCTGTACGGCAGTGCGCCACGCAGCGATTCGTTCGTCCGCTGTGATCGTTTCGGGTGAGATGCCCTCTTCTTCGAGCCGCGCACGGATGTCCTCTCCGTCAGGAAAAGGCGGCGGATCGAGCGCGCCCTGTCGAGCGCCGATACATGAAATCCTCCGCATCGGATCCCGACAAACTTCTCGAGCAGGGCCTTCTCGATCTCGATGACGGCAGTCGGCTTCATGTGTCCTCAGCGTTCCGCGACCATCCGGATGAACTCGCGCAGCGGTTCCCATGATCCCGGATCCTCAAAGTAGATCGCGTTGCCGTGGCGGCCCGTTGACTCATACGACCACTTCGCCCCGTCCGGAAGCGCGTCGAAGATCGGCTTCGAGAGATCGCGTTCCTTCCGCCCCCACATTACGAGAGAGGGTACTTGCACTTCGGTCGCGATCCTGCGCATCATCTCCGGCTCTTCCGGGCTGTATTCGCCCGGCGAGACATCGACAATGCCTGCAAGATCACCGGGACGGCGGAGAGCGAGTGCGAAGACGGCGTTGGCGTGAATCGACGAGCCCCAGGCGACGACCTTCGTGCATCCGTCAGCGCGCAGCCAGTCGACGGCTGCATCGATGTCCTGAACGGAGGTGGCGCGGATCTCTCGGGCTTTCTCCCGGTCGCCCCGCTGCATGACCTCGAGCGTTCCATGACGCGCGGCATTCTCATTGACGACATCATTCCAGCGGTCTCGATATCCCCAGCGCACATCGACGGCCAGGGCAGTGACGCCGAGCCGCGTGAGCTCAGGAGCGATCGTCCGATACTCCCCTCTGCTCGAACCCGACTGATGAAAGAGCGCGGCGCAGACGCGTGCGCCCTTCACTCGATAGAGATCAGCGTCGATCTTCGCGCCGTCCTCCGCGGAGAGCTCAATTGTCGTGTACGGCCGCGCTTTCTCTTTCTGAAACGTGCGATCGAGCGACCTGTGCACCTCTGCCGCGAGCGTTTCGTACACGTTCTTCGCTGCAGGCCCTCCTCTGGACCATCGCTGCACGCGCTCGATCCCGAAGACTCCGGGGATCATTCCCTCGAGCGCATTGAAGTTCCCATGCGCGGGTCCGTTCAGGGCGGGCGTCTCCTTGTCGAGTTTCACAAAGGACCCCCGCATCGGCGCCGTTGAAGGCCCCGGATGGTAGACCCAGTTCGCGTGGACGTTCGTGTCGAGGCCGATAATCAACTCGATTCCTGCGTCGCTCTGTCCGTTGCGCCACGCAGACTCTCCGGCATAACTCCACGCGATGATCGCCGCGCGTATGTCATCGGCGATGGGCATCACTCTCACAGCGCGCAATGCGCCTCTTAGATCGTCGTCCTGCGCGTCGAGCTCTTCGAGCTTCTCCTCCGGCGTCTTCAGTTCGAACGGAAGCTTCTCTTCTGCATCTTTCGGACGGACCGCGGCAACCACATAGCCGTGGCTCGCCAGGTACTCCGACATAACCGACTGTGCGGCGAGAGTTCCGTACCGAGCGCTCCAGAGGACTACGGGAAAGCTGCGTGAAGCGGGCGACGCATCACGTTGAGCGAACATCGGCGAGTTGAGAATCGCCTTCTCGAGCTCCTCCGAGATTCCTGCCTCATCTCCCGTGACGGCAACCGCCAGAGTCGGCGATCTTTTCTGCAGATCCGGAGCGAGAGCAAAGTAGTCGCCGAAGGTCAGGGCCGCTGATTTCGCGGAACGTAGCGCGGGATACCAGACTGCAACTTCAACAGCTCGTGGCTGCCAGCCTGCGGATCCGGGAGCCGATTCCGCCGCGAGGACCCTGAATCCCACTTTGTGCGGGCCCGGCTCGAGATCTCCCCAGAGACGGGGTGATGCGTCCGTTGCCAGAGCCGCCAGCGCAAGCAGGAGTGCTACGAAGATGCGCATGCCGGAATGGTAGTGCGGCCGACCCCGATCCGATATCACGTTCTTGCGACGAAAGTGCGCAGCTATGTCAACAACCGATCGGACTCCGTAGGACTTGTGGGGCTCCTGTCTACTGTCCCCTGTAGAATTCACTTCGATGGCTCTCGTGATTTTCAGAAGCGACGCCGGTGAGGTCACGCTGCCGGCGAGTAGTCTGGTTCTCAATGATGGAGCCGACGGTGGGCATCTCATCGTCAATCCCGCGCGACCGGTGTGGGATCGCTCAGCCTTGAGTGCGGATGAGTTGATGTCGTGGTCGCTTCTCGTGGCAGCGACCGGCAGGGCGATGCTCGAAACTCTCCCGCAACTCGAGGGAGGCTGCATCAACTACTGGGATGCGGGCAACTGGGCGCTGAACGATCTCGCGCCGCCGGAAGGTCCGAAGCTTGCGAAACAACACCGCGCGTTGCACCTTCATCTCTTTGGCCGGAGCCCTCGAGCGCAATCGCATTCCTGGCAGTGGGGCGAATCACCATTCTTTCCCCGCTTCGCCGACCGCGCGGCGTGGTCGGCAAATCATCGCAGACTCTCCCCTGCTGAGTGTGTGGCGATCACCGAGCGGGTTGGAGAGATTCTGAGCGGCACCTACGGAGTGGTTGAGTCGTCGTTTCACCGCGTTGCGCAGTGCCCGCGCTGTAGTTACACGGTCGTCGCGGCAGATCACGATCCCGAGTGCTTGTCTTGCTGACTGGATCAAAGAATCTTCTTGCGGACTTGTCATCCCGAGCCTGGTTGTGCGGGCGGGAGGGGGTCGGGTAGGCCGGAGGATTGCTCCTCCCGGCCCCCCACAGATCCGGACTTGCAGGATTCCCGCATCCGGCTCTTCGTGCCATGGATTCACTACGAGATGGTTCAGACCCATGCGTGAACGATCTTTGG
>JBGSYJ010000469.1:0-10484 GCA_041750915.1 Thermoanaerobaculia bacterium | reverse complement strand
GCATTTCCGAAGCCGGACGGGTGCGGTATCCTCTGTTCATCCATGAGTCCGTTTTCCCGTCTCATCGTCTGCCGGATTGATCTCCGATGATGCCCGGCAAGACGCTCGGGCCTTACGAGATCACCGGCAGGATCGGCGCCGGTGGGATGGGTGAGGTGTATCGAGCCGTCGACCCCCGCATCGGCCGGCCTGTGGCCATCAAGATCCTCCCTCCTTCCATCAGCACGGACCACGACCGCCTCCAGCGCTTCGAGCAGGAGGCGCGATCAGCAGGCCTGCTCAATCACAACAACCTCCTGACGATCTATGAGCTCGGCTCCAGCGAAGGATCGCCGTACATCGTTTCGGAGCTTCTCGAGGGGCAATCTCTTCGAGAGCGGCTGGAGGAGGGGACGATTCCGCCTCGAAAGGCGCTGGGCTACGCCGGCCAGATCGCGCGCGGTCTCACTGCAGCTCACGAGAAGGCGATCGTCCATCGGGACATCAAACCGGAGAATATCTTTCTCACCCGCGACGGACGAGTGAAGATCCTCGACTTCGGTCTGGCCAAACTGGTCGAGCCAGCGGCGGCGCAGGCGGATGCGGATGCGCAGACCGCACAGAGGCTCACGGCGCCGGGCACCGTTCTGGGAACCGTAGGCTATATGTCCCCCGAGCAGATCCGCGGCGGGGCCGTCGATCATCGCTCGGACCTCTTCTCCCTCGGCGTGGTGCTGTACGAGATGCTCACGGGCGATCATCCCTTTCAGAGGGAGACCAGCGCCGAAACCATGACGGCGATTCTTCGCGAGGAGCCTCCCGAGATAGCCGTGAGCGGAAGTCACCTCTCGCCTGCTCTCGATCGCATCATCCGGCACTGTCTGGAAAAGAATGTCGAGGAACGCTTCCAATCCGCGCGAGATCTTCTGTTCGACCTCGAGTCGCTCTCCGGTTCGTCGGCATCACAGCCAGTGGCGGTACCAGTCGCCGCAGGACCCCCGCGGGGGCTCCGGATCGCGGCCCTCGTGATCGCCGCTGGCGTGCTGGTGACGGCAGCGTTTCTGGCCGGAAGGGCGACGGGCAATCGCGTCGAGGAAGGCCGCGTCGATCCTGCGACCTTCCAGCAGATCACTTTCCTTGGAGGATCGGTGACGTCTCCATCTCTCTCGCCCGACGGGAGTACAGTCGCCTTCTCCAGCCGGAGAGATGGAAAAGAAGACATCTACATTCAGCGCATCGAGGGCCGGAATGCCATCAATCTCACGAAGGATGTTCCGGGGGATCATGCGCAGCCGGCGTATTCGCCCGACGGCAGCCTGATCGCTTTTACCTCCACGCGGGACGGCGGAGGCATCTTCGTGATGGGCGCGACGGGAGAATCGATCCGGCGGCTGACGTCGACGGGTGCAGAGCCTTCATGGTCCGGCGACGGGCGCACGATCTTTTTCTCCTCAGAGCGCCTCTACAGTCCCTATGTCCGCCAGGACTTCAGCTCACTCTATTCGGTCGACGTCGCCACCGGAAAGACCACGCTCCTTCTCACGCGTGACGGCGTCCAGCCTCGCCTCTCGCCGAATGGAACGAGGCTCGCTTTCTGGGGGTTGCCCGAGGGATCGGGAGACCGCGAGATCTTCACGATGCCGGTCGCCGGATCACCGGACGGCGCGGACCTGGTGCGCATTACGACCGACACGCACGTGGACTGGAATCCCTTCTGGTCCGCGGACGGGCAGTGGCTCTATTTCGCCAGCGATCGGCACGGAAGCATGAACCTCTGGAGAATCGCCGTCGACGAAACCACCGGCCGCGCCTCCGGCGAGCCCGAGAGGGTCACGCTGCCGGCCGCGTGGGCCGGTTACTTCAGCCCCTCTGCGGACGGATCGACGCTCGTCTTCACGAACCTCACGCAGAGCACTACGATCGAGGAGAGATCCATCACCGACCCGCTCCGCCCGCCCCGCGTCGTTTTCGACGGAGCGCTACTCGCAACGAGCGTCGATCTGTCGCCCGACGGCCGCTGGCTCGCATTCACTGCAGCCTCACCCCAGGAAGACGTCTATCTCATCGGAGTGGACGGCGGAGCGCTGACGCAACTGACCAACGACGCAGACAAGGACCGCGGCGTTGCCTGGTCGCCTGACGGCACGCAGATCGCGTTTTACTCCAGCCGTGAGGGACGCTATGACATCTGGACCATCAATGCCGACGGAAGCAACCTGAAGCGGCTGACCAGGAGCACGGGCGATACTGTAGCCTTTCCTACCTGGTCCCCGGACGGCAAGCGCATGTTCGTTGATCATCAGGGCGCCGAGATGTTCGACCTCACGACCGAGCCGGCCACCGGAACGCGTCTGGCGATCAGTAATCTCCCTCCTGAAACGGTCTTTCGTCCCGGAGGCTGGTCTCCAGACGGTCGATTTCTGACCGGAGACCTCTGGCGTGGAAGCAGCCCGGTCCCGGGTGTGACCCTCGTCGACCTCGATCGAAAGATCCTGGAACGGCTGACGGACTACGGAGGTTCTCCGCATTTCCTGGGCGGCGGCGAGGAGATCCTCATAGTACAGGACGGAAAAACGATGGTCCTCGACAGGGTCTCGCGTAAGAGTCGTCCCCTTTTCGACGTGGCACCCTCCACATTCTGGGATGGAGGCAATCCCGCCGCACAGTTCGGAGCCAGCGGATCCGCCACGGTCAGCGCGGACGGCACGACCATCTACATGATTCGCAACGAGCTACGTTCCGACATCTGGCTGGCGTCGGTTCCGGGCACGGCGGTCCCCGGGATGTCGGTGCCCTGATGAAAAACGGGCGCGAGCTGATTTCTCATCTGGTCGTCCTGCTCGCAGCAACGCTGATCGGCTGCGCATCCACCTCCACACCGGGACGGCAGGATGCAGAAGCGCGGACCGCTGCACACTTCGAGGCGATCTTGGAAGATCCTGCGGCGCTCGTGCTCTTCCTTCGCGCGATGCCGAAGGGCGGCGATCTGCACAACCACCTTTCCGGCTCCATCTACGCTGAGAACTACGTCCAGTGGGCGACCGAAGACGACCTCTGCATCTCGACCGTGACCTGGGCTTTCAGCAGCCGGCCGTGCGATACGGAGGCCGGTCAGATGAGCGTCGCCGACGCGCAACAGCGACCGGTCGTCTACAGGAACCTGATTGATGCGCTCTCGATGCGCAACTGGCATCCGGCGCTCCGGAGCGGACACGAGCAGTTCTTCGAATCGTTCGGCCGATTCGGACGTGTCTCGTCACGGCGTACGGGAGATATGCTTGCCGAGGTCGCCTCCCGTAACGCCGCACAGAAAGTGAGGTATCTCGAGCTGATGCTCACCGCGGATGGCGGTCATGCGACGAGCCTGTCAGCCAGGGTCGGCTGGGATCCCGACTTTGCCGCCATGGCCGCGAAGCTCAGAAGTGAAGGGATCGGCGAGGCAGTCGCGAAGGCGACGAGTAATCTCGACGTAGCGGAACTACGCATGCGCGAGATTCTCAGGTGCGGCGCTCCGGAAGCGGATGCAGGCTGCGACGTGACGATCCGCTATCTCTATCAGGTCGGCAGAAATGCTCCACCGGAAAGAGTCTTCTCGCAGATCCTTGCCGGCTTCGAGCTGGCTCGCGGAGAACCACGCATCGTCGGCTTTAACATGGTGATGCCGGAGGACTATCCGATCTCACTGCGCGACTTCCGCCTGCACATGCAGATGATCGATTTTCTTGCTGCGCAGTATCCGGAGGTGAACATCGCGTTGCATGCAGGAGAGCTGGTGCCCAGTCTGGTTCCTCCGGAAGATCTCCGTTTTCACATTCGCGAGTCGATACAACTGGGACGGGCGAAGCGGATCGGCCACGGCGTCAGCATCGTCCACGAGGACGCCGCCGAGGAACTCCTTCGTGAGATGGCAGAAAGCAGAGTGCTGGTCGAGATCCCGCTCAGCAGCAACGATCAGATTCTCGGGCTGACCGGCCGCCAGCATCCGCTGCGAACCTATCTCCGCTACGGCGTTCCGGTCACGATCGTCACCGACGACGAAGGCGTGTCTCGCTCGACGTATACGAACGAGTTGCGGAGGGCGGTCGAGGAGCATCGGATCAGCTACCTCGAGCTGAAGACGATGCTCAGAAACTCGCTCGAATTCGCCTTCGTGGAGGGAGCGAGCCTGTGGCACGACGGGACGCGTTTCGTCCCCCTGGAAGGATGCAGTCCAGCGTCGGGCGGCTTCGCGGCTGCTTCATGCGAAGCGCTCGCGCGAGCGAGCAGGAAGGCGAGTCTGCAGCGCGATCTCGAGATCGAGCTTGCCACGTTCGAGCAGAGCGTTCGGTAAACGTCATCGACCTCGCGATCACAGGGCCAGAGGTAAATCTGCCGACGACCCGTGGTCCCGACGACGAGTGCCGGTCATTCCTTCGCCGGCCGCGCGAGCTCGTCGAGCCTGAGCACCGTGCGCCAGTTTCTGGTGGTCACAGGCGAGCCGACGATACGATCCAGCAATCCCGGCGAGAGCTTCGACTTCGCAACTCCACTGCCGAAATGAATCCACAAGGCATCGCCCCGTTGGTCGATCCCCTCACCGGTGATCGCCCGCTCTCGCAGACGTTCGAGCGCGCCCGGAGCAGGCGGCTGCTTCGAGATCGCGAGCATGACCAGATTCGGCTCACTCTCGGACGCTTTGGCAAAGGGATTCCCTGCAGCGTACCGCGACCACTCTCCCCCGGTTCTGACGATGACTGGAACGTAGAGCGAGAAACGAGCTCTGATCGCCACTTCCAGCGCAGCCTCGACATCCGCCGCTTTAGCGCGCGCTTCGATCACCAGGTTCCCGCTCTGAATGTAAGACCGGACGCCAGTCCAGCCGAGATCTTCGCAGCTCGCGCGCAATTCGGGCATCGGAACCCGGTTGTGCCCTCCGACATTGATACCGCGCAGAAGCACGATGAAAGTCGTCACAATGGAATCTTACGCGTCAGCCCGCCGAGAGGATGGTTCGAACTCGTTGCCGTGTCGCTCCTCCTGGTTCTGGTCCTTCTCCTGTTCGACTGGATGCGACCGAAGTAACGCAGCGTGAACGAACGCTTTTCCCCGTCCTGGCCGTGAGCTGGATGCGTCCTGAGCCCTGACGTCATCGCGAACGCGAGAACCACGAAGCGCGTATGCTCTCCCGATGCCTCTCACTCCCAATCAGCGTCTCGGGCCCTATGCCATCGTGGAGATGGCGGGGGCCGGCGGAATGGGAGAGGTGTATCGCGCGCAGGATACGCGCCTCGATCGCACCGTCGCCATCAAGGTCCTTCCCGCCGGGACAGGCACCACGGCTTCGGCACGATTCGAGCGCGAGGCCCGTGCGATCTCGCAACTCAGCCATCCTCACATCTGCCGGCTCTTCGACCTCGGCAACGACGATGGCATCGAGTTTCTCGTCATGGAGTACCTCGAGGGCGAGACACTCGCCGACCGGATCGCCAGTGGACCGCTCTCCATCAGAGACGTGCTGCGGTACGGAAGTGAGATCGCTGACGCCCTCGATCACGCGCACCGCCGCGGCATCACGCATCGCGATCTCAAGCCCGGCAACGTGATGATCACCGCGGAGGGAGCAAAGCTGCTCGATTTCGGCCTCGCCAAACTGCTCGAGCCTGCCCCGCTCGTCGACAGCACGGAGACCGTTGAGCTCCCCGACACGCTCACGGCGCAGGGAACCGTCGTCGGCACCACGCTCTACATGTCGCCCGAGCAGATCGAGGGTAAGCCTCTCGATCACCGCACCGACATCTTCTCCTTCGGCATCGTCCTTTACGAGATGCTCACCGGAACGCGGCCGTTCGAGGGATCGAGCAGGGCGGCCATCACCGCATCGATCCTCAAGAGCGATCCGCGGCCATGGCCAATAGGCGTTGCAGTGCCGGCAGCACTCCAGCACCTGATCACCACCGCTCTGGAGAAAGATCCCGAGCGGCGCTGGCGGACGGCGCACGATCTCGCGTTGCAGCTCCGCTGGATCAACGGGGCGCACTCCAGCGAGCTTGCGGCAACAGCGTCTCCGCGACGGAAGCGCGCGGGCTGGCTCCTGCTGCCGCTGCTTCTCGCCGGCGGCGTTGCCATGGGATGGATGGCTGGACGACTTCGAGAGCCGCCGGAGGAAGCGCAGCTTCCCGTCCACCTGCGGATGTCCGTCGCCCCGGCCATGCTTCGCACCCATGTCGAAGTACCGACGTTTGCACTCTCGCCGGAAGGACAGCGAGTCGTCTTCGCAGGGATGGAGAATGGCGTACCGGCGCTCTTTTTGCGCAGCCTCGAGTCGGCGCAGCCGCAGACCATCACGGGCACCGAGGAAGGGGCGAGCCCTTTCTGGTCACCGAATGGACGTTGGATCGGGTTCACGGCCAGAGGAAAACTTTGGAAGGTTCTTGCCGATCGGAGCGGCACGCCGATCGAGATCTGCGACGTGAGCGTGATCGGCACGGTCGCCGCGTGGGGTGACGGGTTCATCCTGTTCGCAGAGCGGCCGGGAGGTCGCCCCGAGATCTATCGAGTCAGCGAGGACGGCGGCACCCCGTCGCCGGTGACGAAAGTGCAGCCGGGCGAGTACCGGCACACCTGGCCTCAATTCGTTCCGGGCTCGAATCGATTCGTCTACCTCTCCCTGGCCCTCGAAAAGATGGATCGAACCCTGTTCGTCGGGAGACTCGACGCGATCGATCCGAAACCATTGCTTGAAGAAACTTCGCGCGCGCGCGTTGTCGGAGACCGCGTCTATTACGTTCGCGAAGGAAGCTTGGTCGTACAGCGCGTGGACTTCGCGGAGGGCCGCTTTCTGGACGAGCCGCGCCGGCTCGGGGATCAGGTGGCCCGGGCCTATTGGACAGGGTTCGCCGAGTTCGACGTAGCGGCGAACGGCACCGTTATCTACCGGACGCAGACGAGCTCGGGTCGGCTGTTCATCACCGACCTGGGCGGAAAAGAACGGCGCACACTCGACGACTCCGGTGTCGGGTACGGTGGGAGATTCTCCCCAGACGGAGGACGCGTGGCGGCCGGGCTCCTCATGCCGAGGGACATGACGCCTTCGATCTGGCTCTATGACATGCATCGCGCCGGGCGTGATCGCTTGACCAGCGAACGTGCCCTCGAGGTCTTTCCGGTCTGGAGTCCGGATGGAAGATCGATCGTATACGGCGAGGCCAGGGGAACACCGCCCACGCTCGCCCGCAAGTTTCTCGCCGGCGGACCGATCGAGACGCTCACTACGTCCGTGCATCAGACACCAGGCAATTTTTCTCCCGATGGAATGACGATCTACTACAGCCAGTCGCCGCCCGGCAAGCCGGCCGAGATCCACATGGTGGCGCTCAATGGCACACGCCGGACCGAGCCGGTGGTCACCTCCTCGTTCGCCAACTGGGACCCCCAGCTCTCACCCGACGGCAAGTGGCTGGCCTTCGCCTCGGACAGCACCGACGGGGCGGGGATTTACCTGCTGCCCCTCGAGGGCGGCGAAAGGATCCGAATTTCGGAGAAGGGGGGATACATGCCGCGCTGGAGTCCCAGCGGCAACGAGCTTTACTTCATGGAGAACCCGCCAACAGTCATGATGGCAAAGCGTGGAGCGAGTGGCCGCTGGAACGATGCAACGCTGACGCCGCTCTTCTTGATCCCGAATCTCCGCCGAGGCGACTCGATCACCGCGTTCGACGTATCACCATCCGGCGATTCGTTCCTCATCGGCGAGACGCGCGCGGGAGAGGGGGATCGGGATATCCAGGTAATCCTGAATGCGGACATGAAGACGCAGTACGTGAGTTCCTCGATGAGGCTGTTACCCGTTTATCCCATCATGGACGAACGCGGTCAGCGGCTGCAGCCACCCCGCCGCGACGAAACTCGAGGCCTTCGTTCCAGAAGGGGATCGCGTCGTCCTGCGCCACGACGTGACCAGCATCGAGCAACCAGCGCGCGTCCTCTGCCGCACCGCTCAAGTCCCAGTCCGGCTCCACCTCGTCCGACACGGCGTGATAACGCTTCATCCCATACTCATTCCATTTCTGTCCGCCGAAGTCTGCTGGCCTACCGATGTACGTCTCACCCGGGGACGGGAAAGCCGACGGAATGCCAGCGGTCGCGAACATGAACTGATCCGAAAGAAAGAAATAGACTCCCTCGGCGAATGGCTGTTCGAGGAACGTGCGGTTCTGTCTCTCTGCTGCTGCCGCGAGCACTGCGTCGAGCGACGTCAACCCATAGCCCAGGTTGGTGACGTCTGTCGTGCGTCCCCATACATTGCCCGCGTCGAGGTTGATATTCGCCACAGCAGCGGCGAGCGGGAAAAGCGGACGCGTTATGTAGCGGATGGCGCCGAGGTACCCGACCTCTTCCGCGGTCGTAGCGATAAAGAGGATGGACCGTCGGGGTGCCCGATCGAGAGCAGCGAAACCTTCGGCAATCTCGAGAAGCTGCGCCGTGCCGGCCGCGTTGTCGATCGCCCCGTTGTAAATCTGATCGCCGCTCAACGCAGGATTGCGGCCGAGGTGATCCCAATGCGCAGAGTAAATGACGTACTCATCCTTCAGTTGCTCGTCCGACCCTTCGAGCCGTGCTACCACGTTGTGCGAGTCGAACCTTCGAAGCTCGGTCGCGACCTGAATATTCGCCGAAGCGTTCAGCATCACGGGTTCGAAGTCTTCACCTTCGGCGCGTTGCCGCATCGTCGCCGCGTCCTGCCCGGCGTCCGCCACAATCGCTTCGAACGCGGAGGCCGCAAGCCAGCCGTCGACCCTGATCCTCTCGGACGGATGATCAGGCATGAGCTCGAAGGACTCGTTGCCGAACCGTGCCTGAAGCTTTTCGAACGTCGTCCTGCTGTTGTTCGGGTCATGGACGAAAAAGACAGCGGCCGCGCCTTTCGACGCCGCTATCTCATACTTGTATCGGCGCGTCCCGTAGTACGTCGCCATCGCGCGAAAACGCGGCTGAGATGGTTCGGCAGATCCTGGCGGCGACGGTTTGCGTGGCTCACCCTCGATCATGAGCAAGGTCTTACCCTGAACGTCGATGCCCTTGTAGTCGCTCCAGCCGAACTCGGGCGCTTCAATCCCATGGCCGACGAAGACGATGTCAGACTTTTCAACGCTGACGGCAGGCACCATCCACCGCGAATGCGCGACATACTCATCCGGGTAGCGAAGCTGGCGCGTCTTTGTACCGATCGTCACCGAAAGTGAAGGCTGAGAGGTGTAGCCGATGACAGGCACCTTCTGAACGAATGTTCCGTCAGGATTTCCGGCCTGCAGTCCAGCAGACCTGAACTGTTCCGTGAGGTAGTCCACGGTGAGCTGCTCACCGCGCGTCCCCGGTGCACGCCCCTCGTACTCATCGGATGCAAGTACCCGAATGTGCGCGATCAATTCCTCGGCCGTGATGCTCTCGAAGGCAGAGTCGAGATTCGCTGCTGTTGATTGCCGCTCGGGTGCAGGCGCCTGCGGATTACTCGCACAACCAGCAAAGATGATGACGAGCAGCAACTTTCTCATGTTGATTCATCCTCATCGTTTCCGACTCGCGAAGTGAGACGGTGTTCGGCTGTTCGTCGGCGAAGCCCATGACATGTCGTGCAGGGACCGATTGTAAAGGAAACGCCCGACAGGAGTGCGCGCCTGGGGTCGAGTCTCAGTTCAGCACAAAGTTTGCCGCCGGCAAGTTGACGGCCATTGGGACGCAGCGCCCCTTCGCGCGCTCATTGCGCGAGAGCAGCATCGAAGACGCACCCAGGCAGGTTCGGCAAACCTGGGGTTCGGAGCTTCGGTACAGATCCAACCTGGGCCTCCGCAACTCATCGCATTGGAAAGTTCGTCCCTGCTCGCGTTCCAGGGGATTGAGACCGAGCCGGTCATCGCGGCTTTTCGCGTGGCCGCGCGAGTTCGGCGAGCCTGAGCACCGTGCGCCAGGTTCTGGTGGTCACAGGCGAGCCCACGATACGATCCAGCAATCCCGGCGAGAGCTTCGATTTCGCGGCTCCATTACCATAGAGAATCCATATGGCATCGCCGCGTTGTTCGATCCGCTCACCGCTGACCGCACGCTCTCGCAGGCGTTCGAGCGCGCCTGGAGCGGGTGCCTTCTTTGAAATTGCGAGCATGACGAGATTCGGCTCACTCTCTGAAGCTTCGGCAAAGGGATTCTCTGAAGCGTAGCGTGACCACTCGCTCCCGGTTCTGACGATTCTGAACGCGAGCGTTGGAATCAACGGCTGGATCATCGACGGACTCGAGATCACAGTGAAGAGGCGCTGAACCCACGCGAATCGTCATTTCCGAGAGCTATACTTCATGCGTGCGGCTCACGCAGATGAGTATTTGAGCCGTCGGGTGTGACTCATGAAACTTCGATGGCGGCTCGTGGGCATTCTCCTGGTGCAATTGGCCGTATTACCTGCGCACGCTCAGCAACCTCTATTCACCCCTGAGAATGGCCTGGCCGGTATGAGCGAGGGTGATGGTTCACTGAAG
>JBGSYJ010000468.1:0-16549 GCA_041750915.1 Thermoanaerobaculia bacterium | reverse complement strand
TGCTCGCCGGCGTCTTCGGCTGGAGCTTCCGCCACTTCGTTCTCTTTCTCGTCGCGGTGCTCCCGCCTCTGGTGGTCTGGTTCCTGATGTACGACCCGTCGTCCCGCTACCTGATGCCGCTCTATCCGCTTTACGCTGCCTTCGCTGTGGTCGGACTGACCCGTATGACGGGGAACTTTGCCGGACGGGAAGGTCGCGCCGCTGCAGCACTACTGATTGCGGGAGCCCTCGCGCTCCCGGTGCAGTTCGGTTCCAGCGGAGTCGAGTGGAAAGCCGCGCTCGGACTGCTGTCCAGAGAAGAAGCTCTTGCTGCCCAGGTGCCCGGTTATCCGCTCATGAAGCGTCTCCGCCCCGAAGATCGAGTTGTGTTCTTCGGTGCGTTCGATCGTTATCACTGTCCGGCGGAGGTGGCCTTTCGAGTTCAGTTCAGTCCTGTTCAAACCTGGGGGAGCGATCCGATCAAATGGCGCAGCGGGCTCCGAGAGCTCGGGATCACTCACATCCTCTACCGCGATGAGCTCCATCCGCATGGGCCCAGCCTCGCGGACCTTGCCGACCTGATCGAGCTGGAGGCCGAGCACGGGATCGCGAGACTCTACCGCGTGACGAATGAGACGAATGAGACTAATGACGAGTGACGAATGACGAATAGAGACACCGAAGAAACGTCCTCACGAGATTCGTGATGTGAAATACTGACGAATGACGAATGGAGACACTGAAGAAACATCCTTTCGAGATTCGTCATTCGTCATGAACAGACCTTCATCACATGATTCGATTCTCACGCCGGGCGACGCTCTGATCATCCAGGCGTTCGGGCGTATTCACCAATCAGCCCTCGGGATCGCGCTTGGTGGCCTAGCGGGTCTGATCATTTTCATGGCCACAGCCGTTCTGCTAGTAAAGGGAGGGTCGCCCGTTGGCCCGACGCTGAGTCTGTTGGGCGAGTATTTCATCGGCTACTCGGTAACGTGGCGCGGAAGCTTCATCGGACTCGCCTACGGATTCCTATTCGGGTTTGTGACCGGATGGCTGATCGCGTTCCTCCGCAATCTCCTACTATCGATTTACCTGCACTTTCTCAAGTTCAAAGCGAACCTCTCATCCGCCGAATTTCTGGACTAGCCGACAGAAGAATGCTCGATACGAATCAGAAAAAGGTGATCATCGTCGGAGCCGGGCCGGCGGGCCTGACTGCGGCGTGGGAACTCTGCAAGGAAGCAGTTCCGTCCGTCGTCATCGAGAAGGACTCTGTCGTCGGAGGGATCTCGCGAACAGTCCGTCACAAGGGCTACCACTTCGACATCGGCGGACATCGCTTCTTCACGAAGGTCTCCGCAGTCGACCGAATGTGGCGTGAGGTTCTGAACGACAAGGAGTTTCTGCGACGGAAACGAATCTCGCGGATCTACTACCGCAAGAAGTTCTTTCACTACCCGATCAAAGCCGCGAACGCTCTCAGAGGACTGGGCCTGTGGAACAGCTTCCTGATCCTTTTGAGCTACGCCAGAGTTCAGATGTTTCCTCAGAAGCCGGAGGTCACGTTCGAGCAGTGGGTGTCGAACCGGTTCGGCCGGCGGCTCTATCGGATTTTCTTCAAGACGTACACCGAAAAGGTATGGGGAATCCCGTGTGATCAGATCACGGCCGAGTGGGCCGCTCAACGGATCAAAGGTCTTTCCCTTCTGACCGCTGTGAGAAATGCACTTCTCAGCGAGGCGAGGACCGGCGACGAAGTGATCACGACGCTCATCGACTCGTTCGACTATCCCGCACGCGGTCCGGGAATGATGTGGGAGCGAGTCTGCGAACTGATTCAGAAGAGAAACAGCAGCGTTCTGATGGAGACGGAGGTCAGCAGAATCCTCTGGACCGCCGGCTCTGTGAAAGGCATCGAGGTCCAGTCAAAGGACAAACAGGCCTGCGTGATCGATGGAACGCACTTCATCAGCAGCATGCCGATGCGGGAGCTCATTCAGAAGTTCGATCCGGCGGCTCCGGCCTCCGTTCTCGCGGCCGCCGAAAAGCTGAATTATCGCGACTTTCTCACCGTCGCGCTCATCATCGACCACCCGAACCTTTTCGAAGACAACTGGATCTACATTCACGACCCCGACGCCAAAGTCGGAAGAATTCAGAACTTCAAGAACTGGAGCCCGCATATGGTCCCTGACGAGACGAAGACTTGTCTGGGACTCGAGTACTTCTGCTTCGAGGGAGACGGGTTGTGGTCGATGCTGGATGCCGATCTGATCGCGTTGGCGAAGAAGGAACTGGCCGATCTCGGACTCGCGAACGCGTCAGACATCATCGACGGCGCTGTCGTCAGAATGCCGAAGGCCTATCCGGTCTACGACTCAACATATGCGGACGCGCTCACAGTGGTCAGGGAGTTTCTGGCGGACATCGAGAATCTCTATCTGGTCGGCCGCAATGGCATGCACAAGTACAACAATCAGGATCACTCGATGCTCACCGCGATGCTGTCGGTGAGAAATATCCTCGGGGCGAAGCACGACATCTGGGGCGTCAATGCCGACCGCGAGTACCACGAGGAGATCCGAAGGCACCCGGACCAATCTGTCAGTGACGACGAGCTCGAGCTTCTGTCGATCACTCAGCCCGAAGTTCCGCAACGGAGGAAACACGTCCCATGAGTGAACCGACTCCTGTCCATCCAGACACAGGCGATTCCACAAGTCACGTCTCCTCCCGGTTCGAATTCGAGGACGAGGTCCTTTCCCGCGCGGTAGTTCGTCTGAGCGGACATATTCTGGGACTCGTCTTCGGGATCGTCATGGCGCTCGCTCTTTTCGTCGCGACCAACTGGCTGGTGATCAGAGGAGGCCCCGTCGTCGGCCCTCACCTCGGGCTACTCAGTCAGTTTTTCATCGGATATTCCGTCTCGTTGCCCGGCAGCTTCGTCGGCGCGATCTACGCGTTTGCGACAGGATACGTCTCGGGTCTTTTCATCGCGTGGGCGTACAACTCGATCGCTTTCAGACAGCACTGAGTTGCATCGCACCAACGGCCTTGAGCTGAGCGGAGGAGGTGTCATCCTGAGCGAAGCGAAGGATCCCCCGATCGCTTTCGGCAGAGCGAGTCCTGAGGGGATCCTTCGCTGCGCTCAGGATGACACCCGTTCGTTCGCCGTGAAGGTTAACTCAAGGCATTGAAGTTGCCCGGGTTGCGGTTGGTGCCCACATGCGGTATTTTCCTTTGACACCCCCAACTGTCCGACCGGAGCGAATACTGAGTGGCTACTTCATCAGGTAAACTCACGAGTTCTTCCTCTCATGCGCGGTTGCCTTTGCAAGGATTCGCAGCCTTCCTCACGGGCTCTCTTCTCGTCGCTTCGTCTGTCCTTGGGAACTCTCCGGCGCAGCCTGCCCCAACGCCGTCCCCTGATTCGAGCAAGGCTCAGCCCCCCCAGCACCAGGAACACCAGCATGACGCAAAGCCGGCCGAAGATCCGGGTCCTGCTCATGAACACGGATCGAGCGATCACTCCGATCACGCGACACACGGAGAAAGCACCGCATCCGACACCGCGCAACCCGAGATGAGCGAGGAAGACCATCGGGGACATTCCATGGACGGAATGACCGGGATGGAAGTCGATCCAACAGTCGGTGTGCTCATGCAGAATGCGTCAGGAACCGCGATGAATCCGGCGTCTGCTCCGATGGAGATGATCGGGACCCGTCGCGGCGAGTGGGACATCATGCTGCACGGCCTGGGAAACCTGATCTACACCGAGCAAAGCGGTTTCCGCGGGGAAACCGATACGTTCTCGACGAACTGGTTGATGGGAATGGCCCATCGGAAGCTCGGAAAGGGCACTCTGATGCTACGCTCGATGCTCAGCTTCGAGCCGGCTACGATCTCGAGCTCCACGAAGTACTACCCGATGCTGTTCCAGACCGGCGAGACAGCGAACGACCGGCCGATCGTGGACGGGCAGCATCCACACGAGTTCTTCATGGAGCTCGGCGCACAGTATGCGTATCCTCTGTCGAACGGGAGGTTCCTGACCCTCTACGTGGCTCCCGTGGGTGACCCGGCTCTCGGTCCGGTGGCGTTTCCACATCGCGCGTCAGCTATGGAAATCCCCCAGGCCACACTGAGCCATCATTTCCAGGACTCCACTCACATCGCGCTGTCGGTCATCACGCTCGGTCTCAACAACTCGAAGTTTCGCTTCGAGGCCAGCGGCTTTCACGGCGCCGAGCCCGACGAGAACCGGTGGGACATCCAGACGGGCTCCATCGACTCATGGTCGGCTCGCGTCGCATGGACGCCCACCCCGAATTGGGTCGCCCAGGTATCGACCGGATATTTGACGAAGCCTGAAGTCTATGAGCCGGGCGATCAGGAACGAATCGGCGTGTCGATCGCCTGGCATCGTCCGTTTTCGGGAGGGTACTTTTCGTCCTCAGCGATCTGGGGCGAGGTGTACAAGGAATCTCACGACCAGACGCTTCATGCCATCACTCTCGAATCTACGATGAATGCGTTCAGACGTCACTATCTGACCGCGCGAGTCGAAAAGGTAGACAAAGACGAGATCTTCCCGCACATCCACGCGCCCGGAGCTCCGCTCGGCGAACAGGTTCCAGTCTTCGTGATCGAGGCCTACACGGTTGGCTATACCTTCGACTTTCTTCAGACACGGAACTTTCACGCCGGACTTGGGGCGAACTACACCTGGTACAAATTTCCGGAGCTGCTGGGATTCTTCTACGGTGAGGACCCGGACAGCGTCTTCGGCTTCCTTCGCCTGCGGACCGCTGGTCAGTCGCACAGCGGCCACTGAACGGCCCCCCCGGGGCCATGCGCACTAACTTCCGATCGTAGTCTGCTCAAAAGAAGCAAATGTTGAATGTTGAAATTGTGAATGGTGAATGTTGAATTGGGCCACCGGTCTTCATTCACCATTCAACATTCACAATTTCAACATTCAGCATTCCGGTCTCCTGGCCCGGTTCGAGTATGAAAATTAGTGCATATCCCCCCGAGGTTTCAGCGGCGGGCCGGGCGCCTGCGCGATTGTGGCGGAGGCGCTGTCGTTCGGATCGTGTGATTCGATGAGTCGGCGATGAAAACGTCCCCCGACGAACTGACGGCAACCCCTCGCGGCATGTTGAACTGAGCGTCAGTGCCCCTGCCGTCTGCCTGCCCGGGAACGCCCAGACGCCCGACCACCGTGCTGACCTGCCCTGCGGAAGTCAAAATACGAATTGCGTGGTTCGCTGTATCGACTACGTAGACGTTTCCTTCGAAGTCCACACCCACGTCCTCTGGTTGCCGGAAACGGGCCGCAGCCGCAGCGCCATCGACAGCACCCGGAACTCCCGCGCCTCCCGCGATCGTCTGCACGAGACCGGCGACAGTTACGCTTCGCACGAGATGATTTCCCGTATCCGCGATATAGAGCTGACCTGCGTGGAAAGCCACCCCCCGTGGAGATCGGAACCGTGCGTTCGGCGCCGATCCATCCGCTGCTCCCGGTTCCCCGGCGACACCTGCGAGGGTCGTGACCGAGCCGTCGAGTTCGATCCGTCGAATGACGTGATTTCCAGTGTCGGCAACGTAGATCCGGCCGAGGTCATCGACTGCTACGGCCGACGGCGACGAGAAGCGCGCCTCCGCTGGAGAACCGTTTTGCGAGCCCGGCTCTCCTGACTTCCCCGCGATGGTGCTGACAACGCCCTGGAGATTCAGACGCCTGATCAGATGATTGCCGGTGTCAGCAATGATCAGACTGCCGTCTGATCCGAAGGCGACATCGGAAGGAAGATTGAACGTCGCTGCCCCGGCCATGCCATCAGCAGCGCCGGGTTGTCCGCCGATGCCCGCGATCGTGGACACGACTCCCGAAGGGTCGATCGCACGAATCAGGTGATTCGCACGATCGGCCACGAACAACGTGAATTCCGGATCGATCGCGAGGCCGCGAGGATCGTTGAACCGAGCGTCATCCGGCGGACCATCAGCCGATCCGAACTGGCCCGCCTGGCCCGCCATTGTTCGGATCGTGAGAGGCTCGGCTGTTCTCAACGCAAATGTTCCGGTGGACGAAGTCGTCGACGGGCAGGTTCCCCGGAGGGCCTCCACGTTCCATTGAGCATTCAGCCCCTGGAGGGCTACCGAGGCTGTCGTCTGGGTTGTCTCCGCCACGATTCCGAACGCCCCGCCATCTTCTGCGACGCGCACTATGTACCGGGTTGCTCCCTGCACCCCGCTCCATGTGAGTTGCACGGGCGACGACAGTCCCGTTGCCCCGGACTGTGGGCTCACGAGCTGCGGGCGTTCGTCCGAGCAGACGGTCGGATTCACAACCTGAGTGGTCACAGATGCACTGTTGTTGCCTGGGTTGGGATCGATACTTCCGATCGCCTGAAGGCTCACCGTGTTCGTCACTGAGCCAGGTGAGGCCGGGGCATTCGCAACGATTGTGACGACCTCCGCTGGACTGCCCAGTCTCAACGTATCCGCGGTGCAGCTCACTCTTTGCCGATTCTGCGTGCACCGCAGCCCGCTCGATGAAGTCACATTCACGATCGTAAGGGCAGCCGGGATATCGTCGATCACAATCACACCAAGGGCTTCGTCCGGCCCGGAATTGAATATCTCGATTGTGTACGTGAAACTTTCGCGAACTGGAACTTGAAACGGTTCGGCGTTGATCGTGACGAGGATCTCCGCGGTGTGAGCGAACACGGCGGCGCTCGACAGGAAGAGGGCTCCTGCAATGAAAATCAACAATGCTTTCCGCGCGTGGACGAGAGAAATCACCATGCGGTTCCGCTCCGAGAGTGAATTTGATTCACTTCATCATGTCGAGATTTCATCGGGCATGCAAGTCAGGCTGGATCTGAAAGTAAGCGCCACTCAGCTCCGCCCTCTGGAAAGCACCGCCACTGCGCCCGGCGCGCGAGCCTCCGTCCATGCCGAGAACAGCTGGCCTCCCGGCGCGCTCGCGAGCACCGGATATTTCACCGATGCTGAAGTCTCGATCGCCACAGCTTCACCGTCCGCCGACAGATCGACTACGAACACCTCCTGGTGACGCCAGTTGCCGGCCGTGTCCGGCCCTCTACCTTGAAACGTGAGCAGAATATCCCGCCCGTCACGCACGGAGAAAGCGGGATGATTCGCAAGTCGCGCCTCGCCCGACACAATTCGCGATGCCTCGAAGCTCGAGCCACCATCGTTCGATACCGCGGCCCGAAGTCCTTCACGCGCTCCCTCGGGCGCGGAGTACCACGAAACCCACAACGAGTCCCCATGCGCCAGAATCGCGGGCCCGGAGTGGGGGCAGCCGTCCACGACCCACCCGTCGACCGCTACCCGAACCGGCTCGCCAAACGAAGCTCCGCGGTCTGTGCTGCGAGCCACCACGATGTCTCGCACCGACCCTTCGAATACATGCCGCCATGACACGAACACGTCGCCATCATCCGAGACCGCTGCGGCTGGCCGGCAGCAGGGGCACACACCTCCCGCGATCCGGATTTCCGGACCGGGGCCATCGCGCCTGCTGTGAACGCGCCGGATGTAAAGTGAAAACGTACCCGGCGGGTTGTCCTCGTCGCGTCCATCGAGCCATACGGCGTAGACGTCGCCGTTCCGTCCGGCGCCGAGGGATGAGAACCCGTTGATCGACGGCTCTGACTTGCTGGTCACTTTCTCCGGAGGGTTGAACTTCCACTTCCAGTTGCGCGCAGAAGAGAACATCAGGTCGGTACCGTCTGGACTGCGCTCTTCCCACAGGGCCACAGCGTCGCCGTTCTGAAATACGAACGAGGGCGAGTTCTCGCCGTGCGAGGTCACCGAGGCTCCGTCGCTGCTCACAGGTACGGGGCCATGAAACGTGTCCCCTCCGTCATGACTCATCCAGACCCCGAGCCGATCGGCCTGCTCCCGTCCATACACCACGAGCGCATACAAAGCTCCGGAAGGTTCGGAAATCAGTTTGGGATCCCGCGAGAGCACTGGCTCGCCGCCCTGAATGATCGGTCTCGCCGTCTTTTCGAAGGTCATCGATGCCTCAGGAAGTGGAGCGGCCCCCTCGGATCGGGAGCCGCAGCCTGTCCCGAAAAACACCGTAAGGCAAGCCAGGAGGATACCGAAGACATTGCGAGCTCTTCTCGAGATCACCGTTTTTTCGAACATAGCCTAGCTCCCGTAGATCCACTTGAGGCCAACCCAGAAACTGCGACCGGGTGATGGCTCGAAAAATGTGCCGATTGCGCTGTCGACCTGCACCGAGGCTGAGTACCGCTCGTCGGTGACGTTATTCAGGCCCGCGATCACTTCCCATCGACTCATCTCGAACCCTCCCGTGAGATTCAGCACGGCGAACGCGTCGTTCTCGTTCTGATTCTCGCTGTCCACGTAGTAACTAGCCGGCGACCAGTCGAGGGCAGGAGCGAGCCAGAATCCCGCTGCGTCGTGGTAGCGGAACTGGGCTCGCAATACATGTGCAGGAGCGCCGGGAAGATCGTTGCCTCCGAACACAGGATCATTCACAAATCGAAAATGAGACCATGTGTACGCGACGCGCCAATGACTCACCCCTCCCGGAATCAGCTCGACCAGCTGTCCACCCAGACCGGCCTCGAAGCCTGCGTGTCGGGATCGATCGACATTGCGATAGCTCGGAACGGTGAACGGTGCGCCCGGAAAGGGGCGGACGTTGCTGTTGAGTATTTCGTTCTTCAGCTCGATGTCAAAGATCGCAACATCCCAGTCGAGGCTCGCTGATCCGAACCTTCCCCTGCTGCCCATCTCGTACTGCCACGCAGACTGCGCGTCGAGGTCGAGAAACCCGGGGGCACCAAAACTGACGAGCTCCAGAATCAGGGGAGGCTCGTAAGACCGGCTGATGTTCCCCAAGATCTGAACGTCGGGACGCGCCGCCCACAGGAATCCCAGACGTGGTGAAAAAGCCTCGTATCTCCGGTCGTCGGATCGATCGCCGTCCGACAGGAACCGATCTTCGTATTTCCGGCCCGCGGAGTCGTACCGGCCGCCCACTGACAGGGTGAGACTCGGAGACAGGTCGATCTGGTCCTCGAAATACAGCGCGTAACTCTTCGCGCTCGCCGTGAAGTCCGCCGCAAGCGGTCCGTTCGCGCCTCCCACATTTGCAAATCGGAGCTCATCCGCCTCACCATCGAGATAGGTCACACCCGCGACGAATCGATTCTGCCGGCCCGCGGCCGAAAAAGCCCCCCGGTAATTCACCTCGGCGCCGTAGTTGTACGCCTCCTGATCGAGGATCTGGAAGATTGGATGGATCATGTCGCGGTGCTGGCCGTACACATAGAGACCAACCTGGTGCTCAGCAGTCATGCTGTGGCGGAACTGGACGGCGAGCCTCGTGTAATCGAACGTTCGCCCCCAATCGTTGGCAGCGTTCCCGGCGTTCGCCGCATCTGGAGTCGACTCGAACTGGCTTCGCGTCAGAGCGCCGGGAAGTTCCTCATCGACGTCGGCGTAGATCAGATCGAAGCGCATCGTCGTACGATCCGTGAGATCCCAGTCCACATTTCCGAGGAGCCGAAGTCGGCTTTGTTCCGAGTGCTCCCGGTGGCCATCCTGTTCGCTCGACGAGAGGCTCAGGAAGTATCCCGCTCTCTCGCCCTGTGAGCCGGCAGAGACCTGCGCCCTGACAGATTCAAACGATCCGAACTCGGCGCGAACAGTCAGCGGATCTGCAGTCGCGGCGTCGTACGTGACGAGATTGATCGCGCCTCCGAGCGAGTTCCCTCCGTATTGCAGGGCATTAGCTCCCTTCCAGACCTGCACTCGTTCGGTAGCGAAGAGCTCCAGAGATTCGAAATCGCTGAAACCATCCGCATCCTGATACGGAATGCCGTTAACGAGAAGATTCACTCCTCGCATGTGGAAGTTGTTTCTCAGCCCGGAACCGCGGATGGACAGCTGGCTCTCATCGGATCCGAATCGAGACTGCACGACCACGCCCGGAACGTACTGAAGCGCATCCTTCAGATTGTGCGCTCTCGACTGCTGGATCTCTTCCTCTCGGATGACGGCGGTTCCACCAGGGACCCTCTGCGTCTCCGGCGACGCCTGCTCGACAACCGTGAGCGTGGCTGCCAGCGGGCGCAGCTGCATCGTAACGTCGTGCTGCGCGTCACGACCATCGATGCCTATCGACACCACGGAAGCGAAAAGATCGCGTGTCGAGGCTTCGAGGGCATAACGGCCCGGCGGCAAGTCTCGAAACTCATAGGAACCGTTGCGTCCGGAATGGGTCTGATATTTCCTTCCCTCAGGGTGTGTCGCGGTCAAAGCGGCGCCAGCGACAGCCTGCCCTCCCTCGTCACGAACTACACCACTGAGTGTTGATCGCGCATCCTCCCCGAATGAGCTCAACGCGAAAACAAGGAAAATCAGCACCGCCCGATAAATCGGGGTGCTCTTCATGGGACCTCCATCGTTCGGCCGCGCGTGGATACGCGCCGCCGGGATCGACCCTCGTTTTACAAAGTGAACAGGGGGGCGACCGGGCGCCGTGGAGGAGGTGTTTCAATCATCGGAACGTGCCGAGCTGCGTGTGGGCGAAATCCATCCATCGTCTCACCCGTCACGAGGTCAAAGCTCACAAGTGCTCTCGAGCTCTTCAAGAGTGGCTGAGGACTGTAGGCCTCCTCGGCGTCACCGTCACACTCTTCCAGCCGTTGATCGCCGGTGTTCCGATGATGGAGGTTGCAGGACGATCCGTGCTCATGCGTACAGGTGCAGATGTGGGAGCATCCGTGCGATGCGGCCATCTCCTCTACAAGAGGCACGAGGGGTACGAGGAGATGAATCCCCCAGAAAAACAGGAGGATTCCAACCCTCGGTTGAAATCGCATGCGGACAGTTAAACGCAAATATCTCTGCCCGGTCAACGAGCAGATTCGGAAGCCCCGGCTTTTTCGATGCTATAGAATTCGCTCCTGCCCCAAACACAGGCCGTCAACATTCCGTCGCTCCGTTTCAGGCGGAGAGAGAGAGAAAAAAAAAGATGAAAAAGGCTGCGAAAACAGAGGAAGCCCGAAGAATCATCGCCCGCACGAGCGCAGGTCTGCCGGGACGACGGGCCTCCTCTCGACGCCCTGACGCAATTGCCTGCCAGATCTGCGGAGAAGCAACGGTGGCGGGGCTCGACCTCGGCATGCAGCCCGTCAGCGACCTCGTGCTGGCCGAGGCGGAGCTGAATCGCCCCGAGACGTTCTATCCCATGAGGCTCCAGCATTGCCCTGCCTGCGGGCTGACTCAATTGAGCTACATCGTCGATCCGAAGATCGTCTACGAGAATTTTCCCTTCGTCAGCGGCACAACGAAAACCGCGACGCGGCACCTTCAGAGTCTTCCGAAAGACCTCGTGAAACGGATGGGTCTGAACCGGAAATCGTTTGCCGTAGACATCGGCTCGAACGACGGAACGCTTCTGAAGGGTTACCTACCGTCAGGGGTCCGGTTCGTCGGAGTCGATCCCGCGGGTGATCCCGTGAAAATCGCAAACGAGAACGGGATCGAGACTCTGCATCTGTTCTTCAATGAAGCGACCGCGGAGTTTCTCCGCGACAGCCGTGGCAAGGCCGACGCGATCACGGCGTGCGGCGTTTTCGGGCACATTGCGGATCTTCACAGTGTCATGCGAGGAGTCAAGACCCTGCTGGCTCGAAAAGGCATGTTCGTGACCGACAACCAGTACTGGCTGTCCATGGTGGAGAAGCTGCACTACGACAACATGTTTCATCAGCATCTCCGCTACTACTCGCTGAAGCCGATGATCGCACTGTTCCGGCAGTACGATCTGGATGTCTTCGATGTCGAACGGTCGAACGTTTACGGCGGGTCCATCCGGGTGTTCGCGTGTCACAAAGGCGACTACCCCATTCACAGACGCGTGAAAAACCTCACAGCGCTCGAAGAGTCTGCCGCGCTCTACGAAACGGCCACTCATGAACGCTTCCGCGAAGCGGTTGAGCAGAAGCGCCGCACCCTGTTCGACCGGGTCTACGAGCTCGCCGGGCAGGGGAAGAAGGTTGTCGGAATCGGAGCTCCAGCGAAGGCAACGACGATCTGCAACTACTGCCGGCTCGGCCCCGACCTCGTCGCGTACATGACTGAACTGAACCCGTTGCTGATCGGCAAGTACCTGCCTGGAGTTCATATTCCGATCCGCGACGAGAACGAAATGTTCGACGACGATCCGCCACCTGATGCCGGGATTCTCTTCGCCTGGAACTACTACGACGAGATCGTCCCGAAACTTCGGAAACGAGGCTTCGAGGGCGAGATTCTACTTCCATGAGTCTCGCTTACCTCCGATCCGTCGAACGCCGGAGCGGAGCAACGGGTCGGGGCACGGTTCTGTTCGGAGGCAGCGGGTTCCTCGGACCCTTCATCCTCGCGAATTACCCCGAGATGATCTCGGTCGGACGCAGTCCGGCGCCCACTCCCAACAGACACATCTCCATCCCTTCGATGGCGGATCTTTCGGCGCTTCGAGACGTCGATTTCGATTCCGTCATCTACATCATCGGGAACACCGACCACCACGCCCTCGAGCGGGAGACCATTCCTCCCGGTGAGCCCACGGCCTTCGACTACCATCTCACTCCCTTTCTGCAGGCGATGGAGCAGCTCAAGCAGTTTCCGATCCGCAAGCTCATTCACTTCTCCACGATCCTCATCTATGACGAAAAGAAGATCACGCTTCCCGTTTCGGAACGCTCACCGATCGACCCGTACAAGAACCGCTATGTACTGAGCAAATACCTCGCTGAGGAGGCGTGCCGCTTCTACTCGCAATGGATTCCGATCATCAACGTGCGCCTGTCGAATATCTACGGCCCGACTCCGCTGGCACGATTCGATCTGATTCACAGGCTGATTCATCAGCTTCTCGACAACGGTCACGGAGAAGTCTGGAGCACGCGGCCCCGACGCGACTTCATCTATGTGGAAGATGCCGCGCACGCGATCGTCGAACTTCTGAACACCGACTACATCGGCACGCTGAACCTCGGCACCGGGGCGATGACCTCCATCGCCACGATCGTCGATCTTCTGCGCGAGCTGAGCGGCTGCCCCATTGCGGATCTCGATCAGCCGGTGGCCGGCCCGATGGAGTTTCAATGCGACATGGACACCATTGAACGCCTGATCTCCTGGAGACCGCAAACCAGCGCAGATGCAGGAGTGCGACGGACCTGGGAGGTGATGCGATCGTGGCGTCATCCCTGAGTCTGGCAATCAACGGCTGGCGCCTGCATGGCCTCCGCACCGGCGTCAGGCGATACCTCCACAACGTCGTTCGTCACTGGACCCCCGAAAGCGCTCGTGACTTCGAGTCCATACGTCTCTACTCTGCTTTCCCGCTCGATGACGACGTCACGTTGCCTGCAAACATTGAAAGCGTCGTTCTTCGTTCGCGACTGCCGATGATTCCGTGGGAGAACTTCAGACTCGCTCCCCGCGCCCGCGAGAGAGTTCTGTTCGGACCCTCCCATTCCATTCCGTTCCGTCCACACGACCGGACTGTCGTCGTCATCCACGACGCTCTGCTCCGGCTTCATCCCGAGCGGTTTCCGTGGCAAGCGCGCATGTTTCACGATCGAATCTACGAATGGAGCGGCCGGAACTCGACCCTGGTGATCACCGATTCAAACGCAGCGGCGGAGGACATCACCAGCGCCTATGGCGTGCCGAGCGAGAAGATCAGGGTCGTCCAGCTGGCTCCGGAGGACATCTTCAGGTCAGCGCGACCGGTCTCTGCCCCTCGCATCCACGGCGACTCCACACCCACGCAACCCTACTTTCTATTCGTCGGGAAGATGTCAGGGCGGAGGGATATCCCGACGCTGATCGAATCATTCGCAGCATTTCTTCGTGCCTGCTCGGCTCCGCACCGTCTGGTGCTCGCCGGAAAAAACGTTCACGGACTGGAGCTCGAGTCTCAAATCGCGAGACTGGGCATCGCGGAGCGCATCCTCCTTGTCGAGGGGGCCTCGGATCCCGAGCTTCGAGAGCTTTACTCGGGTGCGGAGCTATTCGTCTCTCCCGCTGTCTACGAGACGGTCTCATTACCGGTTCTCGAAGCGCAGGCCATGGGAGTTCCCGTTGTCTGCATCGGCTCCGCCGGAATGCGGGAGGTAGCGGGAGGAGCGGCGCATTATGTAGAACGGATGGAAGTCGGCGAGTTGAGCCGCGCGATGGGAGATCTCTGGCGAAATCCTGACCGGCGTTCGGAACTGTCGGTGCGTGGAGTTGCGCATACGGAACTCCTGACGTGGGAGCGATGCAGCCTCGAGACCCTGGCAGTGATCCGTGAGGCAGCCGGAGGATGAGCTGACCTGGAACCGCCACGGAAGCCGCTGAATCGTCCCGTCTCGCCCTCTTTAGGATAAACTTTCAGAATCCCGATGCTTCCCGACGAACCCACCGACGCGGCTGAGCTGCGGCGAGCGGCCCGATACGTGGCGCTCAGTCCGATCCCAGCGCACCTGGGAGCGATCGACGTGATCATTCACGATCTCTGTGAGGGCGGCTTCCAGATCGAACATACGGAGCCGGTAAAGCTCGCCAATTCTGCCTGGATCGACTTCGAAAACCCGAAGACGTTCGAGACCATCGAGTTTCGCTGCCGCGTCGTCTGGAGCCGTCTGTCGTCCCAGCTCAACAGCAGGGGAAGACCTCTTTATCGTTCCGGTATCCGGATCGAAGAGGCCGACGATACGAACAGGGCTGCGCTCAAGCGGCTTCTGAATCAGGCGGCCACACCCGACGTGGAGTCGATGGACAAAAAGCGGAACAAAATCAAGGCGGCGGCCCAGGCGCGCGCCTTGAGGCCGGTGGTGAAATATCAGCGGCAGGCCGAGCTCGAAACCGAGCAGGTCGCAAAGATCCGGGAGGCGCGCCGAAAGCTCCGAGCTGATCCGGTCGAATCGATCCGTTGGTACAACCGGGCCCGGTACTCACTCTCCGCGCAGGACTACAACGTTGTTCAGGAGGCGACCCGGCAGGGCTATCGCGAAGAGGTACTCGCCGTGTGGGAGTACCTGGGACGGAAGGTTCCTCTCGGCATGATTGCCCGCGTGTTCACCGATGGACGGGCGAAGTAGAGTCGTCGGAGTATCAGCAGGAATTGTCGGCCTGTCCTTCAGAGTAACGGGACAGGGTTTGTGACGGCAAATGAACGAGCATGTCATCCCGAGCTTGGGCGTGCGGGCGGGAGGGGCGAGGGACCTCACGCGATGGTACATAGTTGCCTCGAGGAGGGATCCGCACTCCGAGTGTCACCGGCGACGAATTAACTATGTACCATCGCCGGAGTTCCCTCGCCCCTCCCGCCCGCACAACCGAGCTCGGGATGACAAGTCCTGAAGATCACCGCACGATTGTTGAGGTGAAGTTCAGAACGATCCTTCGTTTCAAAAACCGATGAAGTTCGGTTCTGGACGGAGCCGCACGCCGAAGGCTTTGTAAACGCCGTCCTGAATCGTCCGGACCAGCTCCACGACTTCCTTCGCGCTCGCACCTCCCCTGTTGATCACAGCCAGCGTGTGCTTCGACGACAGACCCGCATTTCCCAACACGTAGCCCTTCTGGAACCCGGAATTCTCGATCAGCCACGCCGCCGAAAGCTTTGTGCGATCCCCTGATGGAAATGTCGGGATCGCGGCATCAGATCCTACGAGTGATTCTGCGCGTTCGCGAAACGACTTCAGCTCAGCGTGGTCGAGGATCGGATTCATGAAAAACGATCCGTCGCTCCGCGTATCCGGATCATCCGGATCGAGCACCATCCCTTTCCTGCGCCGGATATCGAGAACCGCGGCGCGGACCGAAGCGAGATCGTTCGCACCGCGCGCATCCACTTCACGGGCGAGCTCCGGATAGCGGATCGTTGGTTCGCCCCCCGGCATGAGCCTGTACGTAACCGAAAGCACGATCCATCGGTCGCGCTCCTCGGTCTTGAAAAGGCTCTCCCGATATCGG
This sequence comes from Thermoanaerobaculia bacterium, assembly GCA_041750915.1. Lineage (GTDB taxonomy): Bacteria > Acidobacteriota > Thermoanaerobaculia > Gp7-AA8 > Gp7-AA8 > JBGSYJ01. Next base: position 520 of record JBGSYJ010000468.1, on the reverse strand, counting down.
AAGCGGCACTCCTCATTGGTGAAGAGGCGGACTTGCCCGGACGCCCGGTCCATCGCCTCGACACGGATGATTGTCTCGCTCACTTCCTGGCCGTACGCTCCCACGTTCTGAATCGGTGTCGCGCCAGTCGAGCCGGGGATCCCCGACAGACACTCGAGGCCTGCCCATCCGCGTGCGACGGTTGCGGCGACAAGACCGTCCCACGGCTCGCCCGCAGCCACACGGAGGACGACCGATGATGCATCCTCATTCTCGACCTCGATGCCGGAAGTAGCGATGTGAAGTACGAGGCCCGGAAATCCGGAGTCAGCGATCAGGAGGTTACTTCCTCCGCCGAGGATGAAGATCGGAATCTCCTTCTGCCGGCTCCAGGAGAGGGCGCCGGCAATCTCCTCAACCGTCGTCGCGCGGACGTAGTAACGCGCGGGACCTCCGATGCCGATCGTCGTCAGCGGTGCAAGCAGAACGTCGGATTCCGGTTCGAGACCGGAAATGTTTTCCGTTTCGTCAGCCATGCGGG
>JBGSYJ010000467.1:0-4792 GCA_041750915.1 Thermoanaerobaculia bacterium | reverse complement strand
CCCCCCCCCCCCCCCCCCCCCCCCCCCCCTCCCGCCCACCCGCGCTTGCTCGGGATGACAAATCCCGCGGACCCGCCTGAAGAATTCGAGAAACTTCCTCGCCGCCGGATAGAAACTCAGTGGGTGAAGTCTTCGCTGCCGACAGTTTTGGCTGGCTCGGGCAACTTTTCCTTCGCCTCCCATGGAACAATCGTGCCATCGAGCGCTACCGACACCACTTCATCCATCGACTGCACCAGATGAAATGCCATCTGCTCGCGCACGTCGGCCGGGATGTCTTCCAGATCGCGCTCGTTGTCGAGAGGGAGAATCACTTTGGTGATCCCGACGCGTGATGCAGCCAGAATCTTGTCTTTGACCCCTCCCACGGGCAGCACCTTCCCGCGGAGCGTGATCTCTCCGGTCATCGCAACATCGCGGTGAATCGGGATCTTCGTCACGGCGGAAAGAAGCGCCGTCGCCATCGTGATGCCAGCGGAGGGTCCATCCTTCGGGATCGCGCCCTCGGGCACATGAATATGAATGTCGATCTTGTCGTGAAAGTCAGGATCGATTCCGAACAGCACGGCGCGTGAGCGGACGTAGGAAAGTGCTGCGCGCGCCGATTCCTGCATCACGTCGCCCAGTTTTCCAGTGAGCGTCAGCACACCCTTGCCGGGCGACAGCGCTACTTCCGTCGACAGCATCTCGCCGCCGACTTCGGTCCAGGCCAGCCCCGTGGCAAGACCGATCTCGCTCTTGTCCTGCACGGTGTGAGTGCGGAAGCGCTGTTTCCCCAGCAGGTCCCGCACCTTCGCGGCATCGATGACGGTCGTGTAATCCGACCCTTCGGCCACAACCTTGCGCGCCACTTTGCGGAACAGCGATCCGATTTCGCGCTCGAGGTTCCTGACTCCAGCCTCGCGGGTGTAGTAATTCACGACTTCTTCAATAGCGCTGTCTTCGATCGTGATCTTTTCCGCATCGAGGCCGTGCTCCTGGCGCTGCTTCGGCGCGAGGAACTCCCGTCCGATGGCGAGCTTCTCCAGATGCGTGTACCCGGACAGCTGAATGATCTCCATGCGGTCGCGCAGCGGTGCCGGAATCGTATGCGTGACGTTCGCCGTGGCGATGAACATCACCTTCGACAGGTCGTACTCGACGTCCAGGTAATGGTCCGTGAATGAATTGTTCTGTTCCGGATCGAGCACTTCGAGCAACGCCGAAGATGGGTCGCCCCGGAAGTCCATCGACATCTTGTCGACTTCGTCGAGCAGGAAGACGGGATTGACCGTGCCTGCTTTCTTCATTCTCTGGATGATCTGTCCCGGGAACGCTCCGATGTACGTCCTTCGATGTCCGCGGATCTCCGCCTCGTCGCGAACGCCGCCGAGTGAGAGGCGGACGAACTGCCGTCCGGTGGCGCGTGCGATCGATTTAGCCAGAGAAGTCTTGCCGACGCCGGGAGGCCCGACGAAGCAGAGAATGGTTCCCTTCGGCCCCTTGATCAGCTGCCGCACTGCCAGAAACTCGAGGATGCGATCCTTGATCTTCTCGAGACCAAAGTGGTCCTCGTTGAGAATCTGCTCTGCGCGCTCGATGTCCCGGATCTCTTTGGAAGCTTTCTTCCATGGAACCGCCACGAGCCATTCGATGTAGTTTCGCGAAACGGTCGCCTCGGCAGAAACGCCCGGCATGGCCTCGAGTCGCTTGAGCTCCTGAACGGCTTTCTCGCGCGTCTCTTTCGGCATGCCTGCCGATTCGATCTTCATGCGGAGCTCTTCGATCTCGTCCGAGCGGTCGTCCTTCCGTCCTAGCTCCTGATGGATGGCCTTGATCTTCTCGTTGAGGTAGTACTCCTTCTGCGCCCGCTCCATCTGCTTCTTGACCTTGGAGTTGATCCGCTTGTCGATGTTGATCTTTTCGATCTCGATCTCGAGGAAATCCTGAAGCTTCTGAAGGCGCTCGTAAGGACTCGGCGTCTCGAGAAGCTGCTGCTTCTCGACGGTTGTGATGAGCAGGTGGGAGGCGAGCGTATCGGCGAACTTGTCGGGATCGTCCATCTTCAAGGTCGCCATCACTCCCTCGAAGGCGAGGTGATGCGACATCTTGGCGTACTGCTCGAAGATCTCGACGAGCTTCTGGATGTACTCGGAAACTTCCGGCGTGAGCGGATAGGCAGTGTCGATCGCTTCAACGTCGACGGTTACGTAGCCGTCCGTGTCCGCGAACGAAACGATCTCAGCGCGGCCCAGCCCTTCGACCATCACCTTCACGTTGTGGTTCGGCAGCTTGAGATTCTGAACGACGGTTGCGATGACGCCAACGTGATGGATCTGATCCATCTTCGGGTCATCTACCTTGGGATCCTTCTGCGTCGCGAGAAAAATGCGCTTCTCCGCAGTCGATAGCGTCGCTTCGAGCGCGAGGATGGATGCCCGGCGCCCCACGACGAACGGAGCCATCATGGATGGGAAAACCACCATGTCGCGGAGTGGAACGAGCGGAAGCTTCATGGTCTCATTGGACATTTATCGGGCACCTTGTGAACTCGAACTGCGCGTAACGCCGGAACGCCGTTTCTGCATTCTGAATTCTGAACTCTGAATTCCTGCCCCTACCCTACCCCGCCTTGCGGAACAGCGTGATCGGCTGACTGCGCGTGAGCACCACTTCGCGAGTGATCAGACACTCGGCGATCGAATCCTGGGAAGGAATCGTGTACATGATGTCCAGCATGAGCTCCTCGATGATGATCTTCAGACCGCGCGCTCCGACGTTGCGCTTGAGCGCTTCCTCGGCGATCGCCTCGAGGGCTTCCTCCTCGAACTTCAAAGAGACATTCTCGAACCCCATGATCGTCTCGTACTGGCGCACCAGCGAGTTCTTCGGCTCCTTGAGGATCTGAATCAGGGCATCCTTGTCGAGCTCGGCAAGCGTCGCAACGACGGGAAGCCGCCCGACGAACTCCGGAATCAGGCCGTACTTGATGAGGTCTTCCGGATGCGCCTGGCTCAACAGCTCACCAACACGTTTGTCCTTCTTCGCGGAGATCTTTGCGCCGAAGCCCATCGCCTTCTCGGCCATGCGGCGCTCGATCACGCTCTCGAGTCCCACAAACGCTCCTCCGCAGATGAAGAGGATGTTCGTGGTGTCGATCTGGATGAACTCCTGGTGGGGATGCTTGCGGCCACCCTGCGGCGGAACGTTGGCGACCGTTCCTTCCAGAATCTTCAGGAGTGCCTGCTGGACACCTTCGCCTGAAACGTCCCGGGTGATCGAAGGGTTGTCGCCCTTGCGGCAGATCTTGTCGACCTCGTCGATGTAGACGATGCCGCGCTGGGTCTTTTCCTTGTCGTTGCCCGCAGCCTGATAGAGCTTGAGGATGATGTTCTCGACGTCCTCGCCGACATACCCGGCCTCGGTCAGCGTCGTCGCGTCGACGATCGTGAACGGAACCGAAAGCATTCTGGCAAGCGTCTGGGCGAGCAGCGTCTTGCCCGTACCCGTCGGACCGATGAGCATGATGTTCGACTTCTGCAGCTCGACATCCTGCCGGCCGCTCTTCTGCTGATAGTCAATCCGCTTGTAATGGTTGTAAACGGCGACGGCGAGCTTCTTCTTCGCCCGCTCCTGGCCGATCACGTACTGGTCGAGGAACTCCTTGATCTCCTTCGGCTTCGGAAGATCCGGCGCTCCTTCGGTGACCCCGGTGTCGTCCTTCCGGTCCTCGGCGATGATGTCGAGACAGATGTCGACACACTCGTCGCAGATGTAGACCGTCGGTCCGGCAATCAGCTTCTTTACGTCGCGCTGTGACTTGTTGCAGAAACTACAACGCAAAACGTCGCCGCTGTTCCCTTTTTTCGACATCGAGCTCAGGTCCTCGTCCCTTGTAATCTCATTGTTCTACGCCTCCTCGGGTGTGTCAAGGAGACGCCAGTCCGCCCGTGTGAGTGAACATGGGTCGTGAAGGGCGCATTCCGGGCGGCTCTGCCTGCGGCGAATTGAGAATTTAGAATTCAGAATTCAGAAACCGGGGTGCCGCCAAATAGGCGCAAATCGTCCCCTTTTCTGAATTCTTCATTCTGAATTCTCAATTCGTTCCAGAAGCCCCCTGGTCCCGTTTGCCGCTCCCGTTTTCTGAATTCTGAATTCTGAATTCTTAATTCGCCGCAGGCGCCCTACTCTCTCTTATCGATCACCTGATCGACCAGCCCGTACTCGACTGCGTCCTGCGACTGGAGGATGTAGTCGCGGTCGGTGTCGCGGTCGATCTTTTCGATCGGCTGTCCGGTGTGGTTCGCGAGTATCGCATTCAGCTTCTGCTTCATGCGCATGATGTCCTTGGCGTGGATGTCGATCTCGCTCGCCTGCCCGCCGAGCCCGTACATCAGCGGCTGGTGGATCAACACCCTCGAGTTCGGCAGTGCGTAACGCCTCCCCTTCTTGCCGGCCGCGAGGAGCACCGCGGCCATCGACGCTGCCTGGCCAATGCAGATCGTCGTGATGTCCGGCTTCACGTACTGCATCGTGTCGTAGATCGCGAGCCCGGCCGTGATCGATCCGCCCGGGGAGTTGATGTAGATCGAGATGTCCTTCTCCGGATTTTCGGCCTCGAGAAAAAGCATCTGCGCAATGATGAGGTTCGAAACCGTGTCGTCGATCGCCTGACCGAGAAAGATGATGTTGTCTTTGAGAAGTCTCGAGTAGATGTCGTAGGCGCGCTCGCCCCGGCTCGTCTGCTCGACAACCATGGGAATCAGGACCATCTGTTCATTCTCCTTGGACTTCAGTGCCCGCCGTATGAGTC
>JBGSYJ010000466.1:0-4008 GCA_041750915.1 Thermoanaerobaculia bacterium | reverse complement strand
CACAACCCGTCGCGCCATCCACCGACTGACAACCGCCTCGGCAACGACGCCGGCCAGCAGCGCAAGAGCCCCGATGATCGCGCCTGGCATTCGGAACGTCAGTGCCAGAACGGCCCCGGTGACCGACATCGCAACCAGACGCACGACGGTACCGTACGCGACGAGCCGTGTGAGACGATTCCGCACCAGGATGCCCTGATAGAAGCGACGGTATCCGATCGCAGCCGGCCAGAAAACGAGAATGAGCATCGTCGATTCCGCGATCCTCGAGACCTCCGGAGGAAGCCCGATCATCGTCTCGCCGACGAAGCGAAAGACAGACGGAACGGCAAGCATCGCCATCGCAAGAGTCACGGCGCCATTGAGCAGCCACGTGAAGCGGCGCAGTGCGAGGTAGGACGCGCGGTCACGGACGAGCGCTGTCGCCGCCGAAAGCAGCATCATGATCGGCGACTCGATGAGCCATGCCAGCGACACAGCGACACCGAAAGCCGCGAGGCTGTACTTCGCTTCCGGCATCCGCGCGATCATCGCTGCGACGTACGGCAGCTCGAGCCCCATCATCAGCCACGTCGCCGCGAGCGGAAACCAGAACAGGATGACGGTTCCAGGCCGGATCGTCGTGTCAGCGGAAGGAGTCGGAGTGCTCATGCGCAGCCGCATTCTGCGCGCATTGCGCCAGAAATCCAGCCCTCCAGCTTTCGACGGAGGCGCGAAATGCCTCGTGCTCTCCCTCTCCCCGCGAAGTCGGGGAGAGGGTGGCGCGCAGCATCCGCGCAGACGTCGAGAACTTGCGAGATCGTCGCGCGCCGGGAGAGGGGCGTTGCGGGCTTGCAGCTTCTGAAGCCGATCGCCAACACATGAATAGCTTGCACCGCCCCTCACCCCTTGCCCCTCTCCCCGTTCACACGGGGAGAGGGGAATGCGGAACTTCCCCAACCCTCACCGCGTGATGCGGATCGTGTCGTAAGCGACTTCGGGTAAGGAGAAGTTGAGACTCAGCCCTTCCAGCTCCGGGCGTGCAAAGCGGTAGACCTGTTCGTGGAAGAGAGGAATGATGACCGCGTCACGGGCGAGAGTCTCTTCGACCTGACGATACATCGCGTGGCGCGACTGGGGGTCGAGCTCGGAACGCGCTTCCTCGATGATCCGGTCGAGAGACGGCGTCCCGACAAGCCTTCCGATGCCACCCGCGACCGAATGGATCAGGCCGTAGGCGAACGTGTCGCTATCTGGATAGTCAGCCACCCACCGGCCAAGAGTTACATCGACGGTTGCGCCTTCTTCAGCCTCCAGGAACTCGTCCCGGCTGCGGGTCGTTATATTCAGCCGCACGCCTTTCCGTTTGAACGCTGCGATCACCTCATCAGCAACGGCAGCGTACTGGCCGAGAAACATGGGGTGGATGCCCACCGTCAGTTCGAGATTGAGATCGAGGTCATCCGCCGTGGCCGGACCTGAGCTCATAGGACTGGGCCTGTGGCCGAGCAAGCCCGGTGGAATGATGCCGTTGGCCGGGATGGCTCCGCTGCGAAGGGTCCGGCGAACGACGGCCGGAACGTCGAGCGCCTTTACGAGGCGGCGTCGCAATGCAGGGTCATCGACAGGTGATCGGGAACGATTCAGCGCCACGTAGTAAATCGAGAGCCGCGGAATCTCGCGGTAGCCGGAAGCGAGCGAAGGATCGTGTCGGAGCTCCTCGACGTCTGCAGGGTAGAGGCCGTAGGCGAGCGAGTAACGGCCGGCCCGGAACTCCTTCTTGATCTGCTCAGGCGTGGCGCCGAGGTGGAAGGTGAGCCCTTCGCTCAAAGGCAGGCCCTCACGCCAGTAACTCGGGTTGCGTTCCAGCTCGAGCTCGCGCCCGGGCTGAAACTGAACGACACGGAAAGGACCGGTTCCGACGGTACCCTCGCGCCAGCTACCCAGGAACTGAGTCGCGCCCTCCTGGGTGATCGCGCCGACTGGGCACGAGACGATGGCCGGGAAGAACGCCACCGGCGCGGTCAGCTCGACGACAAACTCCCGCTCGGAAAGAATGCGCAGCCCTTCGAGGTCTCGGGTGCTTCCCTCGATGAGACGCTGGGCACCAACCACCGTCGCAAAGAGTGCGTGAAGAATGCCGAACCCGTGCGTGAGGCCACGTTCCCACGAATAGCGAACGTCGCGGGCCGTGAGCCGCCGGCCGTCGTGAAAGCGGACGCCGTCGCGCAGCACGATACGGTAACGTCGGCCGCCGTCCTCTGGTGTAATCGACGATGCGAGCCACGGGACGATGCGCACACCGTCGTTGCGCGTGAGAGTTTCGAATACCGTGGAGATGACTTCACTCTCTTCCGCCGTCTGCATCATGTGCGGATCGAGCTGCCGAAGGTCCTCGGCGATCGGCACGTGAAGCATTCCTGCTGACGGACTGCTCTGCGCAACGATCGGCGCGTCGGTTTCTGCCTTGCCGATCGCTCCATAGTTGACGTATGGCGCGCTTCCCCGAAGCTCGAGACCCCGCACACGCGGTGCGACGATTCGGTAATCGATTTCGTGGAAGAGCGGTAGAAGCACGCCATCGTCCAGAAGTCGCGACTCGAAGCGGCGATAGAGCGACTCACGGACCGAAGGGCTGATCTCGCTGCGGGCCTCGTTCAACATCGCATCCGTCTCCTCCGAGGAGAACCAGGCGTTGAAGGCTCCGGTCTGAGAATCAAAAAGACCGTGAGAAAAATTGTCCGGGTCATCGAAGTCGGCGTTCCAGCGCCCGATCATCAGGTCGACCTCGGAGCTGTCGGCGAACCGACCGAGGTAGGACTCCATGTTCGTGGTCTCGATCTCCAGCTTGACGCCGATCTCGCTCCATGCCAGAAGCAGCGCATCCAGAAGGGATCGATACCGGTTCAGCAGGAAGGGATGAACAGTAGCGCGGAGCTCGAGAGGAAGCTGGATTCCACTGTCGCGCAGGCTTTGCTGAGCCTCCTCTCGAGAGAGTGTGGCGCGCTTACGACCGGGCTCGTGTCCGAGAATCCCCGGCGGGATCAGCGAAGCCGCGGGCTGTGCGAGGCGTCCGAGCGTCTGCCAGACGGTTTCCCGCACGCGAAGAGATCCGAGGATGGCTCTTCGCGCTGCAGCATTCAACTCGGGACCGCTCCCCTTCGAGCGGGTGTTGAACACGATGAAGTAAATGTTCTTCTTTGGCGTCTCGACCAGGCCGGAGCGGAAGCGAGCGTCGCGCAGAACGTCGTCGAAGTCACGAGGAGAAAGATCGCGTCCGACGTCGGTTTTCCCGGAGCGAAGATCCGCCGCGATCTCCGAGGCGTTCGTGTACGTTCGGAACTCGACCCGCTCCAGAGGGGGAAGCTCTCCGCGCCAGTAGGAAGCGTTCGCCACGAGCTCGATCCTGTCCTTCTCCTGGCGTTCAATACGGAAGGGGCCCGTGCCGACGATGGTCGTTCCGTCGTCCGCAATCCGGAATGCCCCCGCCGCCGGTTCCGTCAGAAAAGCGGGATAGATCGGCAGTGCCTCGGTGGTTCGTACTTCCAGACGGTGTTTCGAGCGGGCGACCAGCCCGGAGACGCTGTCGGTTTCTCCACGGTGAAACTCCGAGACACCTTCGATCAGCGCAAAGGCCGGCTTCATCTCTCTCCGGCGCCGGCGAATCGAGCGCTCGAAGGCTAAGCGGAGGCTTTCGGCATCGAGCGTCGAGCCGTCATGAAAACGGACGTCCGATCGGAGGTTGAAGTAAAAGCTCCTACCGTCTTCGCTCGTCTCCCATGATTCGCAGAGAAGAGGCACGACGTGACCCTGTTCATCGAAGGTGACGAGAGGCTCGAAGATCAGCGACAGAACTTCAACTTCCTCGTCCGTCTCGATCTCGGCGGGCTCCCGCGCTTTGATGGGATTCATCAAGGCCACGCGCAGAGTTCCGCCGCGTGGCATTTCTTCCTCGATCGTGGTCCCATCCGCGGAAGGCGCCACGCGTTCCATCTCCTCGAGGTAGCTGTTCGCCTTGTCGTACTCTCC
>JBGSYJ010000465.1:0-14718 GCA_041750915.1 Thermoanaerobaculia bacterium | reverse complement strand
ATGTACTATCGCCGGAGGTCCCTCGCCCCTCCCGCCCACACGACCAGGCTCGGGATGACAATGTCGTTCAGTTTCGTCGACAGTCACCTGTCCCGTCATTCTGAGGCTCAGGATGACACCTGCGTGCGATCGCACAACCGCTCGGTAAAGATCAACGGACGGCCGCCGTGGCTAGTTTCTCCGCTTCGGCGACTTTGGTCTCGAGCACGGCCTTTTCCTTCGCCTGCGGGCGGAGGCTCAGCGCTTCCCTGTATCGCTCGAGGGCCAGCTGATATTCACCCTGCCGGGCGAACAGATCTCCCAGGTGCTCCTGAATGGTGGGGTCACCGGGAATCAGACGGGCGGCTTCCTTCAAGTACTTCTCGGCTAGCTCCAGCTTCCCGAGGCGAAAATAAACCCACCCCAGAGAGTCGACGTAGGCGCCGTTCCGCGGTTCGGCTGCGACCGCCTCGACGAGCATCGACTCCGCCCGCTCGAGATTCTCATTCCGGTCAGCCCACATGTATCCCAGGTAGTTCAACGTCGGGGCGTCGCCGGGATGACGCTCGAGCAACTCGAGGAACACCTTCTCGGCATTCGCATACCGTCCAGCGCGCTCATAAAATGATCCGAGCTCGAAAAGAACATCGCGATTCTCGGGATCTTTCTTCCTCACACCTTCCAGAAGCTCGATCCCGGTCGCGAACTCCTCGGCGCTTGCAAAAGCGTCGGCCACGGTGACCGACTTCGAGTTGGGCATCCGGAGATGCGACTCCGCGAGCGAGCGGGCCTTCTGCTTCTCGCCGGAGCGGAGCAGGAACTCCACGTAGCGCGCGTTCAGGAATGCGTCGGTCGGATGCGCGGCGAGGAGCGGGTCGAGCAGCTCGAGCGCTTCCGCGTGACGTTTTTCGCGGCGGAGCACGTCGAGAGCGATGTTGATGGCCTGGAGATTCGGTTTGTCGGCGTAGATCAGCACTTCCTGCGCTTTCGCGAGCGCGCCTGCGTCATCGTCGCGCTGAAGATCGATCAGGGCAAGCTGTGTGCGCGCCATCGCTACTCCGTTTTCGGCGAGTCCCGGAGTCGCGAGCAGCGTCCTGAACGTCGTCTCCGCTTCGGAGTAATTGCGTTGCGCGAGCTGGCTGAGGCCGAAGCTGACGAGCAGGTCGGCATCGCCGGGGTTCTTCTCGAGGAGTCGCTTGTAGATCGCGTCGGCCTTTTCACGCTCGCCCGAGTCGGCCAGAGCTTCCGCGAGGTAGAACGCGGTGCGGTCATCCGAGGGATCGCCCTCGTGGAGCACCTGAAGCGCATCGAGCGCCTTGCGGCTCTCGCCGCCTCGAAGATAAAAGAAGGCCTGCTGGCGCTGCAGATCGAGATTCCCGGGATCCTTCGACACGAGCGGCTCGAGAGCCTCGGCTGCCTTCACCCATTCACTCGACTTCTGGTAGATGTCCACGAGCTGGAAGACCGCCGGAGCGTAGGATGGATCGCCGGTGAGAACGCGCTCCAGATGAGGCCTCGCTTCGTCGCCACGGCCCAGACGAGTGAGAATCTGCGCGTATGTATAGTTCAGCATCCGCTGGTCGGGCGACTGCTCGAGCAGCGTGGCGATCACCTTCTCGGCTTCTTCGGCTCGATCGAGAGACATCAGGATCTGCGCGATCGTCGAACCGGTGATTACATCGCCGGGGTAGAGCCGGAAAGCATCCTTGAGATGCACCAGCCCCTCTTCGACCTTGCGCGGGTCTCCTCCCGAGCGGTCCAGGAGCAGACGGCCCAGAAGACGGCGCGCGTCGTAAAAATCGGGAAACTGCTGGACGAGCTTTCTAAGCTCGGCCTCGCCCCGCTCGAGCCGTGAAGCCGACAGCAGAACCACCGCCCGCTCATAGAGAAGCACCGGATCGCCCGGGTTCTTCGCAATGACCCGGTCCAGCCGGGTAATCGCATCGTCGAAGTCGTTGGTCTCGGCCGAAAGCTTGCCGATCATGAAGTCGTAGGCATCCTGCGAATCGACCTGACCCTCAGCGGGGACGGCCAGAAATGCAAGACAGAGAGCTGCCAGAGGAAGAGCTCGCATGAATTTCATCTTATCACCGGGCTTTTGCAACAATCGTCGGGCCTTCCGCATTCTTGGAACACGTGAAACATTCTGGTGCCCCACGGCCGTCAGTTGACGCGACGAAGGAGTGTCATCCTGAGCGAAGCGAAGGATCCCCTCAGGACTTGCCTCTGGCCGCAAGCAATCGGGGGATCCTTCGCTGCGCTCTGTATGACACTTCCCGCAGAACCCAGGCTCATTGCCTGCCCCCCGGGACCGCAACCCTACCTCCCCCATCGATGGGGGCGGCCTTCGTCCGCTTCGAGTAAGATTTGCAGAACTACGACAGCGACCCCCTCCTTTGAGCCTCGAGAGAATTGAAGTCACGCCGTTCCCCAATCTCCTCGGTGACATCATCACCGGCAGGAAGACGGGGACCCTGACCGTCGTGAAGGAGCCGGATAGGAAGGTCTTCCACTTCGCCGACGGGGAGCTGTCGCTCATCACGTCAAACTCGATTCAGGAGTCGCTGGGCGCCTGGCTTTTCCAGAAAGGCGAGATCAACGAGGATCAGGCTCTGCAGCTGACCCCGCCTGACTGGACCGATTCGGTCCCCCTCTTTCACGAGGGAAGCATCGTTCACATCAAACGAAAGGATCCGCTCCTTCGCGAATGGATGCTCTCGCTCGCCCTCCCGCTGTTTTCCTGGACGGAGGGAACGGCCGCGTTCACCACCGGCGAACCGCTGCCCTCTCGCAAGCGCGCGTTCGTGAAATCGACCCCCGGCTTCGTGCTGGAAGGAATCCGTTCGATTCACAACGGGCTCGTCCTTCGCCGCGCGCTCGGAGACATTCAGCGGAAGATCTCGCCGAACCGCTCGGCATTGTTCGTGACTGACTCTCTTCCACTCACGCAGCCAGAGCTGGCCGTCGCTTCCGCGCTAGACAACCCGGAGACCATCGAGGGGTTCATCCGCAGGATGCCCGGCAACTCCGCGAATACCGGCCGGGTTCTGATCGCGATGCTGGTCCTTGGCCTTTTCACCGAGGCTGAAGAACCCCCTCCGGAAAAGAAGTTCGTCGAAGATCACGACACACAGGGAGACCTGCTGCTGATGGCATCGATCGGATCGGACCCGCGCGCGCTCAAGGCCGTCGCCCTGGCCCGGCATCTGCCGAACGTGAATCATTACGAGCTCCTGAAAGTGCCGCAGGGCGCGCCGCGCGCGGAGATCCTCAAGCGAGCCGCGGAGCTCGCCGCCGATTTTGATCCGAAGGACTTCGCTCCGATCGTCAGAGATTCTGTGACGGCAATCCGGAGACGGATCACCGAGGCCTCCGAGCAGTTGGGCAACCCCACGCGAAGACACGATTACGACGAGCTGCTCGCCAATGTGGACCGGACGCAGGACCACCAGTCCATCCAACGGAAGCTCAGCCGGCGCTCGATCAGCGAACAGAATTTTCGCAGGGCCACCAAGCTGGCCTCGAGTGGCGACTTCTACGGCGCGATCGTGTTGCTCAAGCAGGCAGTCGATTTTGCTCCCGACTACGCCAATGCATGGTTCCTCCTCGGAACCTGCCAGCAACGGAACCCTCAATGGCATCACTATGCGTCCGAGAGTTTCCAGAAGGCGCTGTCCATCAACCCGAATCACGCCGAGGCGCTGATCTCGCTTGGCGATCTTTTCCGCAGCCAGGGACTGGTCTCGAGAGCCGAGAGCTGCTACGAGGAAGTTCTACAGATGGACGAGAACAATCGTCACGCGCTCAAGCGGCTGGGGAGAAAGCCTCCGGAGCCGCTTGAAGAGGAGTGATCACTGCTCTCCGAGGGACGGCAGCTCCTCGATCATCCGCGTGGCCCACTCCTTCATCGTCTGCTCGACCATCTCGAGCTCCTTATCGAAGAAGTGGCCCGCACCGCTGACGATGACCGTCTCGGCCTCCGGAATGTTCTCGACCAGATCGGAGAGCTTGTCGACGTCGCCGAAGGGGTCTGCCGTTCCATGTAGAAAGAGAACCGGCTTCCGGCAGTTCTTCAGATACTGCATGTCGTACTTGTTCACCGGAGCGCCGATCAGAAACATCGCCTGAACCTCGGGCATCTCGCAACCGGCGCGGGTCGATACCCACGAGCCGAAGGAGAAGCCGCCCGCGAGCACCTTCGCTTCGGGATGTTTGCGAATGATCCAGCGCAGCGCCGCTTCGAAGTCACGCTGCTCGCCTTCGCCGGCGTCGTACACACCCTGGCTCGCCCCGGTTCCACGGAAATTGAACCGGATGGTGGCGACCCCGGCGGCTTCGAGGCCGCGGGCGGCGCGGAAGACAACCTTGCTGTGCAGGCTGCCGCCCTCGATCGGTAACGGATGGCATACCACCGCGACGGCAGAGGGTCGGTCGATGTCGCGATAAAGGCCTTCGAGACGTCCCGCATCACTGCGGAGATCGTCGACCTGTCTGAGAGGACGCGGACTCATGAGAACTCGTCCGCAGGCTGCGGTGCTGGATTGAGGCGCACTAGAATCTTTTCTCCTTCGACCCTGACATCGTGAGTCACGAGGCAGAGGTCGGGCGTGATGGCGGTGGCTCCCGTCTCGACGTTGAATGTCCAGAGATGCCAGGGACAGACGATCTCGTCACCCATCAGGTCCCCCTCTGCAAGAGGCCCGCCGCGGTGGGGGCAGCTGTTGTCGGTGGCGAAGACTCCCCCGGCAGTCCGGTAGACGACGATACGCCGATCGTCGACGATGATCATTTTCTTCTGTCCGACGGGTAGCTCGTCGAGGGTTGCGATTGGGAGGTAGTCGTTCATGGGGGAAGTAGTCAGTAGTCAGTAGTCAGTAGTCAGTAGTCAGTAGTCAGTAGTCAGTAGTCAGTAGTCAGTAGTTGCATACGGTAACGCATGCGCGATGGAAACTCGTGAGTTACAGTTACGCGAGACCTCCAGAAGTGTCATCCTGAGAATTTGTGAATTACTCGCGGGGTGTCATCCCGAGCAAGCGTGGGTGTGCGGGAGGGGCGAGGGACCTCCGGCGGTAGTAGATTCGTGATTCGTGGATGGGCGCAGGGTGGTGGCGGAGGCCGATAGGCAACTATGTACTATCGCCGGAGATCCCTCGCCCCTCCCGCCCGCACAACCAAGCTCGGGATGACAAGCTCGTTCATCCCCGCCACAATGACCAGTCGAGTTATTCCGACGCTTCTAATGAACCTCCCAATCACGGAAGGATATGACGGACTTGTCATCCTGAGCGAGGCGAAGGATCCCCTGATTCATTGCATCAGCGCGAGGCCTGAGGGGATCCTTCGCTTCGCTCAGGATGACACGCGTAGCCTTGCTTCCTAACAAAGTCCACGGCCCGGGGTGGGCGGCTACTGTCTCCTGTTTACTGTTTACTGTGTACTGTCTACTCATCTGTCACTCTAATGACTCCTGACTACTGACTACTGACTACTTCCGGAGAACTCCATGACCTTCATCAACACCCACATCGACGGCGCCGTTTTCACGATCACGCTGAATCGGCCGGAGAAACTGAATGCGTTCACGGGGGCCATGCGGGAGGATCTGCTCGAAGCGTTGCGAAGCTCGGAGTCCGCGCCTGGGGTGAGAGTAGTGGTGGTCACCGGCGCGGGCAGGGCATTCTGCGCCGGAGGCGACATCGAGTTCATGAGCGGCCTGCGTGAGACGAATGATACCGACGGGCTCAGAGCGCTGCTGCGAGCAGGGGGCGAGATCGTGCAGGCGATCCGAGAGCTCTCACATCCGGTGATCGCATCTGTCAACGGCGTGGCGGCGGGCGCCGGCTGCAATCTCGCTCTCGCCTGCGACATGCGGATCGGTTCGGATCGAGCGAAGTTCAGCGAGAGCTTCGTAAGGATCGGTCTCCATCCCGACTGGGGCGGAACATGGTCGCTTCCGAAGCTCATCGGCCCGTCGCGCGCAATGGAGATGCTGATGACCGGGCGGATGATCGAAGCGGATGAAGCACTGCGCATCGGGCTCGTCGACCGCGTCGTGAAGTCAGAGGCGCTCGAGGATGAAACGAGGATCCTTGCAGATGCAATCGCGACGGGACCGCCCATCGCGATCCGCGGCATCAAGCGCGCGATCCGGCAGTCGTCATCGAACACACTCGCGGCGCAACTAGACCTCGAGACGGAGAATCAAATCGAAGCGTTCTCGTCGGACGACGCAGTCGAGGGGATGACTGCGTTTCTGGAAAAGCGGATGCCGCTGTTCCGGGGACAGTAGCGAGGACTACAGCACCGAGGAAGCTCCAGTTGTCGTACCTCTTCACATTGCGGAAGGCAGGGCCTCGGAGGGCCCTGCCACATGGCGAGGGCCTACTGACTACTGACTACTCTCTTGGCGCGACCTGACCAGCACGAGTGTTTGGTCGTCCTTTTGTGGGGCCCCGGCCGCGAAGGCATCGGCGGCTTGAGCGATCGCGTCGCGGATCTCGGAGCAATCTGCCTCAGCCTTCGCAGTGAGGATCTCCTCGAGCCTCTCGTTGCCGAACTCTTCTTCGGCGAGGTTCTCCGCCTCGGTGAATCCGTCACTGTAGGCCAGGAATAGCGAACCGGCTGAAAACCGCCGCGTCTGGGTGCGGTAAATGGTGCCGGCGAGGATTCCGATCGGCAGCCCGTGGGATTGCAGCTCCTCGAGCTTGCCATCGCTGAGGATGTAGGCGGGGTTGTGTCCGGCATTGACGAAACTGAGAACCTCGGACTCGGGATCGAACGACGCGAGCACCAGCGTGATGAACTTGTTCTCCGAGGACCAGCGATGGATGTGGCGGTTGAGCTCCGTGGCGATCTCTCCAAGCGGCCGGCCTTCATCCACGAGGAGCTGGAGAGCTGCGTGGAGGGCGGACACGAGCACCGCGGCAGGAACGGATTTGCCGGAGACGTCGGCGACGCAAAGTGTCAGACAGCCATCGTTTTCGAAGAATGCGTGGTAATCGCCGCCGAGCTGCCGGGCGGATCGCGAGAAGGCAGCCACCTCGAATGCGGGGAGCGCCGGCAGTGAGCGGGGAAGAATGTCGCGCTGAATCGTTGCAGCGAGCTCGAGCTCCCGTTCCATCGACTGCTTCTCGAGCGCTTCCTGATGCAGCCTTGCGTTCTCGAGCGCTATCGAGACCTGGTTGGCGAACAGCGAGAGCATGCGCAGGTCATTCGGTTCGAAGGGTCCGACGCCGCCTTCGCGGAGCTCGCGGTCCGCTGCGGCGAGAACTCCGATCACTTCCTCGCCGCTTCGGATGGGAAGCGCAACGAAACTGTCGCACGAAGGAAAAATGCAGTCCGCATTGTTGTCGAACACGATGGGGCGCGCCTGAACAAACAGCTTCGCGGCGTCATCCTGCGGAAGCTCATCGTCGAGAAACTGTGAGCGAACGTCGCCGAACGAGCTGTGCAGCACGAAGCGTCCGCCCTTCCGGAGAAACAGCGCCGCCCGCCGCGCATTGAGCAGCGAGATGGTACGAACCAGAATCTCCTCGGCGAGCTTGTCGAGGTCGAGCGTCGAAGCGATCGAGAGTCCGATGTCGTAAAGCGACTCCAGCTCCCACAAACGGTACTTGAGCTGGAACTCGCCCTCCCTCACCTCGCGCGTCATCCGCTGGCCGTGGATCAGAGCCGCGAGGTAGCTCGATACGGCTCGAAGCGTTTCGAGCTCGTCACCCGTGCCCGGAACAGACTCTCCCCGGCTGAGCGCGACGAGTCCGAAGGAGTCTCGCGCATAGCGGAGCGGCACCAGAGTGTGCGGATGGGGATCGAGAGCGGTCCAGATCGGCAGGCCTCCGAAGCGCGCGCCGTCGACGTCGATGTCTGCCACGTCATCGAACAGATTCGGTTCGATGTGTGAAGGAGCCGTCAGGAGTCCGCTCTGAGCTGCAAGCTTCAGCTCGGGAACATCGCGCGATTCTCTGAGGAAGACTGCCCCGCTCTGGTAAGGGGGAATCCGCAGAAATGCATCGAGAATCAGCGCTCCCTGAGCTGCGGGGTCTGCTTCGATTTTCTGAAAGTTCCCAGCAAGCTGCTGGAGGTCGCGGAGGAGTCCGGAAAGTTGGGTAGCCGAGGTCATCGGAAGACCGCGTCAGTGCTCGAGCGCCATCTCCTTGACGGCCGCGCTCTCATCTTTGTAGATCGATGCATATTGAGCGAGACCCATGATCTGAAACGTCTTCTCGATGACAGGGGTCAGGCAACAGAATCCCAGCTTGCCATCTTTCTCGATCATCTTCTCGATGATCTCAATCAGGATGCTGATGCCGATGGAGTTGACGATCTTGGTCTCGCGGAGGTTGAGCAGAAGATTCTGCACGCCCTCGTCCATGAGTTTGTATGCACAGTTTGCGATCTCTTCCCCACCCACGTTGTTGATATAGCCCTTCGTGTAGAGGATCGCTCCGTTGCCGCGCCGTTCGACTACTACTTTGAGCTCGTCAGTCATTTTCCTCTACTCGCCGTACTTGACCATATGAATCGTTGTGCCGTTCGGTCCGGATTCGATGTCGACTTCGTCCATGTGCGCTTCCATGATCTGGAGGCCCCAGCCTCGCCGTTGAGCGCTGCCGGGCGTGTTCCGACGCACCTGATTCGCGTCAAAGCCCTTGCCGTGATCGGTAATCCAGACGTCCATGCGATCGCGTCCGTCGGATGTAACACCGGCGACGAATCTTAGATAGATACGCTTGTCGACGCAACAGGCATGCTCCCGGGCGTTGATGCAAGCCTCGATGATCGCGTGCGCCATCTCGTCGATCTTTTCGGCGCTCATCCCCTGTTGTCGCGCGAGGTTTCCGGCTGCCCTTGCCGCCGCGATCTCGATGTCGGGCACCATAGGCAGGGTCAGCTCGACCTCTTTTTCGGCGGTCTGTTTCATTCGAATTCTGACTTTTTGTCGCGTGCGGCCTAGAACTCCAGAAACAATGCAGCGGCCAGCTTAACCCATGACGGAATGGCCTGAGCCCTTTCCAGCGCCATCAGGACGAGCGTATTGACGCCCAGCAGCACCGGAAATGCGTAGTTGACGCCAGGAACGGTGACGGCAGCTGACTTGATGTTCGCGATCTGTCGCATCTGAGATTCCCCCTTTGTGTCGGGACCTCTCAGAGCAACCGGACTGCCACAATGCAATTTCGGCGAACGGCCCATAAAATATTTGTTTTGTTTGACTTACAGAGAGACCATCTCCATGGCAGAATCTCGACAATGAGGCATATTGTCCCTCCAGCAACATTTGATCCCTTGGAACGTAGTTAAGTCTATTAATCTCAGCTACTTTCAATTAGTGTCCCACTTATCAACATATGGGACACTTTGGGACTCGTGCTCCCGGCGCCGGTACAGCGTCTTCCGGTCGACCCCGAGAATTCTCGCCGCCTGGGCCATATTTCCGCCCGTATGTTGCAGAACCTTCGCGATATAGCGGCGCTCCAGCTCCCGCAACTCTGGAAAATCATTCGGCATCGCAGCGTCTCCCGACTCCTCTAGAGACGGCATGAGCATCAGATCGCCGGCATCGATGACCGGATCGACTGTCAGCGCCAGCGCTCCTTCGATCAGGTTCTCCAGTTCGCGGACATTGCCCGGAAACGAGTAGCGCAGAATCTTCTGAAGCGCGTCCTGCGCAATGCGAACATTCTCCAGCCCCTCACGCCGGCTGTACTTGTCGAGAAAAAACCGTACGAGCTTCGGGATGTCTTCCTTCCTTTCCCGAAGTGGCGGAAGCGCGATCTCGACCACCTTGAGACGGTAGTAGAGGTCCTGCCGGAACTCTCCCCTCTCGATCATTTCCTCGAGGTCCCGGTGGGTCGCGGCCAGGATCCGAACGTCAACCGGGATCCGCCGCCGGCCGCCGACCTTCTCAATCTCCCGCTCCTGAAGAACCCGCAGCAGCTTCGCCTGGAGCGACTGAGGGATGTCGCCGATTTCATCGAGAAAGATCGTGCCCCCCTGCGCCGATTCGAACTTGCCGACTCGGGCCTCGACGCCCGTAGCGACGCCCCGCTCGATTCCGAACAGCTCCGACTCGAGCAGCGTCTCGGGAAACGCGGCGCAGTTGAGCGCGACGAACGGCTTGTCCTTCCGCGGTGAGTTGCCGTGAAGCAACCGCGCAACCATCTCCTTACCCGTGCCGGACTCCCCTCGAATCAGAACGCTGGCCGCGCTGTCTGCCACGCGCGCGACCAGATCGATCACGCGCTGCATCCCGGGCGAGTCGCCGATCATCAGCCGGTCGCTGTACTCCCGCTGCATCCGCGCCTTCAACGACCGGTTCTCGTCTTCGAGCGACTCACGCATCAGGTCGAGCTTCCGGAAGTTTCTGCTGTTCTCGATCGCAGCGCCGCCAATCGCCGAGAGCGACTCGAGAAATCTCAGGTCGTCAGCGAGAAATGCACCTTCCGCTCCTGCCTCCCGCTCCTCTTTTCCGATCACTCCGAGCACACCGATCACCGAGTCACCCGAAAGCATGGGAGACGCAAGCAGCGCACCCCCCGGAGCCCCAAGAAAAGAAATGACCGTCGTGGACAGGGGCGCTCGCTCCGCGATGATGCGGCGGATGATCTCTTCACCGTTGAGGCTCTTCGGATCAATGTCGCCGCGCATTCCGAACGTGAAAAGATTCTGGACCTGAATGCGCTCGTCGAGGGAAAAGACGAATCCGAGGGTCGCGTCGAGGACCGCAACTGCGCGATGCATCAATTCATCGAGCAGCTCTTCTTCGGGACGGAGCGTGTTCAGCGCGCGGCCGACGTCGTGGAGCGCCTCCAGCTGGAGCACCTTGCGCTTGAGCTCGAAGTTCGAATTTCCCATCAGTCCAGCCGATCCCGGATCAATGCGAATGGCCCTGCGTTAACGGCGAACGAACGCGTGTCATCCTGAGCGCAGCGAAGGATCCCCTTCGTACTCGCTTTGCCGCAAGCACTCAGGGGATCCTTCGCTGCGCTCAGGATGACACCTTCTTCTAAGATCATTGGTTCAATCCAGTCCCATTCCTTCCCGGGCCTCACCGAGCAGAAAGTCACAGTTCCAATGGTGATAGAAAATCGGATCGACCGAGTAGATCCGGATCAAACCGGCGGAGGCTTCCTCCCACTTCCTGAGCTTCATCCGGCTCCGGGCGAGAAAGTAGTGGGCCTTGATCGTCTCCGGCGCCTTGCGGTCCTCCTCGACGATGGACACGAAGAGCCGCTCTGCCGTCGCATGCTGGCCTCTGATATATGCGGACAGCGCAACCCTGTAGGCCTCCGCACCGGAGGTGTCTTCGGGCTCAGACTGGAACTGCGCAGACGCCTGCCCCGCAGAGAGCAGCGTCAGGACCACGATCACGCAGATCGATGCGCGGGCGGCTCGAAGCCAATCATCCTTCATCCTTCATCCTTCATCCTTCATCCTTTAAGATAAACCCGCTGTCTACCATGAAAATGTCGCCATCCACAGACCGGCCCCGTTTGGGGATCATCGGAGGCGGACGCGCGGCGTGGGCGTTCGGGGCCGCGTGGCAGGAATGCGGCTGGCCGCTGGCAGGAATCCACCTTCGTGCCGGATCGCGATCGGACGTGCATGAACGGCTGGCGGTGGAGAGCGTTTCCATTGCGCGCCTGGCCGGATCGAGCGACGTGATTCTGCTGGCGGTCCCCGACGACGCCATCGCCGGAGTGGCCGCACAATTGCCGGCCGGCCAGAGCGATCGGTGGGTCTTCCATGCAAGCGGAGCGCTGACGAGTGAAGTCCTCGCGCCGCACGTGAATCGCTTCTCGCTCCATCCGCTCCTGGCGCTCCCCGTACCTGCCGCGCCTTCTCCGCTTCGCGGCGCGCTTCTGGTGTTCGAGGGAGACGCGGAGACGAGATCCCTGCCGGAGAGGCTCGCGGAAGGGTGTGGCGCCCGATTTCTCGAGGTCGCAAAAGAAAGCAAGGTTCTTTATCACGCCGCCGCGGTCTTCGCGTCGAACTACGTCGCAACGATGCTCGAGATCTCGCGGGAGTTGATGAAGGACTCCGGACTTCCAGCCGATCTCGAACCATTCATCGGCAGTCTCGCGCGCTCGGCGGTCGCGAACTGGGAGACTCAGAAGGGGCGCGCGCGGTTCACCGGACCCGTTGCCAGAGGAGATCTCGACGTCATTCGTCGGCACATCGATGCGCTGCGTGAACGAGGCGACCTTGCAGCGCTCTACGCCGCGCTTGCGAAGGAAACGGCCGAGCGGCTGAAGAACGGCAGTTGACGGCCGCTATCTTTCAGCCTTCAACTTTCAGGCGTTCGAGAGTACCATCGTAATCAGGTTGTAATAACCAGCGGAGCGCCCTATTGGTATTCTTCAACTACGCGACGATGCAAATGGCCGCGAAGATCGTGTACTACGGTCCGGGTCTGTGCGGCAAGACGACGAATCTCCACTGGATCTACGCCAAGACAACTCCGCAGAGCCGGGGTGAGATGGTGAGTCTCGAGACGGAGACTGATCGAACTCTGTTCTTCGATCTTCTCCCGCTGGACGTCGGCGTCATCGGCGGGTTCAAGACGCGTCTTCAGCTGTATACGATTCCCGGCCAGGTCTTCTACAACACCACGCGGAAACTCGTTCTCAAGGGAGTCGACGGTGTCGTCTTCGTGGCCGACCTGCAGCGCGCGATGCTCGACGCGAACATCGAGAGCTTCAGGAATCTCCGCGAGAACCTCAGCGAAATCGGTCTCGATCTCGACGATCTTCCGGTAGTCATCCAGCTCAACAAACGCGACCTTCCGAACACGATCGAGAGGGAGGTGCTGCTCGCCGCCCTTGATCCGGCCCGCAAATACTCGTCAGTCGAAGCTGCGGCCGTTTCCGGCGAAGGAGTCTTCGAAACTCTCAAGGAGATCTCGAAGCTCACGCTGCGAGCTCTCAGGCGGCGGATGATGGGCGAAGAAAGCCGGCCTGCTCTGCCTCGTGTCTCGCCTCCCCCGCCGGCCCAGGAGACGAGGCCGCGTGAGACCGCTGTCGGATTCAGTCCTCCGACCGTTGCAAGAGGAATCACACTCGGGCCGGCTGCCGTTCAGGTACCCGTGGCATCCGCCCCATCGATGCAGGCTCGCGGTTCAGTTCAACCGGCCGACTACGATCCCGACCCCGTCGACATGCAGCCGGCGGCGGCCGACACTCCAAGGTTCGATGAGAGTCCATTTCCGGAAGCCGAGCAGATCGTTCATCCGATTGACGATGACGAAATTTCGGAGCTTCCGGTCAGCCCGGGACTCGACCAGTTGCCGGTGGAGTCTCCCGAAGACCGAGTCGATGATCTGCGCGAGCCCGACAATTTCGAGGATCGGAGCGAGCCGGATAATTTCGAAGAAACCGACGACGAGGAAGACAACGCTCCGATACCGCCGATTAAACGCGTCAAAGTCCGATCGAGTGGCGAAGTGATGGCGGAACTGGAAGCGCTGCGCAAATCAGCGACAAATACGCCTCCCCGCACCCGTAGATGGACCGATTCCCTCAAGTCGAAAGTGTCCCTCAACCTCGAGCGGCCGATCCCTTCGGCTGCCCGCAACGTTCGCCTTTCGCTCTCGTTTGAAGATGCCGAGGGGAACGTGGTACAACAGCAGGAACAATCGGTCGAACTGGACGGAAGCCCGGAAGCTGAAGGCTTTCTGCTCAAAGTTGCAATGGACGTAGAGAAGTAGTCTGCAGCGACCTCGCGGCCCGAACAGGGGCGCGGGAGCCGTTGTGCTCGAAAAATGAAGCCAGAGTTCAAGGACGAGACGAGGGGTGGGGAGATGAACGTTCGGAATCAGATTTCGTTACTGGCCTTGTCCCTCTTTCTCGGCGCCTGCGCGACCGGAACCCCTCCCCAGGCCGTTGCGACACTTCCACTACCCGCTGCGATTGAGGCCGACCCTGTCGCCGACGCCACTGAGTTGAAGGAAGCACTCGAAGCCGCCAGAGTTCGTATCGCAGAACGCGCCGCCGGAACAGTCAAGCCGGTGCTTATCGATGCGGAAGCGATGGCGTCGATCGAGATCCCCGAGCACGAGTCGATTCGCGGTTCGGTCAAGTATTTCTCGACCACGCTCCGCCCGAAAATCCAGCGGTCGCTTCATCGTTCCGCGCCCTACAAGGCGATGGTCGACAAGGTCCTCGACGAGTACAAACTCCCTCGGGCGCTTGCCTACCTTCCCGTGATCGAGAGCGCATACGTTCCGACCCTCGTCTCTTCGGCGGGTGCTTACGGGCTATGGCAGTTCATGCCGCCTACGGGAAAAGAATATGGATTGAGCATCGACTGGTGGGTGGACGAACGGGCCGATCCCGAGAAGTCCACGCGTGCCGCAGCGCACTATCTGAGAGATCTCCACCGCATGTTTGGCGACTGGTCGCTCGCACTCGCGGCATACAACGCGGGACCGGGCCGCGTCCGCCGGGCCCTCAAGAGCTCAGGCTCGACCACGTTCTGGGAGCTGTTCGAGAAATCCGCGCTTCCGAAAGAGACTCGCGGATACGTACCGACGTTCTATGCGACGGTGCTGATCGCGAGCGATCCGGAAACCTACGGCTTCGAGCTGCTCGAACCGCAGCCGCTGGATGTGAAGACGGTGACCGTGGCCGGGCCTCTTTCCCTCGCGTGGATCGCGGAAGTCGCCGCGGTCGACGAGGAAGAACTCGCAAGCCTCAACCCTCAGCTTCGGCAGAAGGTCGTTCCGCCGGGGCCGAACGTCGT
>JBGSYJ010000464.1:0-1543 GCA_041750915.1 Thermoanaerobaculia bacterium | reverse complement strand
AGCGCGGCGCCACCGCCGAGGCCGATCCCCAGCCCGAGCCAGGTGACGGAGGTCGTCCCGAAAGCGCACCCTGTCGCCGCCGCCACGAGCAGCAGCAACGGGATCGCGTCCGGGATCTCGCGGCGGGACCAGTCGAAGCAGGCGGCGAGCAGCAGCGCCAACAGCGCGGGGGCGAAAGCGACCATCGATCCTCCCTACCGACGACGCTCGTCCGCAGCGAAATAGATGCTCCGAAGAAGTGCCGCTCGGCATCGAGAAGTTCCTTCCGCCGCCGCGCCGCCAGCGCCAAGCCTTCTCCGTTGCCGAAGTGCAGCGCCTCGTTCCCGCGGCCATCGCGGCAGCTAGAGGGGCTCCCCTACTGACTTCGGCGCCCGTGCTTCTGGGAGTGCCACGCGCGATAGATGAGCGACTGGAACAGCTGGAGCGAAGACTCGAAACCGGCGCCGTGCAGAAGATCCCGGATTTGATCCGGCGCCCGTGGAGCGAGATCGCGACCGAACCGCGTGCGCATGCTCGCCAAGCCCTCGCTCGGGACCCCTTCGGCGATCCCCTGCTCCTTCCATAGACGGAGCATCGTCTCTCGTGAAGCCTCGTCCTGAGGCAGCGAGATGTCGGCGGAGTAGAGCAGGCCTCCCGGAACGAGGTTCGATGCGATCGAAGAGAAGAACTCGGCTGCCTCGGAATCCTCGACGAGGTGCTGCGATACGAGGATCGCGGTGGCTCCGTGGCAGGGTTCGATGCGAAGGTCGCCCATCGTCCCGACATGGACCCGGACGCGATCGGTCAGCCCCTGTGCCGTGAGTCGTTTCCGGCAGACCGCGACCATCGGCTCCGCAGGATCGACTGCTTCGAACTGCCAGCCTGGGTTCCGAGACGCGAGATGCAGGATCTCGGTACCCGTGCCACAGCCGGCCACCAACACCCGAGCCGCGGCCGGCAGGCCCGCGAAGCACGCGGCGGCGATCCGAAACAATCCGATGCGCCCTGGGATCGCCGCATCGGCCAGTTCATCGAACCGCTTCGCCCACTCCTCGTCGTACATCTGCATGCCTCGGGTCTCCTGGCTCGTTGCTCGTCGTCGACCTCGATCAGAGCGAGTGGGAAGCGGACGTGCTCGCCATGACGCTCCGCTGACTGTAGGGGTCGTGAAGCAGGAGGTCGAAGTGATGGGCTCGGGCGGCGAGCGCACCGAGCGCATCGCTGTCGCGCGGACGCGGTCCTCCTGCCCCCTTTGACCCGAAGGTGCCGACTCGCGGCGTCGAGTTCCTTCACGAGTCGGGTCATGGCGTGCGGAAACCGCAAGACGCGTGCCGTTCGTCGATCCTTGCTCGGAAGCCACGGGAGCGTCGTAGGGAGCATGACGGGGTATCGATGGCTGGGCCTGGCGGCAAATGAGCCGCCGTGCTCCGACTACGCTCCCTTGCTACGCCCTTCGCTTTCGACTGCTTACACGATGCGTACACGGCCCGGCGCGAACGATCAGTGCCGAGCGATCCCGACTACTTACACCGATGCGTGATCCGAATGGGGTTCAGGAGGTCGC
>JBGSYJ010000463.1:0-6117 GCA_041750915.1 Thermoanaerobaculia bacterium | reverse complement strand
TTTCCAGAGCTCGGTGCCCGTCACTCCATCGTCGGCGAAAAAAAGGAGCGAACCCCCTGACTCCACCGCCACGTTGTAAAAAAGTACAGACGAGCCTGCACCAGGATTGATGTCCCGAACGCGCCATGTCGAGCTGCCATCCGTTGCCCACAACTCCGCGCCTGCAAGCGGGTCGTTACCGTAGAAAAACAGCGTCGACCCGACGACAGCCTTTGGATAGGAGACGAGGCCTGGAAAAACTTCCACCGTGCCTTCCTCGCTCCCGTCCGTTTTCCAGAGTCCGCCTCGCGCGCCGAAGTAGACGGCGTCGTTGAACGTAATGGGGAAAGTCGGCGTCGAGGAATCGACTCCGAGTGCGATGTCCTTCAGCCGATATGTGCCTGACTCCGTTCCGTCCGTTCGCCACAACTCTCTTCCAAAGGAATCCTCGGCACCGAAGTAGTAAACGCCGTTCAGCGTTGCGCCCGGCTGCGGAAACGAATGCCCGGCACCGGCGTTGATGTCCTTCAATAGGTACGTTCCCGCTTCCGTTCCATCGGTGCGCCATAGCTCGACTCCGGTCGCAGGGCTCTCAGATGCTGAAAAGAGTACGACAGAGTTCACCTGACCCATGAAGTTCAGCGGGAGGTTCTGAACCCATTCCTGCGACGTAACCGCAACCGTACCCCCTTCTGTGAGATCGGAAATCCACAGCTGTTCCTTCGTTCCATTTTTCACGACGAAAAGCGCACGGCCGTCGAAACTGAAAAAGCGACTGGGAATCGAGGACTGGATGGAGTCGGGAACCGTCGTATTGATGTCGTGCACCAGATAAGGCGCCTGCGCGAGAGCAGGTACCGCCGTTCCAACGGCGAGCGCGAGGGCAAGAAGTACAGAGGCGAAGGCGCAGTGCTTCTGCAGCAGAGTGGGCATTCAGAGTTTTCCGATCGGGAGTTGGATATCGAGATGGGGCTTCGAGTGGGGAAATCGTCTCACAGAGTGGCAGTTATTACCAGTAAACTTTGGAATCAGACGAGAGGCTCTGAGGGAGGGGAGTAAGGCAGCGATGGGAGCCGCTCCCGAGTTTCTCCCTCTCTCCGCGAAGTCGGGGAGAGGGTGGCGCGCGGCGCCCACGCAAATGTTAAAACTTGCGAGGTTTCAGCGCGTCGGGAGAGGGGCGTTGGGAGGCTTGCAGATACTCCGGCTGGTGGCAGTTTCGCCATCCGAGAGTGCACCGAACCGGTCACCGCTCCCGATGTCGTACATCTTCACGATGCGGAAGAGGCAGGGCCTCGGAGGGCCCTGCCACATTTGGGAGCTACGCGACGGCTTGCTTGAGCGCTTCGGTGGAGATTCCCGGCTTCCTGAGATTCCCCAGCAGCGTCAGCGACAGCGAGTCCGGATCGACGATCGCCTGAGCGACCGACTGGATGTTGTCGAGCGTTACGGCGTCGATGTGCGCGATGATCTCGTCGGGCGAGAACTGGCGGCCGAAGTAATACTCCTGCCTCGCGATTCCCGACATCCTGCTGATGGTCGACTCGAGCGACAACAGGATCGATCCCTTCAGGTGGCGCTTCGCAGCGATCAACTCCTCGGCCGTCGCGCCTTCGACTTTGATCTTGCGCATCTCTTCGAGCGTGAGGTCGAGTACCCGCCGCAGATTCTTCGGATTGCATGCAGCGTAGACGGCTTCGTAGCCGCCGTTGAGGTAACCGGTGTGATACGAGGTGACCGTGTAGACGAGTCCCTCTTTTTCGCGCACGCGCTGAAACAGCCGCGACGACATGCCGCCGCCGAGGATCGTGTTGAGCAGTGCGGCGGAATAACGCTCGAGTCCCTGTTGCGGGAAGCCCTTGCTTCCCAGACAGAGGTGCACCTGCTCGAGCTCGCGCTTCTCACGGAGCTGCACATGCTGATGCGGCATCGGAGGAAGCCACGGGCTTCGCGCAATCCCCGCGCCGGTGTCGGGAAAAGCTTTCTCGAGGTAGGGAAGCAGCTGCGAGGGCCGGACGTTTCCGGACGCGCAGAAGATCATGTTCGACGGATGAAACGTCTCGCGGTAGTGCTCGAAGATCTGTTCCCGCTGAAGGTTGTTCACCGTCTCTTCGGTGCCGAGGATCGGACGCCCCAGGGGATGACCAGGCCAGAAGCTCGTGACGAACATCTCGTGGACCAGATCGTCCGGCGTATCTTCCACCATACGAATCTCTTCGAGCACGACGCCGCGCTCCGACTCGAGGTCGTCCTGCGTCAGCAGCGGATCCGCAACGAGATCAGTCAGCAGGTCGAGCGCCGTGTCGACCTGCTCGTCGAGCACGTGCGCATAAAACGAGGTGTACTCCTTGCCGGTGAAGGCGTCGACTTCGCCGCCGAGCAGATCGATCACCTGCGCGATCTGGGTCGTGTTTCGGCGGTTCGTAGCCTTGAATACGAGATGCTCGAGAAAGTGGGAGGCGCCCGAGCGCTCTTCGGTCTCGACCGCCGACCCAGTACGGAGGTAGTACCCCAGCGCTACGGATCGAACGTAAGGCAGCGTCTCTACCAGCACGGTCAGCCCTGATGGGAGTACGTGCCTGGAGACCTGACTTTCGTTCTTTCTCATGCGACATCCAACGGAACTCGGAGAAGCGAAATTCTGGCCATGTTTTCCATTCCTTAAGTAGTGCATCCAGAAGTCCTGGAGCCCGGAACTGACAAATAGTGTCATCCTGAGCGAAGCGAAGGATCCCCCGCCTCTGGCGATACCGCAAGTCTTCAGGGGATCCTTCGCTTCGCTCAGGATGACACGAAGGCTCTAAGGGTTAGGCTTTCCGGGAGTGATCGGAGCCGCCCGCGACGGATCCTGGGCGGGACCGCCGCCGCTCTGCTCCTGGGCCAGTTCCGTGATCGTGTAGACCCAGTTCTCGTACCGGTCCTGACCGTTGAGAACGATCATGCTCGGCCCCGTCAGCGGGAGACGCACCCCACCGATCGGTCCGGAGTATTCACCCTGAAGTCCGGTTCCCGGGTTGACCCCTGGCTGGGAGGGTGACGGTGAGGGGAACAGCCCGGGAGTCGGCGTCGGAAGACCGGAACCAGGGGCGCCGGGCTGGCCGGCCACCGGGACCGCGGTGCTCGGCGGCACGGGAACCCAGTCGAGTTCTCCACTGAATGGATTCGGATAGAGCGATCGGAGTATCCGGGGCTCGGTCTGCTCCGCGAGCTGCTCGAGCTTCGTCGGCAGCGCACCGCGCTTTTTCTGATACTCGGTGATCGCCCGCGCGTACTGCTTCATCGCCCAGACCGCCTGCTGCTCCCGCTCCCGCCGCATAACGTCGGACCACATGCGCGGGACCGAGAAGGCGAGGATGACCGACATGACGGTCAGGATGATGAGGAGGGAGGCTAAGGTAAAGCCTTGTTGATTCCTGCGGGTTTTTACGTTCGGGGACCGGAATGTTGAATGTTGAATGTTGAATGTTGAATGGGTCCGCGCAGATCTTTTCTGTGGAGCTGGGGGCGTGTCATCCTGAGCGAAGCGAAGGATCCCCTGAAAACTTGCGGTTTCGCCTCGAAAAAGGGGATCCTTCGCTTCGCTCAGGATGACACGCTCGTTCATTCTCCACATTCGCTTCTCATTCAACATTCAACATTCAACATTCCGGTCCCGAACCTTACAACTCCCCGTACGGCACCCCCTCGAGGGTCTCTCCCTCGGCGCCGCTCTTCACATCGGCCATGCCGGGGCCCGTGGGTGCGTCGTAATCGAAATCGCTTCCGAAGCTGCTTCCGAAGCCCCCTCCGTCGAACTCCACTTCCTCGGTGACAGGGATCCAGGTGTCGGCCGATTTGGTGATCGGATCGACGGGGATCCGCCGCATGTACTTCGCTTCGACGAGCTCCTGGAGTGACGAGGGATATCGCTGCTTGTCAGCGTAGAAATTGTCGATTCCCTGGCGTATTAGCGCGAGGTCTGCTTTCAGAACATTCTCCGCAGCCTTTCGTTGCGCGCCGAGTACGTTGATCACGGCGATGCCCGCGAGCAGGCCGACGATCGTGACGACGACGAGGAGCTCGATGAGCGTGAACCCCGCCTCACGCCCAGTTGTGGGTCCGCCCCCCCGCCCGGTTGTGAGTTGTGAGTTGTGAGTTGTGAGTGGGACCCGACCGGTTCTGGGTTCTGGGTTCTGGGTTC
Organism: Thermoanaerobaculia bacterium; assembly: GCA_041750915.1. Classification (GTDB taxonomy): domain Bacteria; phylum Acidobacteriota; class Thermoanaerobaculia; order Gp7-AA8; family Gp7-AA8; genus JBGSYJ01. The sequence continues at coordinate 1,961 of JBGSYJ010000463.1, read as the reverse complement.
TGGGACTTGCGGTCACGTGCACTTCGATATCGCTCCTGAATCTGGATGCTGAAGACTGTTTCGTGCAAGCAAACGTTGCCGAAGCGGAGCGCTCGTTCAAGCAGCTCCCAGAACCCAGAACCCAGAACCCAGAACCCTTCTCATTCATCCCATTCACCATTCGTTGTACCGCGTCTTGCCGTCCAGGGAGAGTTTCGTGGAGGTCGAGCGCACCTCGAAGACATTGTTGTTGTCTGAGCTCGTCGAGTCGAAGTCGTCGGTGTTCGATCGGGTGAACCATTCTTTTCTGCCGGTCATCGGGTCGATGAGGTCGCGCTCGCGCAGGAACTTCACTTTCTTGCCGTCCATCAGCTCGACCCCTTCGACGAGTTGATCGAGATCTTTCGGGTACTCGCCCTGTCCGAGGCTGACCTGTTCTTTGATCAAACCCTTGACCCGGAGGTCGTGATAGCGGTCGATCGCATCGGTGATCTTGCGGAGCCTGTTGCGGAGCTCGATCTCCTTCTGCCGCTGGAAGCCGAACTTCGCGACCGGAATCGCCATGCCGGCGAGCAGGCCGATGATTGCCACGACCGTGATGAGCTCGGCGACTGTGAATCCGTTTTCTCCGTTTACCTTTCGGAACATGAGCTGACTGATTACTCCACGCGGGCCGAGCCGCCGGCGACGGCGACATCGACGCGCTCGCCGTTGCGTTGCGAGAAGGCGAGCGGCTCAATGACGAGCATCGTGTCGCCCGTCACGCCGCCACGCACGCGGAAGGCAACGATCTCGCCGCCCGAGCGGAACTGAAGCATGCTGCCGTCCGACGAAGCGATGCGGATCGTCCCGTTGGCTCGGTCGATCGAGACGACGGGCGGAAGCGCAGGGTCATAGGCCAGTGCGGTGCCGAGTGAAAAACCTGCGATATCCATACCGAGCGGATCGAAGTAGAGGACCATCTGCGGGATGTTCAGATCTGCCACATCCATGGCAACGATCGACCAGACTTTCTCTTCTCCCGGCCCGATCGATATTCTCGAAGGCTGCGGAGCAATCCGCGGCGCGAATTTCAGACTGTAGTCCTGTTCATCGAGCGACGCTGCGCCCGGTGGCGGAGGAGTGACGCCCGGATCGCGCGGCTCGTTGGCTCCACCTCCCGGAGGTGGCGGCTGCGGCTGCTGCCGGAAGACGTCGCTCGGACCGCTGGCGGGCGGAATCGGAGAACCCGGTGCAGGTTGCTGCTGGTTTGCCGGGACCTGTCCCGGAGCGAAGAACTCCTGAGCGGGCGGGGCGTTCTCCTGCGTCGGGCCGGTCGTGCGCGGTACGTTGTTGAACGGATCAGCCTGCACGTTCGACTCGAGACGTGGCGAGACTCCGCGGAAAGTCAGATTGTTCGTCGTACCCACCCACATCGGTGCGAGATCGTCGTCGGTGATGTCTGCAATACGGATGATGTGCGGCGTCATCGTCAGCACGACGTCGGTCGTGGCGACGTTGTTCTGTTCCCTGCTGAAGAGCCTGCCGATGACAGGAAGGTCGGACAGGAATGGGATGTCGTCTTTGGTGATGGAATCATCCTCGCGAATCAGTCCTGCGAGCAGGTTCGTTTCGCCATCCTTGAGCCGGATCGTCGACTGGATCGTCCGTGTTCCGATGATCGGCTGGTCGGGAGAATTTTCTCCGCCGCCTGGAACGAAGCCGGCGATGTTCGAAACTTCGACTGTGAGCTTCAGCGAGACCTCGCGGTTGTGATGCACGCGCGGAGTGATCGCGATCTTGATGCCGACGTCCTGATACTGGAACGAGGTGATCGGACCCTGGTTGAATCCTCCTCCGGTGCCGACGTTCGTGAAGAGGGTCGACACGGGAATCGGCTGCTTCTGACCAATGTGCAGAGTTGCATCCTCTCCCTCGGAAATACGGAGCTGCGGGCGGGCGAGGAGCCGGGCATCGGTGTTGTTCTTGAGCAACGTGTAGCT
>JBGSYJ010000462.1:0-1574 GCA_041750915.1 Thermoanaerobaculia bacterium | reverse complement strand
CAGAAGAGCTGAGGGTCATCTGGCGCTAAGGTTCATCTGCATACCGAACCTGGGGCGCAGCGTGATCGAGGGATGAGGCTCGATCCGCTGCCCCCGCGCCAGTTTCAATCCGAACTTCCGCGAGATCGAAGCGAGGAGAAGCGTCGCCTCCATCATCGCAAACGAATTGCCGATACAAATCCTGGGTCCTCCACCGAACGGCAGGTAAGCAAACCGCGGGAGACTCTTCGCGAAATCGTTCTCCCATCGATCGGGCCGGAACTCTGCCGGGTCCGCGAAGAACCTCGGATCGCGGTGAATCACCCACGGGCTGATGAAGATCGTCGTTCCCTTATCGATCGCAAAGCCCCCGATCTCGCAATCGGCAAGCGCCTCGCGGCCGAAAGCGTACGCCGGGGGATAGAGTCGCAGAGACTCTTCGACCACATGGGAGGTCCAGGTCAGATTCGGAAGATCCGCCAGTTCCGGAGGCCGCCCCCCCAGCACGGTCTGCAGTTCGGCGACTAGACGCTCTTCAGCCATGGGATTCTGCGACAGCAGATAAAGCGTCCAGCAGAGCACCAGCGCTGTCGTTTCGTGTCCCGCGAGAAAGATCGTTACTGCTTCATCGCGCAACTGGCGGTCGTTCATCGAGGAGCCGTCTTCGTCGCGTGCTGCCATCAGCATTGAAAGGAGGTCGTCGCCGGGCGCGGCTCGCCGATCTTCGATGAAGCGGTAGACGAGTGCGTCGAGCTTCCGCACCGCGCGCCTGTAGCGGATGTTGCCGGGAAACGGAATGAACTCGGGAATCTTCACAGGCCGGCGGAAACGGGTGTCGACGACCTTCAGAGCATCATCGAATGCTGCGCTCACCTCGCGCGCAGTCTCGCCCTCGATGTCGACTCCGAAAAGCGTTCTGGTCACGATCTGCATCGTCAGCTCCATCATGTCGTGATGGAGATCCCGGGTCTGGCCGGGCTTCCATGAGTCGAGCATCCGTTCGGTGTAGTCCACCATCGTCGCCCCATACCCGGCGATCCGATCCCGATGGAACGCGGGCTGGGCGAGCCGGCGCTGCCTGAGCCACGGCGCGCCTTCGTTCGTCACCAACCCTTTGCCGAATATCTCCGTCACGTGCTGCCAGAAGAACGTGTGCTTGATGAAGTTGCGATTGTTCGTCAGCAGAACGTACTCGAAGTACTCGGGATGATTGAGCAGGCAGCCGGGAGCTCTCCCGAGTCTGAGGGAGACCACATCGCCATAGTCCCGTGCCGCCGTCGTGAAGAAACCGAGCACGTCCCGTCCGAAATCGATCAGATTCCCGAAGAGAAAGTTGCCCGGTGGACCTGGCGCCTTCATGCAGTTACGATTCTAACCGAGCCAGACTGGAGGAAGGGGCGATGGAATGACCGACAGTCGTTGTGAGCGGGGTATGAACGAGCTTGTCATCCCGAGCTTGGTTGTGCGGGTGGAAGGGGCGAGGGATCTCCGGCGATGGTACATAGTTGCCTATCGGTCTCGCCACCACCCTGTGCCCATCACAAATCACCAATGTACTGCCGCCGGAGATCCCTCGCCCCACCCCCCCACCCAAC
>JBGSYJ010000461.1:0-6175 GCA_041750915.1 Thermoanaerobaculia bacterium | reverse complement strand
TTCAGCTTCTCGTGATCGATGCCGATGCTCGCGGCCCACTCGCGATACGCCAGCGGCGAGATCTCCGACGGTTTGATCTCGCTGCGGCCGCCCCAGAAGACGTTCGTATAGGACACCGGAATCCCTACGTCGACGAGATGCGCATCGATTGCGGCCTTGTGCTCGAGCACGAGCTGCTTATCCGTCCCGTGTGCGACCGCCATGATGTTGACGTCGCGGAACTCCGGTCCTCCCTCCCGCCAGTAGCAGTGCGTGAGGATGTGATGCCTTCCGATCTCACGTCCAGCTTCGAGCTCGCGTCCTGGTGGTGCGGCCCAGTGAAAGAGCGCATTGAAACGCGTGACGCGCTCACCGCCCGCCACCGGCTTCACATGTTCGAGGAAGGTCGAGAAGCGGCCGATGACGCCGCGACGGTTCAGGTCTTCCGCGACTTCGAAGAAGTGCTCGAGCGACACACCTGCTTCCTTCGCCCGGCCCTCCCAGAGATTCTCGCGAATCTCATCCGGCTCGAGCTCGCGCTTGAGCGCGGTCATCACAATCCACTCTTCATCGGTCAGCTCGACGATCTCTGTATCTTTCACCTCCGCGAGCTCTTCAGACTTGCTTCCCGGCTCCATTCCCTTGCGACGGACATGTCCGACTCCGAGGGCGAAGATGCGAACCGCGGGCATGACGCGGAAGTGTTCGGCGCCGACAAGGTCGAGCAGGACCGCGCAGTGCCTTTCTATTGAATAGCCCTGCGGAACTTTCACTGTGGTCCAGAGCCGGTAATTCGAGCCGGGAGTGACCGCATCCGTCGAGCGGATTACAACGTGACCCGAGAAGGGATCCTGCTGGAACATGAAGTCGAAGGACGCATCGAGTTTGTCGGACGGGACCTGCCATGCGACGAGCGCCCCGCTGGCAAGGTTCGTCGCCATCAGAGTCTGCCGGACCCTTCGGATCGTTCCCGACTCGAGCATCGCGCGGATGCGTTCGATGACCGTGCGGACATCGACGCCCGACTTGTCGGCGATCTCCCTGATCGGATCGCGGACGAAACCGGCAATTCTGTCCTCGGAAATCGCCAGAATGGCGGCGTTTACGGGATCGGTGGGGCTGATGGGGATGGTGGAAGTCGGCGATTCGCTCATGGTTCGCGAAACATAGCACAGAGGCGCGACGGGGGTCAGTGAACGGCTGCGGGCTCGGTGTTGATACGATCCTCACCCGACTAGCGGAGGTGTCATCCTGAGCGAAGCGGAGGATCACCGCTATGATCCTTTGCTGGCCGATCTCACAGAGGGTCTCGGGTGACGGGCGCTCGTCCGGAATACGGATTTGTTGGAGTGGGTGAACGCACAACAGAGGGTGAAACGACCATGATCCAGGTTCGAAAATCAGAGGAACGCGGCCACTTCAACCACGGGTGGCTCGACACGCATCACACCTTCTCATTCGCCAGCTACTACGACCCGGCGCACATGGGGTTCCGCGATCTCCGCGTGATCAATGATGACCGTGTTGAAGGCGGCTCCGGCTTTCCCACGCACGCGCATCGCGACATGGAGATCCTCACTTATGTACTGGGTGGGGCCCTCGAGCACCGCGACAGCATGGGAAATGGGGGAGTCATCCGTCCCGGTGAGGTGCAGAGGATGACCGCAGGACGCGGCGTGGAGCACAGCGAGGCGAATGCCTCTGAGACCGAAGAGTTGCATCTGCTCCAGATCTGGATCCTTCCCGAACGCGCAGGCATCCAGCCGGGTTATGAACAGAAGGCGTTTCCGATCGAGGAGCGCGCGGATCAACTCAGGCTGGTGGCGTCACGCGAAGGTCGGGACGGATCGGTTTCGCTGCATCAGAACGTCGAGCTGTATGCAGGAGTTCTCAGCCGAGGAGCGGAGGTCACGCATGAGTTTCGTCCGGGGCGTCATGGGTGGCTTCACGTCGCCCGAGGTGAAGCCGAGGTGAATGGAACCGTTCTCCGGGCGGGCGATGGCGCGGCGATCAGTGACGAGGCCTCGGTGACGGTCGTGGGAAATGGGGATACGGAAGTGCTGCTGTTCGATCTGCGGTAGTAGAAAAAGTGTCATCCTGAGAGGTTGTGAATTGATCTCGAAGTGTCATCCCGAGCGTCGAGCGAGGGATCTGGGTGGTGGCCTCTTGCTCAAGAATCATCGATCTGCGTGCATTTTCGTTCCATGGACCGCCGCCCAGATCCCTCGCTCGACGCTCGGGATGACACAGTCTCGGGCCATGACGCATCCTTCGCTGCGCTCAGGATGACACATGCTGAAGGTTCCCGCAGGAGAGAGCGCATTGAACGAGATTCTCCCAATCAAGGGCGACAGAATGCCCCGGCAGTTCCCCCTCCCCCTCCCTCCCGACGTCCGCCCTGATGTCCCGCTGAGGATGTGGGGGCGGGACAGCGAGAGTGTGCTGGAAGTGGTGAGTGGCAGCACGATCGTCAGGTCGCTCGTTCATGAAGGCAGCGCCGGCACGCTGACGGTCTCGCTCAATCCGCGTACGGCAGTGTGCAGCCTCGCGGGCCCGATTGTTGCCGCTCCCGCAGGGATGGCGTGTGCACGTCGCGCAGCTTTGCGAATGCTCGGTCTCGAGTCCGATCCTGCTCCCTTCGAATTGTCATTCCAGGACTCTCCCGACATCGCCCGACTGATCAGAGGTCGGGAAGGCCTTCGCATTCCGCAGACGCCCACCGTGTTCGAAGCGCTCGTCTGGGCGATCGTAGGCCAGCAGGTGAACCTCGCATTTGCCTACCGGCTTCGCCGCACGCTGATCGAGCTGGCCGGAGCACCCGTCGACGGCACGATGCGCACGCATCCGACGCCTGCTGCAGTCGCCGCGCTCGAGCATGAGGACCTCACCAGCCGGCAGTTCTCCCGGAGCAAGGCCGCTTATCTCATCGACACCTCACGAAAGATCGCGAATGGTGAGCTGGACGTCGAGTCGTTCCCGGCCCGGCCTCCGGATGAGGTTTACAACGCCTTGCTTGCGACACGGGGAATCGGAGAGTGGACCGCGAACTACGTGATGATGCGCGGCTGTAACTTCGACGACTGCGTGCCGGCCGGCGATATGGGCCTTTCTTCCGGCCTCCAGCATTTCTTCGCACTCGACCACAGGCCGCGGGCAGGAGAGACAATGGAGCTGATGAAACGATTCGCACCGCATCGCAGCCTTGCCACGTTTCATCTATGGATGTGGAAGGGGGATGCGGCGTGAGAACTTACATGACGCGACTCGACACTCCCGTCGGTCCGCTACTCGTCGAGCTGGACGGAGATGGCGCGCTGATCCGCTGTTCCACATCGCGCGCAGACGTAACAGGCGTGTCCGGTGGCGATGTGACGATGGATCCGATTCCCTGCGCGGATGTCGTTCGTGAGCTCCGCGACTATTTCGCGGGACGGCTCACCCAATTCACGATCCCCCTCCGTCCCTCCGGGTCGGAGTTCCAGCGGATGGTGTGGGGAGCTCTCGAACAGATCCCGTACGGCACCACGATCACCTACAGAGAGCTCGCGGAGAGAGTGGGAAGGCCGGCGGCGATCCGCGCAGTCGGCGGAGCGAACGGCGCGAACCCCATCGCGATTATCGTTCCCTGTCACCGCGTCATCGGCTCGGATGGCTCGCTCACCGGATACGGCGGCGGCCTCGCGATGAAGCGGAGTCTTCTCGAGCACGAACAGTCGGTGCTGCATTTTGACGTTCCGCTGACGTTTGCGGTGACGATCGCCTGACGAGCGATTCGTAAGATCGCCTCATCTGAACATCTGGAGGAGGCGGCAATGGTTACAGGAATCGCAGGAGTCGTCGTCGAGGTCAACGGAGCGGAGGGACGCACCGAGGTGCCTTTCATTTTCGAAGATACCGCGCGGTTCGAGTTCTACTCGAGCAGCCAGATCGCAGAGACCACATTCATCGAGCTCGACGGCGCTGCGGCGTGGTATCGCTATGTCCGCGACACGGCCGTCTGCTTCGAAGCCTGAGACGAGTCAGCGTTTCTCGGCCCGGATCCGCGCGAGCAGCGACAGCGCCTTGTCGTGATATGGATTGATTTGGAGTGTCGCCTCGATTGCACGCAGCGCACGCTGTGTCCTGCCGAGCCGGTAGTAGGTGAATGCCAGATTGTACAGAGCGATATCGTTCTGCCCGTTCAGCTTGACGGAGCGCTCGAGCGAGCGGGCCGCCCCCCGAAAGTCGTCGAGTTGCAGCTGGGTAACGGCGAGGTTGGCATACCCAAAAGAGTCCTTCGGCATCAGGCGCAGGTATCTTCGCCACACCACCACGGCCTCCTCGCGGCGCCCATCCTCGTGAAGGCGGACAGCATCATCCAGTAGACTTTTTGCCTCATCGGTCAGCCCGACGATCAGCGGCTCGGCTTCCTCCGTCTGGGCCGACGGGTCGCTGAGCGGCATGTCGGTGCACTGCTCATTGAACGCCGTGATGAGATAGGTGGAGATTTCCTTCGCCGCCTCCCTCAGGTCGGGAAACAGGACAGTTCGATGCTCGAAGACCACGGCATCTGCAACCGCCAGCTTCGCTCCCAGAAGTCCCCGAGCGCGCGACGCGTGACTTTCGTAAACGATCTCGAGCTCTAGCTTGGGAACTCCTTCCGCAGGCCGATCGAGAATCTCGAAAGATCCATAACGCCGCAGCTCGCGGTTCAGCGTCCTCGCTGGAGTTCCGGGGCTTCCCGCCTGAACATGAAGTCGCTGAACGGCGCAGAGGCCCGCCGTCCCGGTGCGTTGGAGTGGCTCCTGGGCACCGGCGGGGACAGTGATCATCGCGACGGACAGCGCAGCAATCGTGACGTAGGGACGCATAGAACGATTCTATCCGTTCGGAAGCTGTTTAATAACTAAGAATGGATTGTGTCACCAGAGTGTTTCCGATCCCGATGACAACACGAGCCGCCTTGATTTCCGCTGCAATTGTTTTGATGAGCTCGCTGCCGGCAGCGGCGGTCACAGTTCCAGAGTACCGGCTCGCCATGCAGGTCGCCGGCGCCATGGGCTATGCGGGCGAGTCGCTGTTCGATCTCGAGTACGCAAATGTCGATGGCCACTCGCTCGAGCTGGACCTGCTGTTGCCCGACGGCGCGGGCCCGCATCCCGTAATCGTCTCCATTCACGGAGGCTCGTGGACAAAGGGGACTCGCGATGACGGGATCGCGTTCCTTCAGGTTTCGAGAGGGTACGCGGTCGCGAACATCGACTACCGCCTGGCCCCGGGATCGATCTACCCGGCGCAGATCGAGGACGTGAAGGCCGCCGTTCGATGGCTGCGTGCAAACGCGGCGCGGTTCGATCTAAACGCAAACGCCATTGGAGCGATGGGCTATTCGGCCGGCGGGCACCTCGCCGCCCTTCTCGGCACGACGGGAGACGTCGACGTACTGGACGGCACGGGCCATGGAAACCTCGCATTCTCGAGCCGCGTTCAGGCCGTGGTGGATTATTTCGGCCCGACCGCTTTTCTGAAGCTCGCCGAGCAGGCGCCTGCCTGCACTCCCGGCGACGCAAACGATCCGGCGGCGCCACCCTCGGTCCTCATCGGTTGTCCGATTCAGGACTGCCCTGACAAGGCGGCAGCAGCAAACCCGATTACGTATGTGACACCCAACGACACCCCGTTCCTGATTCTGCACGGACTGGCCGATTGTCTCGTGCCGTGGCAGCAGAGCCAGATCCTTCACGACGCGCTCGTGGCGAATGGCGTGGAATCAAAACTGATTCTCGCGCCGGGTCTCGATCACGGTTCGCCGCTCTTTCTGCTTCCGCAGTTTCAGCGCGAAGTGGAGACGTTCCTCGATCGCCATCTGAAGAATCGTCCCGTCCGGCGCACGCGTCCCGCGCGACGGTGAGGTCGTTCGCGAGGGCGTCGGCGACCGAGCCAGGTTGCCGTCAGGACTTGTCATCCCGAGCCTGGTTGTGCGGGCGGGAGGGGCGAGGGATCTCCGGCGACGGTACATAGTTGCCTGTCGCGCTCCGCCACCAACCTGTGCCCATCACGAATCACGAATGTACTATCGCCGGAGATCCCTCGGTACGACACGAAGCCGTGGAAAGGAGGAAGTCGAGAGCAACAGCGACTGAAACCGATCGAAGAGGACCTGACAGGTCCAAATCCTGTCCAGCAAAGGGTGGCGCCCGGCTGGAAGCGAGTGTTG
>JBGSYJ010000460.1:0-11588 GCA_041750915.1 Thermoanaerobaculia bacterium | reverse complement strand
CACCAGTTGATCATCGCGAGGGCGCGGTAGATCAGTCCTTCGTCATACAGCGTGACGAACACATGGCGAACGGCCCGCGAGAGACCTTCGTCCAGTGTGAATCGCTCGCGCGTCCAGTCGCAGGAGACGCCGAGGCGGACGAGTTGTTCCTTGATCTGGTTCTTGTGCTCTTCCTTCCAGGCCCAGGTGCGCCGGAGGAACTCTTCGCGTCCCATCTCGATCCGCGACAGGCCTTCCTTTGCGAGCTCACGCTCGACGACCATCTGCGTCGCGATGCCCGCGTGGTCGGTGCCGGGGATCCAGAGGGTGTTGAATCCTGACATCCGTTTCCAGCGCACGAGGATGTCCTGAAGTGTGTTGACGAGTCCGTGGCCGGTATGGAGCCGCCCTGTCACGTTCGGCGGAGGAATGACGATCGAGAAGGCCGGCGTTTCAGTCTTCTCAGGGTCGGGAGAAAAGTAGCCCTCGCGCTCCCACGTCTCGTACCACCGGCTCTCGAAGGTTGCCGGCTCATAGCGTTTCGGAAGGTCTGGTTCTTTCATAGCGTTATGGAGTCCGTACTGAGCGAATCGCATTATAGTCGGAGCGACCCGGCCTCACAGCGGTGAGCCGTGTCATCCTGAGCGCAGCGAAGGATCCCCTGAAGATTTGCGGTATCTTTTTGAGGCAGGGGATCCTTCGCTGCGCTCAGGATGACACCGTGGGTTACCGTCATTCGTCTGTCATGCTCATACTTGGAATCGAAACCTCCTGCGATGAAACTTCCGTTGCCGTCCTGGTCGACGACGGATCCGTTCTGTCCAACCTCATAGCCTCCCAGATCGCCCGCCACCAACCGTTCGGCGGCGTGGTGCCGGAGATCGCATCGCGAGAGCATCTCGAGCATTTGATGCCGGTGTTGCGCGAGTCCCTGAAAGAGGCCGGCGTCACTCTCGATGATATCGGCGTCGTGGCCGTCACGTCGGGACCGGGACTCATCGGAGCGTTGCTCGTCGGAGTTGCGGCCGCGCAGGGACTGGCGTGGGGCCGCGGGCTACCCCTCATCGCGGTGAATCATCTCGAGGGCCATGTCTTCTCACCGTATCTCCGCCGCGAGGGTGCGGCGATTCCGCTGCCCTCCCGCTTTTTCAGTCTCGTCGTCTCCGGGGGCCATTCGTCGGTCTATGACGTGCGCACGGGAAACAAGCCGTCGATCACCGCGCTGAACCGGACGCGGGATGATGCAGCGGGTGAGGTTTTCGACAAGGTCGCCAAGTTCATCGGCCTTCCCTATCCGGGAGGGCCGCACGTGGAGCGGATCGCTAAGGGGGGAGACGAGGAGCGGTTCCGTTTCGGGATCGCCCAGTTCAAAGAGGAGTCGCCCGATTTTTCGTTCTCGGGTCTGAAGGCGAATGCGATCCGGACCGCGAGGGAGGAAGGTCTGGCACCGGTGGATGGAGTGCCCAGGCCGGATGAGGAACTTCGTGACTTCTGTGCATCCTTCCAGAAGGCGATCGGCGATCAGATCCTCGACCGGCTTACGCGCCTCTGGCCTCAGGAGGGCTCTGAGGCGCCGTCTGAGCTTGCATTATCCGGCGGAGTCGCTGCGAACGGGCCGCTTCGGCAAAGGATCGCCGCATGGGGCGCCGAGCGAGGCATCACGGTGCGCCTGCCTGAAAAAATCTACTGCACCGACAACGCCGCGATGATCGCATTCTCGGGTATCCAGCGAATGCGCGCGGGCGGCGTTACCGACCCGACCAGAGTCCAGGCCCGTTCGAGAATGCCAGTCGGCGGGTAGCGGCGGATTATGATCCGCCGTTCCTCGCAACGTCGACACCCGCGCGTTATGGCGCCATCGACCGTGATGCATCCACCGAGACCAGGGCGAAGATCAGAAAAGATAGAACCCCCCGCAGAACCATTTGGAAGGCTCATTCGTATACCTCATGACAGAAGAAACACCTCCTACCTCCTACACAGCAAGAGCCCCGCGCGTCGCGGGGCTTTTGCTTTTTGTGGGGCCGTAAAGCCTGCTCGTGATCCGGATGGTGGTTCCCCTCTCCCGGCGGGAGAGGGGTCTGGGGTGAGGGTCTTCGAACGCATGGAGCCGCCGGATCGGTGCAAGACGGGGTTCTCGTGTTCCGCATCAACAGTCACCTGATTCGCCCACCCTCGGAGGTCCCTCACCCCTAACCCCTCTCCCGCCGGGAGAGGGGAACCCCCGCCCTGCGCTGCTTCATCCTTCATCTTTCTTCCCTCCTTCCCGTATGCTTTCCCCATGAAAATCATCGTTGCAGGTGGAACCGGATTCGTGGGGCAGCCGCTCGTGGACGCCCTGGCTGCAGACCACGACGTGAGGGTGCTCTCGAGGAATGCCTCGCGAGTCCCGCAAAAGCGCGGCATCGAATGGCAGCCGGGCAGTCCGGGACCGTGGCAGCAGAGCGTGGCCGAGGCCGACGCGGTGGTGAACCTGGCGGGCGAGAGCATCGCGGACGGACGCTGGACGGACGCACGGAAGCAGGCGATTCTCGACAGCCGGATCACAGCCACGACCGCGATCACACAGGCGATGGCCTCATCGGACCGGAAGGGCCGCGTGCTCGTCAACGCCTCGGCGATCGGCTTCTACGGCTCGCGCGGTGACGAGGTCCTGACTGAAAAATCCGAACCCGGCAGCGACTTTCTCTCCGACGTTGTCCGGAAATGGGAGGCGGCTGCCGGCGCGGCGAACCCTGCGGTCCGCGTCGTGATTCTTCGTTTCGGTATCATCCTCGGCAAGGATGGAGGAGCGCTTCCGAAGATGATGCTCCCATTCCGCCTCTTTGCCGGCGGCCCCACCGGCAACGGTCAACAGTGGATGTCGTGGGTCAGCCTCGAGGACATCGTCTCGATGATCCGCTGGGCGATTGAAACACCCGCGGTGCAGGGCACATTCAATGCGACTGCCCCTGAGCCCGTCCGGAACCGCGAGTTCGCCTCGACGCTGGGCTCCGTGATGAAGCGTCCGAGCTTTGTGCCTGCGCCCGCGCCGGCTCTGCGTCTCGCCCTGGGGGAGATGGCCGATGCACTTCTTCTGGGAAGTCAGAGGGTGATCCCGGAACGGACCGCGTCCGAAGGGTACGGGTTCCGTGATACGGAGCTGCGTCCCGCGCTCGCGCGCATTCTCCGCTAAGCGGCGTCGGGCTCCCGCCCACGATGGCGTCAACTTGAGGTGCCCGCGGGAGCAAGTGTCATCCTGAGCGCAGCGAAGGATCCCCTGCTACTGGCTGTCTCGCAAGGCTTCGGGGGATCCTTCGCTGCGCTCAGGATGACACCCGGCTGCTGCAACAGTGAAGCTCCCGCCGAAGACATAGGCTAATAACTTCTACACTTTCGTCATCGTGTTACGGATGGGATACAATCTGCACGGAGACGAACACGTTCCGTTACAACCACGACTCCTGTGCACCTCGAATCCGGCGCCGCAATGAAGTGACCGATCGGTTGCCGTGCGTTACAGAGATGGGCGAGATTGACACTTGCGCTGGTCCATTGACCGGATTATTGTGTCGAAATTACGAGAAATTGACACGTTTCTTCAAACGATTGGATGCATTCGGACACACTAATCAGACAAGTCGTTCGCCAGCCGGGCTTTAGCTGAGCCGCGGGTCTGCTGGCATTCTTGCAATTCAGTGAACAGGTTGCAGTCCCCGGTTACGGGAACGTTTCATCGGAGTTACACAACAAATGGAGGTAGGAATGAAGTTTTTGAAACGCAGTTTTGTGGTGATGGCAGCGCTGCTGCTGGTCGCTATTCCGGCATTTGCCCAGAATACGGGCACGATGACGGGAAGCGTCCAGATGGACGGCGCACCGCTCCCCGGCGTCACGGTGACGATCTCGTCTCCGGCGCTTCAGGGAACGCGTACCGCGTATTCGGACGTCAACGGCAACTTCAATTTCGCGGCACTTCCGCCTGGCACCTACACGGTGGTGTTCGAAATGGAGAGCATGCAGCCGGTGACGACGACCACGCGCGTAACCCTCGGTGGTACGGCCCGGGCAAACGCGAACATGCGTCTTTCCGCAATGGCCGAGGCGATCACCGTTACGGCTGCAGCTCCCGCGGTCCTCGAGACGCAGGAAGTGCAGGCGAACTATGACGCTCAGCTGATCGAGGATCTTCCGATCGGCCGCACGGTCCAGGCGACAGTCTCCCTGGCCCCGGGCGTCACGACCAACGGTCCGGGTGGACAGACCGTCGTCGGTGGCGGATATGCGTACGACACGCTCTATCTGATCAACGGCGCGGTCACGAACGAGAACGTTCGCGGCCAGACGGACAACCTCTTCATCGAGGACGCCATTCAGGAGACGACCATCATCACAGGTGCCGTCTCCGCCGAGTTCGGCCGCTTCACCGGCGGCGTCGTTTCGGCGATCACCAAGTCGGGCGGAAACGAGTTCTCCGGCAGCCTTCGCGACTCCTTCACGAATCCTTCGTGGACGAATCCGTCGGACCGCGGCGAAGCTCGTCGGGACAGCGAGCTCAACGAGACGTACGAAGCGACCCTGGGCGGACGCATCATTCGCGACCGTCTGTGGTTCTTCGGCGCGGGACGTTACTTCGAGCAGTCTCTTCCCGGCTTCTTTCAGAACGGTGGAGCTCTGGCGACTCCGGTTGCCCGTCCCACGACAGTGCAGCTGGACGAGCGCTACGAAGGCAAGCTGACGGGTCAGATCACGCCTCGTCATAGTCTCGTCGGCTCGTACCTCGATTACACCGTCGATCAGACCCCCCACTGCGCATTCGGCTGCTGGGACATCACGACGATGGACATCAACGGCCGCCAGCTTCCCCGTGAGATGATCACGGCGAACTACAACGGCATCATCACGAGCAACTTCCTCATCGAGCTCGGTTACTCCACGCGCTCACTCGCGTTCGAGGGAAGCGGTGGCGATCACCTCACGACCAACCCGAACGACCCCCGCGACCTCGCTCTCGGAACCTGGGCGTATGACCTCACGGTTGCTGGCGGCGCATGGGGTGCCCCCATCTTCTGCGGCATCTGTGATCCTGAGACCCGCGAAAACGACTACTATCAGCTCAAGGGAACTTACTATCTCGCGAGCCAGGGTCTCGGCACGCACAACATTGTCGCGGGCTACGAGAACTTCGCAGAGTCGCGCTTCTCCAACAACTACCAGTCGGGAAGCAACTTCGACGTCTATGTTTACGGCATGTCGCCGGAATACGAAGACGACGGCACGTTCCGCCCGATCATCAGCTTCGGCGACCTGATCCAGTACGTTCCCATCCTGGTACTTTCTCAGGGGTCGGACTTCGTCACTGAATCGGTTTACATCAACGACAAGTGGGACCTGAACCCGAACTGGAGCTTCAACCTCGGCGCGCGTTATGACGTGAACGACGGACGCGACAGTGCGGGAACCAAGATTTCCGACGACTCGGCAATCAGCCCCCGTCTCGGAATCACCTACGACATCAGGGGCGACGGCCGCTTCAAGGCCAACGCCAGCTACTCCACCTATGTCTCCCGCATTCAGGAGACCATCGGCGGAGTCGGTGGTGGTGGAAACCCCGCCGCCTTCGGCTACTACTACGACGGCCCGCAGATCGGTGGCCGCGGCTCAGGCCTCGACTCGTTCGGCGTGCTCGAGGAGATGTTCCGCTGGTTCTTCTCAGTGGGCGGATACGACAACACCGATAACCTGGTGTTCGCGAGTATCCCGGGTCTGAACACCCGCTTCGATGGTTCGCTCGAATCTCCGCACGTCGACGAGATCACCCTCGGCTTCGGTGGACAGATCGGATCGAGGGGCTTTATCCGCGCCGACCTGATCGACCGTGAGTGGTCCGACTTCTACAGCGCAGAGAACCGTCCGAACGACACGATCGAGGCCGGTACTTCGACTCTCGATTTCGTCGAGTACCGCAACACGAATCTCGTCGAGAAGACGTATCAGGCGCTCCAGCTTCAGGGCAGCTACCGGCTGATGGATCGTCTCAATGTGGGTGCCAACTACACCCTGTCTGAGGCAGAGGGCAATGAGGTCGGCGAGACCTTCGGCAGCGGCCCTGGCCCGGCAACGGTAAACTCTTACCGTGAGTATAAGGCGTTTGCACGGAACAATCCGGTCGGCCTCCTTCCGAACGATCAGACACACAAAGCACGTCTGTGGATTTCGTACGATCAGCCAGTCGGTTTCCTCGGCAACGTGAACGTCAGCTTGTTGCAGCGCTTTGATTCCGGAACGCCATATTCGGCGACCGGAAACGTCAACGTTGGAAGCTTCGTCACAAACCCCGGGTACGCAACCCCTCCGACGTCACAGCTGTACTACTTCAGCGATCGTGGTGAGTTCCGCACTGAAGACGTGACGGCGACGGATCTCGCCCTCAACTGGTCACTGCCGATCAGCGTAGTGAACCTGTTCTTCCAGGGCGAAGTCATCAATGTGTTTGACGAGCAGGCTGTCGTTACTCCCAGCTCGTCAGTCAACGTGATCAACGCGAATCGCTTCAATCCGTTCACGGAGACTCCGCGGGAGTGCCCGCAGTTCACACCGCTGTCCCAGTGCACGGCTCAGGGCTTCAACTGGCGCAAGGCCGATACCTTCGGCACCGCGACAGGCGTCGCTTCGTATCAGCTTCCGCTGACCTATCGCTTCTCGGTCGGCCTGCGGTTCTAAGAAGTACGCAACAGCAGTAAATTCGAAGGCCCCGGTGAAAGCCGGGGCCTTTGTTTTGTGTTCCATGATTTCTGATGACGATCCAGAAGACTCATTCGCCGTACTTACCCTCTCCCCGTGTGAACGGGGAGAGGGTGGCGCGCGGCCGTCGCGGAAATGTGACGGTTCGGGGAGCCGTCGCGCGCCGGGTGAGGGGCGTTGGAAACTCGCTCTGCTCTCGCCTGGAGTTACTGCGCACCCAACGCCCCTCACCCCTGCCCCTCGCCCCGCTGCGGTGGGGAAAGGGGTTCTTAATCCTCCTCGCACTCCTGCTCACCCTCGCCGGTTGCGGCAATGAGAAGCCCGCCGCGACCGCGAGCTTTCCCGGCGCCCCCGTAATCATCATCTCCATCGACACGCTCCGCTCCGACCGCCTTCCCGCGTACGGCTATTCGAAGGTCGACACCCCTGCAATTGATGCGCTTGCCGCTGATGGAATCCTGTTCGAGCGCGCCTACTCGAACGTGCCGCTCACACTTCCGTCCCACGCGTCCATCCTCACAGGCCTCCTTCCTCACGAGCACGGCGTGCGGAACAACCTCGGCTACCGCTGGGATGTGAAAGCACACCCGCCGATCACCGCTGCGCTCGGAGAGGCTGGCTACACATCGGCGGCGATGGTCTCCTGCTACGTGCTTCGCGGAAACACCGGGATGTCCGACGCGTTTGACGTCTACGACGACGCGATTGCTTCCGAGTCCGGCGTTGCACTGGGAAGACTTCAACGTGCGGGCCTCGATACCCTCTCCGCAGCAACGGCGTGGCTCGACGGTGTTGCGGGCAAACCGTTTTTTCTCCTCTTTCACATCTTCGAGCCGCACGGGCCGTATGAGGCGCCCGAACCGTTTCGCAGCCGCTACGCCGACCCGTACGATGCTGAAGTCGCAGCATCGGATAACGTGATCGGCGAGCTCGTTTCTCACCTGAAGGCGAAGGGTCTTTATGACGATTCTCTGATCATCCTGCTGTCCGACCACGGTGAAGGACTTGGCGATCACGGTGAAGCTGAGCATGGCGTCTTTCTCTACCGGGAAGCGTTGCAGGTCCCACTCATGATCAAGCTCCCGGGCTCCCCGAGGAAGGGTGAACGGATTCCCACTCCCGTCAGCCTCACCGACATCGCGCCGACAGTGGCTGCGCTGACAGGCGTGTCGGCTCCCCGTGGCAGCAGTGGTGTGAATCTTCTCGATGCTCAGGTTCTGAGCGCAGAGCGGGCGATCTACGCGGAGACCCTCTACCCGCGCATCCACCTCGGATGGAGCGAGCTTCGCTCACTGATTCAGGACAGGTATCACTTCATAGAGGCGCCGCGGCCCGAGTTGTACGACATCGTCGCGGATCCCGGCGAGAAGAAGAACATTCTCGCGGACGAGCGACGCGTCTATGCATCGCTGCGTGAACGCATGAAGGTCTATGACGCTGCGATCACCGCACCTGCGAACGTCGATCCGGAGGAGGCCGCGAAGCTTGCGGCCCTTGGCTACGTGGGGTCGGTGAGAGACGCCGATGGACCCCTGCCGGATCCGAAGGATCACATCCAAGAAGTGGAGAACCTGCAGAAGGCGAACATGCTCACGACGGCGGGCAGGCACGCGGAGGCGGTCGTGCTGCTGAAAGGTGTGCTGGCCTCGAATCGCCGTTTCGCCGACGCCTGGGCCAAGCTGGGTAGCGTTTACGAAGGCATGGCCCACTACGAAGATGCACTGACCGCGTATCGTGAGGGAATCACCGTGGCTCCCACGTCATCAGCGGAGTTCGGACTGTCGATGGCGGGTGTCTTCATGAGACTCAAGCAGTATGATGAAGCCCGGAAACATGCAGAGCTCGGGCTCGCGCGGAATCCGGCCGGTGCACATCAGATTCTCGCCATCATCGGCCTCGAGACCGGAAATTACGACGTGGCCGAGCATCACGCACGAGCTGCGATGGTCGATGAGGCGGCGAAGCCGCGGGCGATGGTGACACTCGCGCAGATCCGTGGCGCTCAGGGCCGCACGGGGGAAGCGATGAAACTCCTCGAGCAGACGCGCGCCGAGGTTCAGTCGAAGCGGATGCGTGTCGAGCATCTGGAGCTCGCCCTTGGTGATGCTTATGCGAAAGCCGGCCGTCTCGCCGACGCAGAGCGATCGTTCCGCAACGAGATCGCGATGTTCCCCTCGAATCTGACCGCCTACGCGAATCTCGGAGTCGTCCTCGTCCTGCAGAAAAAGTACGACGAAGTCGATCCGCTCTTCGAGCAGATGGCCGAGCGCAACCCTTCTCCGCAGGCCTACCGCCTGGCCGCCGAAACCTACGAAGCGCTTGGCGATGCCCGGACGGCCGCAATGTGGCGCCGGCGACGATAGACGTGCGGTGGCTTTTCGTTCTCTCCCTCTCCCCGTGTGAACGGGGAGAGGGTGGCGCGCGGGTTTGCCGCGAGGTTCAGGGCTTGCGAGAATGCCGCGCGCCGGGAGTGGGGCGTTGGGGGCTTGCAGCTGCTGCCAATGGTTCACATTGGAGTTGCTTGCACCGCCCCTCTCCCCTGACCCCTCTCCCCGTTCACACGGGGAGAGGGGAATTGGTGGCGAGAGCTTCTCGCGCTTTGTCGAGGATCTGTCTCATCGTCTCGATGACGAGCTCCGGATTGGCGATCAGGTCCCGATTCTCCAATCGAATCACCGAGATCCCCTGCGATCGCAACCATGCATCGCGGGCTGCATCCGAAGCGTGTCCTTCTTCAGTGAAATGGGGTTCACCATCGAGCTCGAAGGCTATACGGACTTCAGGACAGTAAAAGTCGAGCACCGCTCGGCCGATTCGATGCTGCCTTCGAAACTTGTATCCGGCGACGCCCTTTCTCCGGACGACCGCCCATGCAAGCTTCTCCGCATCCGTCATCGACTGTCGCATCCGGCGGGGTACGCGAGCAGTGAGCTCTCTCGATTGATGCTTCACAAGAGAATCGTACCTCGGAGGCGCCTTGAGGGGCGCCTTTCCCTCTCCCCGTGTGAACGGGGAGAGGGTGGCGTGCGGGTTCGCAGCGATGTTCAGGGCTTGCCAGGTCTTCGCGCGCCGGGAGAGGGGCGTTGAGGGCTTGCAGCTGCCCCTGCCAAGGGTCACATCAGAATTGCTTGCACGGCCCCTCACCCCTGACCCCTCTCCCCGTTCACACGGGGAGAGGGGAACCGCACCGTCGAAATGTCTCAACCCGAGTCCATGTTTGCGCGGCTTGTGATGATCAGAAAGATTCTTGTTGTGCCTTTCATTGCGCTCGCTCTCCTCTCGTGCGGGAAGGAGCAGCCGGTCGCGGGCGCTCTTCCCGGTTCCGAGCTTGCGCCCATCATCATCATCTCCGTCGATACTCTGCGTGCCGATCGGCTTCCCATTTACGGCTACGCTGGCGTGAAGACGCCAGCCATCGACGGCTTCGCTGCCGACTCGATCGTCTTCGAGAACGCGTACTCGCACGTTCCGCTCACGCTCCCGTCTCACGTGACTATGCTCACAGGGCTTCTTCCCGAAGCGACCGGAGTTCGCAACAACCTCGGATACCGCTTCGACGGGAGTGCGCACGCGAACCTTCCGTCACTTCTCAAGGCGAAAGGTTTCGCGACCGGAGCCGCCGTTTCCGCCTACGTGATGCGCAGCGTTACTGGTCTCGGCGCACTGTTCGATGATTACGACGACCGCATCGACCGTTCTTCCGAAGGTGGATCGATGGGCGAGCTCGAGCGCTCAGGCGACCAGACAGTCGCGTCTGCGATCAGCTGGATCGAAGGAAAGAAGGGTCAGCCGTTCTTCTATTTTCTTCACCTCTTCGAGCCGCATGCGCCGTACGAACCGATCGAGCCATACCGCGCTCAGTACGCCTCGAGTCCGTACGACGGCGAGATCGCAACGACCGACTCCTATCTGGAAAAGTTCTTTCAGACATTGAAGGCGAACGGTGTTTACGACCGCGCGACGATCATCTTGATGTCCGACCACGGAGAAGGGCTCGGAGATCATGGCGAAGCGCAGCACGGCATCTTTCTCTATCGGGAAGCCATCCACGTTCCACTCTTCGTAAAGCTGCCGAACGGCGAGATGAAGGGAACGCGTGTCGACACGCCGGTGCAGCTGATCGATCTTTTTCCCACCGTGGCCGGGCTTGCCGGAATCCGGATCCCGGAGAATGTCACGGGAACCTCACTCGTTGAGATCGCGCGAGGCAATGTGCCAGGCGATCGGAGAATCTATAGCGAGACGATGTACCCTCGCATCCATCTGGGCTGGAGCGACCTCGCCTCCCTCGTCGATTCCCGCTACCACTACATTGATGCTCCGCGGCCCGAGCTCTACGACATCGCCTCGGACCCCGCCGAGACGAAGAATATTCTCAGTGAGCAGCGACGCGTCTATGCCTCCATGCGCGATGACGTGAAGAAGCATCCGCGGGAGCTCGAGCTGCCGAAGAACATCGATCCCGAAGAGGCAGCAAAGCTCGCCGCTCTTGGATATCTCGGATCAGCGAGTGCATCGCCGTCCGGCGGAGCTCTACCGGACCCGAAAGATGGCATCGCCGACCTCGAGAGCACCGGAAAAGCAAATGCTCTGGTTGCAAAAGGTGAGTACTCCGAGGCGATTGCGATACTCGAGGATGTCGTGAAGCGAAACCCGTCGTTTGCTGACGCCTGGACGCAGCTTGCAAAGGCCCTGGACCGCACCGGGAAGCCCGAGGATGCGATTGCGGCGTACAAGAAGACCATTGAAGTGGCCCCGATGCTCGTTCCCGGAACGGCCATGTCGATGGCGGAAGTGTTTCTTCGCATGGGGCAGTTCGATGACTCCATTCGCCACGCAGAGCTCGCGCTGCCGGCGCATCCGGCTGCCGCGCGCATGCTGATGGC
>JBGSYJ010000459.1:0-8033 GCA_041750915.1 Thermoanaerobaculia bacterium | reverse complement strand
GCAATCGGATCCGGCGGCTCGTACGCCCTCGCAGCGGCACGGGCGCTGCTTCAGCACACGGAGATGAACGCCGCGGAGATCGCCGCCGAAGGCCTGCGTATTGCGGCTTCGATCTGCATTTATACGAACGACCACATCACGGTCGAAACGCTGTAGAACGGGCGCTCCCGATCAGCCTCCCGAACGGCGGAGCGACGAGAGGGCCGTCACCAGCGCAAGAGGACGACAATCATGGTAATCATCCTTCCCGGGGAGACCCTGGCAACAGAAACGGCAGACAGCCTGACTCCACGACGCATCGTCGAAGAGCTGGACAAGTACATCGTCGGGCAGCACGCAGCCAAACGAGCGGTCGCGATCGCTCTCAGGAATCGGTGGCGGCGGCAACAGCTTTCCGCGGAGCTGCGGGACGAAGTCGCACCGAAGAACATCATCATGATCGGACCCACGGGCGTGGGAAAGACAGAGATCGCGAGACGACTTGCGAAGCTGACGCATTCTCCGTTCCTGAAGATCGAAGCATCGAAATTCACGGAGGTCGGCTATGTCGGACGCGATGTCGAATCGATTGTCCGCGACCTGACCGAACTGGGAGTGAAGCTGATCCGCGAGGAGAAGGCGGAATCGGTTCGCATGCAGTCGGAGATGGCGGCCCGCGAACGGCTGCTCGATCTGCTGCTGCCGGATATCCGCCGCTCCGTTCCTCGGCCTGCATTCGTTGGAAGCGAGGAACCGGAGCCCGAGCGCTCAGAGGAAACGCGAGAGAAGCTCGGCAGGTGGCTCGATGAAGGACGTCTCGAGGAGCGCGAAGTCGAGCTCGACGTCAAAGAGCAGGGGTTTCCCTCTTTCGAGATCATCTCGAACCAGGGTGTCGAAGACGTCGGCATCAACGTCAAGGACATGATGCCGGGCCTGTTCGGTGGAGGTCGTTCGAAGCGGAAGAAGGTAAGCGTCTCAGACGCGCGTGACATTCTGATTGCCGAAGAAGCCGAGAAGCTCATCGACCAGTCCGCGGTTGCGCGCGATGCGATTCATCGCGTGGAGCAGAGCGGGATCGTCTTTCTCGATGAGATCGACAAGATCGCCGGTCGCGAAAAGGGCAGCTCGCACGGCGGTGGGCCCGACGTGTCACGCGAGGGAGTTCAGCGCGATCTCCTGCCGATCGTCGAAGGCACCACGGTCAACACGAAATATGGAATGGTGAAGACAGACCACATTCTGTTCATTGCCGCCGGAGCATTCCACGTATCGAAACCGTCGGATCTGATCCCGGAACTGCAGGGCCGATTTCCGATCCGCGTCGAGCTCGAGTCATTGACCGAGGAAGACTTCGCGAGGATCCTGCAGGAACCGAAGAACGCGCTCACGATGCAGTATCGAGAACTGCTCGCAACCGAAGGTGTAACGCTTCGCTTTTCAGACGAAGCGGTCAACGAGCTGGCCCGATTTGCCGCACTGGTCAATCAGCGGACAGAGAACATCGGCGCGAGACGTCTGCACACGATCCTCGAACGGGTCCTCGATGATTTGTCGTTCAAGGCGAACGACATGAACGGCCAGGAGGTCGTCGTGGACGCTGCGTACGTACAGAACGCGCTCGAGAGCATCATTCAGGATGAGGATCTGAGTCGGTATGTGTTGTGAGGTGCTAGTAGACAGTACACAGTAGACAGGAGACAGTAGCCCGCCCTACCCGGAGCTCTCTACTGTCTTCTGTTTCCTTCTACTTTCCTAACAACGGCGATGTAAATCGCGCAAACAGTGCGGCCGTCCGGGGCGGGCCGCTATTTCCTGCGTCCTGAGTTCCTTCTACTTCGCCCCTCACAACACTTCCACCGTCCGTGAGGGAAGTAGATAGAAGACGTAGACAGTAGAGAAAGCTCCCGGTAGGGCGGGCTACTGTCTCCTGTCTACTGTGTACTGTCTACTCTCATGAAATCGTCTTCTGAAACGCCCGCGCGCTCATCGCGATCAATACTGCCGAAATGATGACCAGTGCCGTCACCGAGGGCCAGAGATCTGCGAAGCCGGCTCCGCGAATGATGATGCCGCGCGAGATCGCTATGTAGTGAGTTGCCGGAAGGATGCTCGACAGGACCCGCAGCGGACCCGGCAGTGAAGAGAGGGGAAAGATGTACCCGGAGAGCATGATCGAGGGCAGTAGAAACATCTGCGCCTTCTGCATCGCTTCCATCTGCGATCCGGACCTGGACGAGATCACGAGACCGAGCGAGAGCAGTGCGATCAGATAGACGGACGAAAGTGCCAGAAGAAGCGTGACGCTGCCGTGAATCGGTACGAGGAATACCCAACGCATCAGCAGCAGCACGATGATCAACTGGACGTACGCAACTGCGAGGTACGGCAGGATCTTGCCCACGACCACAGCGATCGGACTCACGGGCGTGACCATGAGCTGCTCGAGCGTGCCGCGCTCCCGTTCCCTGACGATCGCAAACGCGGAAAGAATCGTTCCGGAGAACGTGAGCAGAATCGCGACGAGGCCGGGGATGAGAAGGTTCGCGCTTCGCGAGTCAGGATTGAAAAGCATGATCGGATGCGCCTCGATCTTCAGTCCGGCTCCGGACTCGATCATTCCCGACAGGGACTGCTGAAGCGTAACGCCGTTTGCAGCGGCCAGTGTCTGTGACGCGATCGCTGAGTCGGACCCGTCGATGAGCACCAGTACCTCCGCCGGGCGCCCTCCCACGATTTCACGCGAATAATCGGGAGGTATCTCGATGCCGACCGAGGCCCGTCCAGCCACGATCTCTCGCTGAAGCTGCTCTCTGGAGCTCACCTCGTCGACGATGTCGAAAAGACTCGTGTTGACGAAATCCCGCAGAAGCTTCCGCGACTCGGAGGTCCGGCTCTGATCGAACACAACGGTCGCCACATGTTTGACGTTTGTGTCGATCAGCCCGAATAGGACGAGTTGAAAGACGGGCACTGCGATCGTGAACCCGAGGGTTCCGCGGTCGCGCAGCATCTGCACGAATTCCTTCCTGAAAATTGCCGTGAAGCCGTTCATCGGTGAGTGCTCGCCGCGGCCGCGGCCATTTCGAGTGCGCGTCCACGCGTTTCTGTCAGGCGTACGAACACATCCTCGAGCGACGGTTCGATCGGGCGTACCGAGACGTCGCCGAGACCGAAGCGCTCCAGATCGCCGTCCACCTTGTCGTCCCTCACATCAGCATCGATGAGCAGGTGGAGCGATGTGCCGAAGATCGTCGCTGCGCGAACATACGGCAGCGTGCGCGACGAGGTCATGAGCGCCGCTACTCCGGCATCGCACTTCGCCTCGACTCGCCTCGTTCCTTCCGGCGTAACTTCCGGAAGGTCTTTGAGATGGTCCGGCCTGCCTGCCACGATGAGCTTCGACAGATACAAATACGCAACCCACGCGCAGCGTTCGGCTTCATCCATGTAGTGCGTCGTGACGAACAACGTCACGTTCGTAGCGGCGAGACTGAAGAGCAGGTCCCATAGCTCACGGCGCGCGACGGGATCGATGCCGGCAGTGGGCTCATCGAGAAACAGGACACGCGGCTGGTGCATCATCGCCGCGGCGAGTGAAAGGCGTTGTCGCCAGCCACCTGAGAGGGCTCCTGCGAGCCGGTCTCGGTAAGGTGCGATGTGAGTCAGCTCGATCGCCCATTCCTTCCTCTCCTTTTTTTCCGCGCCTCGCAGGCCGTAGATCGATGCGAAGAATTCGAGGTTCTCATTGACGGTGAGATCGCGATAAAGCGAGAACTGCTGCGACACGTAACCAATATGCCTTCGTACCTGCTCGCCCTCTTTCTCGACGTCGTATCCATCAACGAGAGCGGATCCCGCGCTGGGCTCGAGCAAGCCGCAGAGGATGCGGATGAGCGTCGACTTTCCGGATCCGTTTGGCCCGAGCAATCCGAAGATCTCTCCACGCGGCACCTGGAGGGTGATGTCGTCGAGTGCCCTCACCTTGCCAAACGAACGGCTGACGTTTCGCACGTCAATCCCGATATCGGCGCTCATCGAGGTTCAGTTCCCGAGGACAGATCGATGTCGGCGGCCATGCCTGGCTTAAGTATGGGATCGGCGTCGAGTGTGACCTTGAAGCCAAACACCTGGTCGGCGCGTTGCTTCCTCGTCTGTACATTGCGAGGCGTGTACTCACCGCGCGTGTCGATCTGAGTGACTCTGCCCGCGAACCGGCGTCCGGGATGACTGTCGACCGCGACGGCGGCGGGCATTCCCAGCGTCACCAGTCCCACCTCAGTCGCGGGAACGAATGCTCGAACCCAGAGCTCTGAATCCTGGATGAGCTCGGCGACCGGCTGATTCGGCGCGACAAGATCTCCGGGCCTGACTGCGATCGACTGCACGACTCCCCCGAACGGGGCTTCCACCTTTGATTCGGTCTTCTGCTGTTCGATCGATGCGAGCCGCGCTCGTGCCTGTTCCAGTTGAGCCCTTGCAGCCTCGATCTCATTCGGACGGGTGCCAGCCTCGAGAAGCTGCAGTTCTTTCGCGGTAGTACGGGCCAGAGCCGTTCTCGAGTCGAGCTCCGACTTTGAGACGACACCCTCGCGATACAGCTGATCGAACCTGCGCCGGTCAGTCTCTGCGCTTGCCGCTATCACCGCCGCTCGATCGATCTCAGGTTGGCGCGGACCTTCTTCGAGGTTCTTCACCTGCGCCTCGGCTGAGGCGATCGCCGACTGTTGCTCGGCAATCTGCAGATCGATCTGGTCTGTCTCGATCTCAGCGATCCGCTGACCCGTCGTCACGCGATCACCTTCAACGACCAGTATCCTCGCGATCCGTCCTCCCGTCACCGAGCCGACGCGTGCGCTGTGAGCTTCTATCGTTCCGGACAGCACGAACGACTCATCGGAGCCTCGCTCGCGGACGTAGAGAACGAGCGCTGCTGCAATTCCCATTGCGAGTGCGATTCCGACAACGATCCTGGCGACGTGTTTCCTGCCTGCCATTACTTCTTCCTCCGCGGCGTCGTCTGCCGCTTCTCGTTGACGATCACTCCGTCGGTCCATAGCTGCATCAGTGAGTCGATGTATCGGTCGATCGGAAATGGCTTTGCTTCGGCTTTGATCACATAGTTGACGAGCACGTAGGACTGGAGAGATCCGACGAACAGATGCGCTGCAGCGCGCGGTTCGATCTTCCGTGAGATGCGCCCTGCTTCCCGCGCACGCCTGAAGTAGTTCTCGAAGACGGCCAGAGCCCTGGCAGCTGGCGTGTTGCCATCGGCTTCGATCGGAACCGTCACCGAGAGCGAACGGGAATGGACATAGACCCCGATGTTCTCCTGAAGCTTGTGGATGAAGAAGGGAATCATCTCGGTGGCTACACGCCGCAGTACCTCGCGCGGATCCGACGACGGATCGACCTGCCGCAGCTCCAGAACGACGTTTGGAACCACGGTTTCGCCCATGCGCATCGCATCATCGAAAAGCGCCTGCTTCGAGCGGGCGTGCCGGAGAAGGGCGGCAGGGGTCACATCGAGCTCGCGCCCGATGTCTGCCAGCGTCGTCGCGGCGAAACCTTTGCGTATGAACAGGGGCCGCGCCGTATTGAGAACCTGCTCCCGGGTGATCGTCGGTGGTCGTCCCATTAGTAAATAAACATATATTTACAAATTCTGGTTGTCAAGGGCGGCTCCGCCACTGCGATAAGATTCCGGCTGGAGGAACCGTGAGCATTGCAACCATCAACCCTGCGACGGGGGAAATTCTCGAGTCGTTCGACGCTCTGACCTCGAGTGAAATCGAGGCCCGACTCTCCCTCGCGACCGATGTCGCCGCTCGCTTCCGACTGACGTCGTACAGCGAAAGAGCTTTGGCGATGAACAGGGCCGCGCAGATTCTCGAGGATCGAAAGTCCGAGTACGGACGGATGATCACGCTCGAGATGGGAAAGCCGATCAGGTCCGCCATTGCGGAAGTGGCAAAGTGCGCGACCGTCTGCCGGCACTACGCCGAGCACGCCGAAAACTACCTCGCGGATGAGGTCATCGAAACGAACGCCGCTCGAAGCTTCGTTACGTTCCAGCCGCTCGGCGTCATTCTCGCTGTGATGCCATGGAACTTTCCTTTCTGGCAGGTCTTCCGTTTCGCAGCGCCGGCACTGATGGCCGGAAACACAGGACTCCTCAAGCACGCGTCAAACGTTCCCCGCTCGGCGCTCGCGATCGAGCAGATCTTTCTCGAGGCCGGCTTTCCCGAGGGCGCTTTTCAGACTCTGCTGATCGGATCGGGTCAGGTCGCGGCCCTTCTGGAAGATGATCGCGTTCGCGCAGCGACACTCACGGGGAGCGAGCCAGCTGGTAGCGACGTGGCTGCCACTGCAGGGCGCGGTATCAAGAAGACTGTTCTCGAACTGGGCGGCAGCGATCCGTTCATCGTCATGCCTTCGGCTGACCTCGATCGCGCAGTCGAGATCGCAGTCAAGGCGAGAATCATCAACAATGGGCAGTCGTGCATCGCTGCGAAGCGCTTCATCGTCGTTGGCGGAGTCGCGGATGAGTTCGAAGAGAAGTTCACAGCGGCTATGAAGCGATTGACGGTCGGCGACCCTCTCGACGAATCGACGGACATCGGCCCTCTCGCAACCACCGCCATCGCGGAGGAGCTCGAGGGGCAGGTGCAGCGTTCGGTCGAAGCCGGCGCACGGCTGCTTGCAGGTGGGCGGCGGCTGAAAGATCTGGGACCAAACTACTTCGAGCCGACCGTGCTGAGCGATATCCCGCGGTCCGCCCCTGCCTATGCCGAAGAGTTGTTCGGCCCTGTCGCTTCGCTCTTTCGTGCGCAGGACATCGATGATGCTATCCGCCTGGCGAACAGCACCCCGTTCGGACTCGGGGCCAGCGCCTGGACGAGCGATCCCGGCGAACAACAGCGTTTCATCGATGGGATCGAATCGGGTCAGGTCTTCATCAATGCGATGGTCGCCTCCGACGCCCGACTGCCTTTCGGCGGGATCCGCCGTTCCGGCTACGGCCGCGAGCTGGGAGAGTACGGAATACGGGAGTTCGTGAACATCAAGACTGTATGGATCGCCTGAGCCCATGCCCCGGCAAAAAACTCGATCGTGACTTTCCCTCCTGCGCCATTCATCGTCGGCGTCCCGCGCTCCGGAACGACGCTTCTGCGATTGATGCTGGATGCCCATCCGGCGCTCGCAGTTCCGCCTGAGACACACTTCATCCCCGGACTCGTCGAGGTGTGTGCACTCGCCGATAGTCCCTCTCATACTTTTCTTACTTCTCTCGAGCAGCACTTCACCTGGCCCGATCATCATCTCGAGATCGAAACGATCCGCGCCCGACTCGACGATCCGTTCGACATCACCAATGCCATCCGTGCTTTCTTCCTGTCGTACGCGGCCAGATTCGGCAAGGAGCGGTGGGGAGACAAGACTCCGACCTACCTGACTCAGATGACGGCGATCGAAGCCGTCCTCCCGGAGAGCCGGTTCGTTCACATCATTCGCGACGGGAGGGATGTCAGCCTCTCGATCGCAGATCTCTGGTTCGGACCTCATTCAGGTCACAAGACCGCCGAAGAGGTGGCGCAATGGTGGGCTTCAAGAATCATTGAAGGGCGGCAGGAGGGGGCGAAGGTCGCGCACTATATGGAGGTGAAGTTCGAGGATCTGGTGATGGATCCTGAACCGACTCTCAGGCGGATTGCCGAGTTTGTCGAGCTTCCCTGGAACTCTTCGATGCTCGACTATCACCGAACCGCTGCAGCCCGAATCGCCGAGTTTGAATCCACCCGTTTCTCGGCAGGGCAGGGAATCCCTCCGGAAACCCGACGCCAGATCCATCAGCGCACTTCGCTGCCTCCGGCAACGGATAGGGTGCGTCGGTGGAGTTCGGAGATGACTTCTCGTGACCAGCAGGCATTCCTCCAAGTCGCGGGAGATCTTCTCGCCGAGCTCGGCTACGATCGGACGGCTCAGGCTTGAGCTGCTGGTAAGATCCCGATGCAATTCATCTCACCCGTCAGGAACCTCTCATGAATGACCAGTCC
>JBGSYJ010000458.1:0-2660 GCA_041750915.1 Thermoanaerobaculia bacterium | reverse complement strand
GCGCGGATCCGAAGACGGATCGACCTGCCTCAGCTCCAGCACGACGTTCGGAACCAACGTTTCGCCCATGCGCATCGCGTCATCGAAAAGCGCCTGCTTCGAGTGGGCGTGCCGGAGAACGGCAGCAGGGGTCACATCGAGCTCCCGCCCGATGTCTGCAAGCGTGGTCGCCGCAAAGCCTTTACGGATAAACAGGGGCCTCGCTGCATTGAGAACTTGCTCCCGGGTAATCGTTGGTGGTCGCCCCATTAGTAAATAAACATATATTTACAAACTGGAGTTGTCAAGGACTGCGATAAGATTCCGGCCGGAGGGGGCTGAGTGAGCATCGCAACCATCAATCCCGCGACTGGAGAGACTCTCGAATCGTTCGACGCTCTGAACTCGAGTGAAATTGAAGCCAGACTCTCCCTTGCGACCGATGTCGCCGCTCGCTTCCGACTGACGTCGTACAGTGAAAGAGCTGTGGCGATGAACAAGGCCGCACAGATTCTCGAGGATCGAAAGTCCGAGTATGGTCGGATGATCACGCTCGAGATGGGAAAGCCGATCGGGTCGGCCATTGCGGAAGTCGCAAAGTGCGCGACCGTCTGCCGGCACTACGCCGAGCACGCGGAACACTACCTCGCGGATGAGGTCATCGAAACGAACGCAGCTCGAAGCTTCGTTACGTTCCAGCCGCTCGGCGTCATTCTCGCTGTGATGCCATGGAACTTTCCCTTCTGGCAGGTCTTCCGTTTCGCAGCGCCGGCACTGATGGCCGGGAACACGGGACTTCTCAAGCACGCGTCAAACGTTCCCCGCTCGGCGCTCGCGATCGAGCAGATCTTTCTCGATGCCGGCTTTCCCGAGGGCGCTTTTCAGACACTGTTGATTGGATCGGATCAGGTCGCGGCGCTTCTGGAAGACGATCGCGTTCGCGCCGCGACACTCACGGGAAGCGAGCCGGCTGGTAGCGATGTCGCTGCCTCTGCAGGGCGCGGCATCAAGAAGACTGTTCTCGAGCTGGGCGGCAGCGATCCGTTCATCGTCATGCCTTCGGCTGACCTCGATCGCGCCGTCGAGGTCGCGGTCAAGGCGAGAATCATCAACAATGGGCAGTCGTGCATCGCTGCGAAGCGCTTCATCGTCGTTGGCAAAGTCGCGGATGAGTTCGAAGAGAAGTTCACAGCGGCTATGAAGCGATTGACGGTCGGCGACCCTCTCGAAGAATCGACAGACATCGGCCCTCTCGCAACCACCGCCATCGCGGAGGAGCTCGAGGGGCAGGTGCAGCGTTCGGTCGAAGCCGGCGCACGGCTCCTGGCAGGTGGGCGGCGGCTGAAAGATCTGGGACCAAACTACTTCGAGCCGACCGTGCTGAGCGATATCCCGAAGTCCGCCCCTGCATATGCCGAAGAGTTGTTCGGTCCGGTCGCGTCGCTCTTTCGTGCGCAGGACATCGATGATGCTATCCGCCTGGCGAACAGCACCCCGTTCGGACTCGGGGCCAGCGCCTGGACAAACGATCCCGGCGAACAACAGCGTTTCATCGATGGGATCGAATCGGGCCAGGTCTTCATCAATGCGATGGTCGCCTCCGACGCCCGACTTCCTTTCGGCGGGATCCGCCGTTCCGGCTACGGCCGCGAGCTGGGAGAGTACGGAATACGGGAGTTCGTGAACATCAAGACTGTATGGATCGCCTGAGCCCAGGCCACGGCAAAAGACTCGATCGTGACTCTCCCTCCCGCGCCATTCATCGTCGGCGTCCCGCGCTCCGGAACGACGCTTCTGCGATTGATGCTGGATGCCCATCCGGCGCTCGCAATTCCGCCTGAGACCCACTTCATCCCGGGACTCGTCGAAGCGTGTGCGCGCGCCGATAATCCCTCCCACACATTTGTTACCTCTCTCGAGCAGCACTTCGCCTGGCCTGATCATCATCTCGATATTGAAACGATCCGCGCCCGAATCGACGATCCGTTCGACATCACCAATGCCATCCGTGCTTTCTTCCTGTCGTACGCGGCGCGATTCGGCAAGGAGCGATGGGGAGACAAGACTCCGACTTACCTGACTCAGATGACGGCGATCGAAGCCGTCCTCCCGGAGAGCCGGTTCATTCACATCATTCGCGACGGGAGGGATGTCAGCCTTTCGATCGCAGATCTCTGGTTCGGACCCCATTCAGGTCACAAGACCGCCGAAGAGGTGGCGCAATGGTGGGCGGCGAACGTGATTGAGGGGAGGCAGGAGGGGTTGAAGGTCAGGCACTGCTTGGAGATCAGGTTCGAAGATCTCGTTATGGATCCAGAACGGACTCTTCGTCGGGTTGCCGACTTCATCGAGCTTCCGTGGGATTCTTCCATGCTGGACTATCACAAGACGGCGTCAGGCCGAATCGCCGAGCTTCAATCCCCACGGAGCTCTCCGGGAAAGGGAGTCTCTCCCGAAGCAAGGCGACAGATCCATGAGCTTACCGCCTCGCCCCCGGCAACGGAGCGGGTGGAACGCTGGAAGTCGAAGATGGATCCTCCTGACCAGCAGGCATTCCTCCAAGTCGCGGGAGATCTTCTCGCCGAGCTCGGCTACGATCGGACGGCTCAGGCTTGAGCTGCTGGTAAGATCCCGATGCAATTCATCTCACCCGTCAGGAACCTCTCATGAATGACCAGTCC
>JBGSYJ010000457.1:0-12994 GCA_041750915.1 Thermoanaerobaculia bacterium | reverse complement strand
GCCTTCGAGAGGAGCCACCGCCCAGATCCCTCGCTCGACGCTCGGGATGACACATCCTGTTGATCATTTCACAGTCTCTCAGGATGACACCTTCTTCAGCCTATCTCCCGTTTTCGAGCTCGCTGATCAGGGCTTTCATCTCGGCGATCTCTTTACGTTGGGCCTCGATGATGTCGTCCGCGAGCTTCCTGACACGCGGCGCTATGGGTGCGACGCCGAGATCGTGAGAGACAGCGCAACGATCATGGACAATCCGATCAACGAGTACAGCGCTCGGTAGCGCCCCTGCAGCTTCACGATGCTCGCGTAGCTGAGATCTTCGCGCAGCGTCCGGAGCGACCAGCGGAGGTGAATGAAATAGAGGAATCCCATCGCGGCAAGAGGCAGCGGGAGAATTCCCCCGACGGCCATTCCGACGAGCACAGCGTACGCGAGTCCGAACACGATCAGGCCCGCCAGGAAGGTGCGCCGGGACCCGAAAATCACCGCGTTCGTTCCGATGCCGTTCAGCGAATCCCCGTCGCGATCACGAACTTCCTGCGTCAGATGACCGGCAACGAACGTCAACGCGAAGAACATGGCGATGGCAATGCCCCGCCCATCGATGGTGCTGAACAGTGAATAGCCGAGGAGAAAGTGCAGGATCCCTCCCGTCAGGTGCGCGACGGAATTGAAGACTGGACGGCCCTTCAGGTTGAACCGGGGCAGCGAATAGAGTGCGCTCAGCATCGCGATCGCCGCCGCAAGAAGCAGCATATCTCTGCCGAGGTAGCCGAACAGAGCGAGGCTGGCGGCGACAAGTCCGGCGGAGATGCGTGCCACTGCCTTGCGTCCTACCCCTCGAGCCGCGAAGACGCTGGCGGCTTTGTTCGGATCTTCGAGATCGCCGGTCAGGCCGGACCAGTCGTTGATCAAAAATACATGCGCCATAAGGAGCAGATTCGCGATCGCGAGGATGGCCATCGGTAAGATGATCTTCACCGAGAGATCACGCAGCGCGAAAACAGCGCCGAAGAAGGGTGGACCCTGAAGGAGCAGAATCTCTTCGGTGCGGAGACAGGACAGGTAACGGCGGAAGCGATTTTCATGACGGACTGCAACCCGGGTTTCAGGAATCGCTGCGATCGCCAGCCGAGGCAGAGCCTTGATGGGAGGGGCAGGTGGAACTGCAGCTTCAGTGATTCTTGTCTGTTTCCTGGATTTGATCATGGATGTGAGCGAGCCTGAGCCAGAGCGCGTAGCCGAAGTCCTCTGACCAGTAGTATCTCGAAACGGATGCAGTCAGATCATTGTGGTAGATGAGCGGCGGGTTCGCGTGCAGCATAGCAAAATCGTCGGCGGAAATCCGTTCAAGCAACGTACCGATCTCGACTGTATCAACCGCTGTTCGAGGCTTCTGCGCGTCGTTGAGCAGCCGGAGGGCCGACACCCAGATTTCCTGCTCCTGCACTCGCGTCCGCATTCTCGACTCCGGCAGCTCGATCGCGCAGCCAGCGCGTTCCATGTCCGGCAGACGCGTCATCGCGATGAGCGGCGACACGCGATAGTAGACCCACACTCGATCCTCGTCGACGACTGCACGAATCGACTCGCAGAGCGCGCGAGCGGCCGCAGGTTGCTCGTTAGCCAGAAGGAGCAGCAGATTCATCTGGATGGCGATGTCGGGAGGATTCGGGTCTTTGCCCGGATCGAGACACTGATAGTTTTCAGGCGAAGCGAGCCATGTCCGGTAGAGTCCCTCCTCCGTGCGGTATTCGCTGATGGTCTTCAGCGCAGCAGCGAGCTGGCGCCGGTCCCGACCTGGAGCAATTCTCCAGACCAGAGCGGTGTCATCCGTATCAGGTGTGATCGCGCATCCGAGAGTACCGATGCCTGGACCGTCCGGGAGACCGTGATACCGCACGAGGCCGCCAGGCCCGATCTGTGCGGTGAGATGCTGGCGTGCGCGCCGGAGGGTTTCTCCCATCCTGGCCGGATCTTCCATCGGATCCAATAGATCGATCATGAAGGAGGTCAGGAAGGTGTTCATCTCCACGGCGGGTTGCTCGAAACGGGTACTCGACGTGAATGATGTGAGCCAGTAGCCGGCAGCCTGCTGATGATCGCGAACGCGCGCGGCGGCTGTCTCGAACGCCCGGTCGAAATCCTTTCGACGGCCTCCTGCTGCGTTGCGCTCCTGTCGCTCAGGCTCGCGAATTCTCAGCATGCGCTCACCCAGGTAATACATATCTCCTTTCATCGAGTTCCATGCGAAAGCGGCAATGCGATGGTCACCAGGCTCGAGTTGCGCAGTGTCGAACGGAATCAGCCAGCCGGCGGGACTCTCGACGCCAAGCGATGTCCGGACATCAGGCCGGTCGAAGAAGGTGCGTGAAGCCGGCCCCTGCACGCCATCGATCATGAGGCCCACCTGAAGAGGTGTTGCGTCTCCGGCGAGTGCCCATCCGGCAGCGGTTGCCTGCTCGCCCGCGTTGACAATCGTGACGCTGCGGCCATCGGACTGGAGCTCATCGAGGACTCCGCGAAAGTGGATTGTCAGTTCCGGTGGGGAGGGGCCGTTCCTGAGGGACGTGACAAAGGGTGCGTTCCTCCATTGCCAGGCCGCGCGCATCTTATCGGGCCCCGATGGGACTGCGAAGATCGCAGCGTCGGTCACGCTGGTGTAGCACCACGCGCCGATCGCCTCGATCGTGATCGACGCCGCGATTGCGATGAGGAAGCCAACCTTTGCCGCACCGCGCAGCGCGGCGGCCACCGGCACCAGCATCCAGAGGAGCAGTGGCAGCAGGTCGGTCAGGAAGCGCGGTCCCCACGACAATCCGCCCCGCCAGTCCATTTTGCCGTAGAGCACAAGCTGAAGAGCGATGGCGACGCACACGGCGAGGGTGAGGATGCGCTCGCCACGATCACGAGGCCAATGGCGCCAGATCAGACCAAGAAACAGGAGGAACGGGGAGAAGACGAACAGCCCTCGAGTGGGACTGAACAGCAAGCCGGCGAAGCCAGGAAGGACGTCGTTCCCGAGCAGGCTCATTCTGCCGGCAACTCCGTACCCGCCGGCGACGTTGCCGAAGAGGTTGAGGTTGTAGAACAGCAGCAGTGCAAGGGGGAGCAGCGTTGCGGCGATGAGGAGTGGTGCGCGGCGTCCCGCCCAGAACAATCCGTACGCCCCCAGCGCGGCGGCGATCAAGCTGTCCGGCGGCCGGTTGGCTGCGATCAGGCCG
Organism: Thermoanaerobaculia bacterium; assembly: GCA_041750915.1. Lineage (GTDB taxonomy): Bacteria > Acidobacteriota > Thermoanaerobaculia > Gp7-AA8 > Gp7-AA8 > JBGSYJ01. The sequence continues at coordinate 9,770 of JBGSYJ010000457.1, read as the reverse complement.
AGCATCAATCCCGCCGTGATTGCGTTCGGTGCAGTCGGTCGCCCGGTTAGAAACAGCAGCGCGCAGACCACCAGCAATTGCGCCATTCCGTGCTGCCACAGAGCCTGGCTGCTGATCACCCATGTCGTGGTGCCGAATGCGTACGCGATTGTGAGCATCAGCGCCACAGACCGCTGTGCCCTGCGACGCAGGAGCAGAAAAAGGAGCGAAGCTGAAAGCGACGCAATCAGCGATGCGGAGGCTTTCTCCATCACCCTCGCTGCACGATCGAGCGCGCTCAGGGTCCACCCTCGGGCCTGCACGTAGGAAACGGCGGGGAGGTAGAGGGGTGAGATGAGCAGCGGCGTCGTGACGGGATAGAGAGAGGCCTTGCGCCCATCGGCCAGCGTATGGATCCAGTAGGCATTTGCTCCGCGACCCTGAGCTGTGATCGCTTCGATCGGATCGAGAACGAGTGTGTGGTGTTTCCATACGGCGAAGGGGAGGTAACGTGCGGGGTAGGTGTCGCCTGCGCTGATCGCCCGCAGATTCGCGTTGTAGATGATGAGGCAGCACAGCCCGATCAGAATGCTCGCGCGCAGGTCGCGCCGTTTCGCAGCGGTTGCCTCACCGGGACCGCTCACGTCGCCAGGAACAGCGGGAGCAGGGAAGTGGCTGGGAGAGGTTGCCTGTTGTTTTGTCACTTGTCGTGGGCTTATCGAGAAGTACGGCCGGAGCAGAGCTGCGAGCAGGGCGAGGCTACCACCGATCCCGGTATCTACGGCGTTTTCGATTTCGGTCGTTCCGAGTGGTTCACAATCGAAGCATCGGCCTCGCGCAGCAGGTTCGACAGGGGTTCGGCCATGCGCGCCGTCATGATCTCGTAGCCAGTTGAGTTCGGGTGAATCGCATCAATCTTCAGCTCGTTTTTCGTCAGGACGCCCTTGAGCACGCGCGGCACGAGAAGACATCCTTCTTCCTCGGCAACCCGCTCGTACATCTCCGCGTAGTCCCCGGTGAGGCTCGGGAAGGAGAACCCGAGAAGCACGACCATCGCGCCGGCACACATCGGGTGAACTGACCCGGCGTGCGCTCGCCAGACGCGGTGTGACGTACGAGCCCCACATCATCGGGATGTACTCCCGCGGCTTCCGCGATTATCGAAAGGCGCTGGAGACGCACTGGCAGGCATATCTCGACGGCGAGATCCCGAGCATCGAGGCGATGCGAAGGATTCTCGTCGACACGACCGAGGTGAAACAATGACATCCAGCGCGCGGTCTCTCACGATCGTATTTCTCCTTTTCGAGAGGCTCTCATTTCCTCATCATCTGCCCGGCGAAGCACTTCCTGTCCGAGAATTTTCGCTCTTCCAGCCAGCCCTTCATCCGATCGAAATATCCGGGTGAGAACCGCGGTGGACCGTCGGGACTCGGGATGAGAAACGAATGCAGCGCGCCTTCCAGAGCAGCGCGCGTGGAAACGAGCGGCACGTTCTCATCGAGCTCCGCAAGAAACCAGAGCACGGCGCCTTCGAACTTCGCAACATCCGGCGCCGATGCGACGGACAGATTGCGGCCCGCCCAGTCCCACCAGTGGGAGGACCAGCGGCTGCTGACCGGTCCTACACCGAACGCGGTTCGGTACCACGGCTCGTCGAGATAGGGAGCGACGAGCGCATCGGCCGCGGAGATCGGCTTTCCCGCTATGGCCAGCATGTAGATTTCCCGTCGCAGCTCCATCGAGTGGTCGAGATCGAGACCGCTGAGCCCATCGGACCGCAACTCCTGGCGGATCTCATGAAGGACCGTCTCGAGCTGCGTGAGCGCCGCGCCGGCCCGAAGGATCATGAAGCTCGTCTGTTTCGCTTCGACCGCTGCGCGCGGTACGACCCATCCAGCCTGACTGCTGCCGGCGATTCCGATTCGATCGGCGTCGATTTCCGGCTGCTCCGCTGCGAAGCGAACTGCGGTGGCGACATCAGCCGAGAGACTCGCCAGATCAGGCTCCCGCCACGCCTCGCTGTTGGTCGTGTAACCCCGCTTGTCGTAAGCCAGGACGGCCATGCCCTGTTGCAGAAAGAACGTGTGGTATGGGCCACCGTAGCGGTTGACTGGACCGGAACCGTGAACCGAGACGATCACGGGATGCGGACCTGTGCACGCCGGAAGCATGAGACGGCCCCGCAATTCCGTTCCGTCTGCGGAAGTCATCCTAACCGGGCGTGAGCGGTGCGGATAAACGCGCCGTCCGGCGATCGGATCACGTCCTTTCTCCCGCCATACGAGCCCGTCGATCCCGCCGTCGCGTTTGATGAACTCGATCTCGACGCCCGGCGGCACGATGGAGCGGAGCAGTTGATCCCCTGCACGTTCGAAAAGCCCACCCCTCGCGAGATTCTCGGTATCCATGAAGAGAAACCTGGATTGGCCAGCTTCAACGAAGAGTCCGCCGGTGATGACCTCCCCGGTCGTCAGGCGGAAAGAGCCATCGAATGCCTCTTCTCTGGTCTCGCCGAACGCCTGCGGCACACAGACAATCGCGCCGAAGACAGTGAACACAATCATCAGACGGAATCGGAGTGCGTGAATCGACATGAGAGAGAGTTCCGCGCGATCAGCTCTTGAGCACACGACGGTTGTCAGATCGTAACATCACATGATTCCGAAACGCAGCAGAGCGCCCGCAAACGTAGGCAAGGAATCGCTCGAACTGGTAGGCTGGTCCCCGTGATGCAGTCATTCCCGCAACTCGACGCTCTCGTTCAACAGCAGCCCTGGGTCCTCACAGCCGGACATTTCACCGGCGTTGTGATGCTCGCGTGGCTCTCGTACCTATTGGGCCAGAAACTTCTGGTGCGGGTGGCAGCGCGTCTCATGCGCAGCTCCCGCGCGACCTGGGACGACGCCATCTACAACCGCAGGGTAATTCACCGTCTTGCCAATCTGCTGCCGGCTCTCGTGATCTATCTGGCGCTCCCCACCGTGCCGGGATTCCCGCCTGAGATCGACATCGTCATCCGCAACGTTGCCATGTCGTTCATGATCCTGACGGTTGCGCTCGCCATTTCGGCATTCTTCTCCGCGGTCAACGACATCTACGTCGCCTCGGATCGAACGCGCACACGCTCGATCAAGGGATTTCTGCAGGTCGCGAACATCGTCGTGTACGTGTTCGCCTTTTTGCTGATCATCGCGGTGCTGATCGAGCGCTCGCCTCTGCTGCTGCTCAGCGGCTTCGGTGCGATGACTGCGGTGCTGATGCTGGTCTTCAAGGACACGATCCTCTCTCTCGTCGCCAGCATTCAGCTCACCACGAACGACATGCTTCGGGTCGGTGACTGGATCGAAATGCCGCAGCTCGGCGCGGACGGCGACGTCGTCGACATCGCACTCCACACCGTGAAAGTGCAGAACTGGGACAAGACGATCACGACGATTCCCACCCATCGGCTCATCAGCGAGAGCTACCGCAACTGGCGCGGCATGCAGGACTCCGGCGGGCGGCGCATCAAGCGGGCAATCCATCTGGACCAGACATCCATCCGCTATCTGACACCGGACGAGCGGGGGCGGATGAGCCGCGTGTCGCTGCTGACCGAATACATCGCCAGCAAACAGGCAGAGCTCGAAGAGTTCAACGCCTCGTTGACAGAACAGGGGCAGGAACCGGTGAACACGCGCCGGCTGACGAACATCGGAACCTTCCGCGCCTACGTTTACGCCTACCTGAGGCACCATCCGAATGTGCATCAGGGGTTGACCCTGCTCGTGCGGCAGCAGCCTCCCGGGCCGACGGGTCTGCCGATCGAAGTCTACTGTTTCACCAGCACGGTCAAGTGGGCCGAGTACGAAGGGATCCAGTCGGACATCTTCGATCATCTGCTGTCGGTGATCCCGGAGTTCGGTCTGCGCGTGTTCCAGCAACCGACGGGCGCGGATATCGAGCGTGGATTCTCTCTCACCTCGAGATTCGGCAATGCGCCGACTCTCGACGCACCCGCGAATCTCGGATGAACGCCAGAGTCCCCGACTTTCATAGAATCCTCTCATGACCAACGAACAGACCTCCGTCAGGAAAGAGCTCTTCATCGTCGTTCTTGCTCTCGCAAGCGTCGGACTCCTCATCTTCGAGCTCGCCGCAGACCTCTCGCCCGAAGACCTGCGATTCATCCAGTCCATCGACATAACGATCGCAGTCATCTTTCTCATCGAATGGACCGCGCGATTCATCAAGGCCGACGATCGCAAGCTCTTCGTTCGAAAATGGTGGTGGGAGCTGCTCGCGGCGATTCCGATCACGAACGGGATGGCGCAGGCACTTCGCGGACTGCGACTCCTGCGGCTCGTCAGACTTCTGCGACTCCTGAGGCTCGTCCGTCTCGGCGTCCGCCTGAAAGTTCTCACGCGTGTGTCCGAGCGATTTCTCGGCGAGAGTCAGGTCATCAGCATCGCAACAACCGTCTCTCTCATCGTCCTCGGAGCTACCCTCGGCTTCCACGCCTTTGAGTTCGGCCACAACCCGAATGTCGCCTCACTATGGGACAGCTTCTGGTGGTCGCTCGTCACTGTCGCGACCGTCGGGTACGGTGACATCTACCCCGTCACCACCGGCGGCCGCCTCATTGCGATCGCCCTGATGCTCGTGGGAATCGGCGCACTCGGTGTGTTCACAGCAACCATCGCCGGGTACGTCGTCAGAACCCGGGACGAAGGCGAGCCAGAGTAACGAGGTCGTTGTCGTGATCCATGTGGCAGGGCCCTCCGAGGCCCTGCCTTTTCCGAATCGTAAAGAGTTACCTCACCTGGAGCATTCATCCCGCGTCGTCGCTCCAGGTGTCGTACATCTTCACAGCTCAGCAAAGGCAGGGCCTCGGAGGGCCCTGCCAGATGAGCAAGCTGGATCGATTTCAGCGCCCCACGCCGCGCCGGCGCAGTTGCGGCGGTCCGGGGGGAGACACGCTTGCGACGTTGTCGGACGGATTGATGTCCTCGATGTCTTCTGACAACGCGAAGAAAAGGGGAGCGGGATTGTTCACTGAATGGAATGCTGCGAGGTAGACGATTCCGCCCGGCGCGATCGCGGGGATCTCCCTTACGGTTCCAGAGATCGACGTGATTCGCACGTTGGTTGCGACGCTCGTTCCTTCGTTCGTGACGGCAACGAGAAGATGTTGCCCGCCGGAGTCACTGCGCGTTTCTTTCACGTCGACTGACAGATCTCCTTCAACCGTCGAGAGCCGGCCGGTCCACGGAATATCCGTATCTTCCGGTCCCGGAGATTCGGCGACAAAGGCGAGCCATTCTCCGAAGCCGAAGTGTGGAGTGCCGACATCGCCGAGACCCGTGACGCGGACCGGCGAATTGAATCCGTTGATCTCGATCAGTCGAGATGGACTCTCAGCCGTCGCTCTCCATCCGGAGGGTGTCGGCTCGATGTCGCGGATGTCCCTCAGCATCAGATTCCGGGCTTCTTCGATGAGGCTCGCGTCAGGCGCAAGGTGAAGCAGCTGATCCCAGCTATTTCCTGACGGCACAACCCATGTCCGGTCCGGCAGCTGCACCGCAATCGCTCCCATGAAGCTCACGTCGAGTGTCTGAAGCGGGCCGATCGGGTTTGCGTCGGCATCGAGAGTCACCGCTTCGTAACGGTCTTCGGTCGGCGGACAGAGGATGTTGCATTGCCGGATGTGCTGAACGAGGAACAGACGCTCCAGCTGATTGCCTGCGAGATGGATATCTGTGTAGACGCCCTGACGGGCCGGTAACCGGAACGGCTCAGCCTGCAGCGCAGTGCCGTCATGCGTAAATCTCGACCAGCTGACTTGATCCTCGGTCGTCCATGCCACCACAAGATTGAGATCGTTCGCATGTGCGGCGAAGCTCCAGACAGGGGAAGAGCTCCTTCCTGTCAACACCGGTTCAGCGTCGATCCAACCTGCATCCTGAGAAAGCCGGCGCATCGCAATACCGCCGGCCTGAACAGTGAAGAAGGCGAAACCATCGGGCAGGGCGATCACCTCTTCCCGTTCGTCAAGCGCCAGTGGCTCGGGGTCGATCGGTTTTCCGTCGGCACCGAATCGGATCCAGTACCGCTCGGAGCTCCAGTGTCCGGTAACGACCAGCGTGATCTCTCCGGACACGACGGTCTCGCGGACGAACGCAGTCTGAAAAATGCGTTGCTTGAGTGGCAACGCCGCGATGATCCGCCGCGGGTCGCCGTCGGCGAGCCCGGCATGTCCCCAGGGTCGCATGACGAGGTAGCGATCACCGATGCGGTCCCCGCCCACGATTGGCTCCGCAGGCGTATCGCTCTCGACATTTCCCTCAAAGTCCAACTTGACAGCTCGAGCTTCCGATGAAGGGCCCTGCTGGTACGAAAACAAAAAGCCCGTTTCAAGGGCGAGTGGAAACGCTCTGTTGAAGAATCCGTCGCGGATCACGTGAGGAACGGAGGCTTGCAGCGATCCGTCGACGACGCGGGCAGTGACCTCCCTCGCATCAAACGTCGTGACGAGAGCACGATCGCCGTCGACCGCAATCTCGACGCCCCGGAGCGACGGACCGACGTGACCCAGGGTTTCGAAAGCCTGCGGAGTTCCGTCCGCATCGATGAGCCAGGCGTGAAGAATCGATGCTTCATCGGAGGTTCGAACGTGCGTGATGACGAGGAACCCATCGCCGAATGCCGCGATGGCGCCGCCTTCGAGTGCAGCAAGCGGCCGCCGCTGCACTAGACCGTTCTCGTCGAACACGGAGAGATAGACCCATGACGGCTGCGAACCGTGAGTGACCTCGAGGATGGCGAGTTTGCCGTCGTTGCTCGCTGCGCCCAGAAATCGTCCCGGTACAGGGACACTCTGCCAGGGTTTCGGCGAACCTCCTGGCCCGACGAAGTACGCCTCGCCGGAGCGGAGAATCAGCCATCCCCCCGGCCAGGCGACCGCAACCCCTTCGGTTCCCGGAACCGGTTCCTGATCGATTCTGACGCCGTCAGAAGTAATGCGCTGGCCGTGAACGAGAAAGAGACCTGTATCACTGGCGACGACCCTGCCTGGCCCTGCGTCGGGTAACGTGCTGCGGGGCTCGGCGAGAGGGGTCCGGTCGGTCAGCGCTCCGGAAGCGGGGAGGGCGAGTAGGGCGAGTAGGGCGAGTAGCGAAACGAGAAGGAAAGGTGCTCGGGACATCCTGATGAATACCACCTGGGATGATGAAAAATTCTCTCATGCGTTTGAAAAAATCCACCAGAACGAGCTCAGTGGACTTGAGGCGGCGCAAGGCACGATGTGTCATCCTGAGCGAAGCGAAGGATCCCCGTACTACTGGCTGTATCGATTTGTTGGGGGATCCTTCGCTGCGCTCAGGATGACACCTCGTGCCTTAAGGGATGACACCTCGTGCCTTAAGTGGACGCATGGGTAACGACTCGGCATCCGGCTCGAATCCGGCAGGATCTTTGCGAAGTAACTAATGACGTATAAGATTCGCTGGCGACTCCCTGTCGCCTGAGGGAGCTCACACACGATGGATGTTCTGGTCCGCAACAATGTGAAGGTTTCGGGAAAGAGCGGGGCTCAGCCGGTCCTGTTCGCGCATGGGTTCGGTTGCGACCAGAAGATGTGGCGCTTCATCACACCGGCATTCGAGCAGGACTACAGCATCATCCTCTTCGATTACGTCGGCTCCGGGAACGCCGACAGCTCTGCGTACGATTTCGAGAAATACTCTTCCCTCGACGGCTACGCGCAGGACGTTCTCGAGATCTGTCAGGCGCTGGACCTTCGCGACATCATTTTCGTCGGCCATTCTGTAAGCAGCATGGTCGGCGTACTCGCTGCGAACCGTGAGCCGGAGCGGTTCAGCCGGCTGATCATGGTCGGTCCCTCTCCGCGATACATCAACGAAGAGGGATATGTCGGAGGCTTCGATCGCGCCGACATCGAGGGTTTGCTCGACCTCATGGACAAGAACTACATCGGGTGGGCAAACTTCCTCGCCCCCGTGGTGATGAAGAATGATGAGCGTCCGGCGCTGACCCAGGAGCTTCACGAGAGTTTCTGCTCGACCGATCCGAAAATCACGCGCCGCTTCGCCGAGACGACGTTCTTCGCCGACAATCGTGCCGACCTCATGCATCTCCGCGTGCCGTCTCTGATCCTGCAGTGCAGCGAGGATGCGATCGCACCGACCGAGGTGGGCGATTATCTTCATAGGGAGCTTCCCCATAGCACCCTGCGCCGATTGAAGGCCACCGGTCACTGTCCCCACATCAGTCACCCTGAAGAGACGATTGAGGCCATCAAAGCCTATCTTGCCGCGTAGACTGGTGGCTTGTGCTGACCGATGACCTGATCAACACCGCGCCCTGCGGGTTCGTAACGTTTCTGGATGACGGGACGGTCGTCGACGTCAACCAGACGCTTCTGGACCTTCTGGGGTGCTCGCGTGACGATCTCGTGTCGCAGCACATCGAAAAGCTGCTTCCGCCCGGCGGCCGGATCTTTTACCACACCTACCTGATGCCACTGCTCAAGGTGAACGGACTCGTCGACGAGATCTACCTCGCGCTACGCACCGGGGATGGCCAAGACGTACCCGTGCTTCTCAATGGAGTGCGCAGGGAACGCGACGGGCGCTTTGTGAACGACTGCGTCTGCATGCGGATGATTCAGCGCCATGAGTACGAGGACCAGCTCCTCGAGGCGCGGAGGCTCGCCGAAGAGTCGAACGCTGCGAAGGCGAAGTTCCTGTCGATGATGTCGCACGATCTGCGCTCGCCTCTCACCACGATTCACGGGAACGCCGACCTGCTCGCGAAAGGCATCCTCGGCACGCTCAGCGATGAACAAGCCGAATCCGTGCAGGCGATCCGCGACGCGTGCCGAATGCAGATGACGATGGTCAACGACCTGCTCGATTTCGCGCGCATGGAGTCTGGCCGTGTCCAGGTGCAGGCGGGCGTCGTGGTCGTGAGTGAGGCTGTCGCGCGCGCTGAGACGTTGCTTCGCGTACAGGTCAGCGAGGCAGGACTGGAGCTCGACACGACGGGCTGCCGCGGCCAGGTTTCCGCGATCGCAGACCCTGACCGACTGCAGCAGATCCTGCTGAACCTGATGACGAATGCGGTGAAGTTCACACCCGCCGGCGGGAAGATCACGATGAAGTGTACGTCCGACGGAGAGCGGACTCGGATCAACGTCTGCGACACCGGAGTCGGAATCACGCCCGAGGATCTGCAGCGGATCTTCTCTCCGTTCGTGCAGCTCGAAAATTCCGAGGCATCATCAGCGCCGTCGCGCGGGGTCGGGCTCGGCCTTGCCATCTGCCGCGACCTGGCGCGGGCGATGGGTGGCGAGGTGACGGCGGAGAGCACGGTTGGAGCCGGGTCCTGCTTTACGGTCGACTTGCCTGCGGCGCAGTGACGAACCCTCACCCTTGCCCCATACGCACTATTGTGACGCCCAAACCTTCCCCAGGAGACCGAATGTTGAATGTTGAAATTGTGAATTGTGAATGTTGAATTGGGCACCGGTTTTCATTCAATTCAACATTTAAAATTCACAATTTCAACATTCAACATTGCTTTCTTCGAACAGACCGCGCTCTGAAGTTCGTGCATATGCCCCTTGCCCCTCTCCCCGTTCACACGGGGAGAGGGGAATTCCCGACCGCGACGAGCTCTCCCGCCTACCGATTGCCGAGGGTCATCGTTTCGATCGGCATGCCGAGCTCCTCGAGCTGGGGCCGAACGACGGACGCATCGCCGACGACGACCCAGACGAGCTTGCGCGG
>JBGSYJ010000456.1:0-2404 GCA_041750915.1 Thermoanaerobaculia bacterium | reverse complement strand
CGATCTTCAAGGCGTTCGCCATTGCGGTGAGGAATGCGAAAGAAGTGATCGGCAGCTCGATCCCAAGTACGAAGGGAGTGATATGAGGACCCTTCTCATTGAGTCGCCCTTCGCGAACCTCGCCAACATCGAACGCGCTCTACGTTTCGTCGGAGCGGACGTATTGCTTTCGCAGGATCCGGAGCGTATCGCTGAGGCCTCGAGCATCGTTCTGCCAGGCGTAGGAAGCTTCGCATCCTCCGCAGAATGGCTCCGGCGAACGGAGATTGACGACGCGATCCGGACCGCAGTTGCGAAGGGTGCGTGGCTCCTCGGCGTCTGCGTAGGCCACCAGCTGCTCTTCGACGGGTCCGACGAGATGGGGGAAACGCCGGGGCTTGGCCTCGTACGAGGAAGAGTGGTGAAGTACTCGACATCGTTGCCCGTTCCCCAGATCGGCTGGAACAACGTGCAGTTAACCCCCACTCTGTTGTTTGACGGCCTCCCTTCGTCGGTTGCCTTCTACTTTGTCAATTCGTACAGGGCGACAGAGGTCGATGCGGAGATCGTGAGCGGTACAGCGGTCTACGGTGGACCATTCACCGCCGCCGTTCAGACGGAGAGGATTGCGGGTGTGCAGTTTCACCCCGAGAAGTCCTCCATGGCTGGCCTACGCGTTCTTCGAAACTTCGTGGAGATGTCCGCATGAGCGCCGGAGTGGAGACGGAGCGTTCTACGGGTTGTGATTTCGTGCCGATCCCTTCAATCGATCTGATCGCTGGAAAGGTCGTGAGACTGATGCGAGGCGACTTTGCGTCGACGACCGTCTACGGCGATCCGATCGACATCGTCGCCTCGTGGGACGCCCCTCCGGGGACGCTCGTTCATGTAGTCGATCTCGAGGGAGCTCGAAGCGGATCGGGAACTCACTACAGCGTTGTCCACGAACTGGCGCGACGGGAATACCGCGTGCAGGTGGGAGGTGGAATCCGTTCAGCCGATCTCGCGATGAAGTGGCTGGATGCCGGCGCGGCGCGGGTAGTGACGGGAACGATGGCGTCAGAGGACCCCAGGGGTCTCGAATCGCTCGTGGCCCGCGTGGGTACCGAGCGTGTCATCGCAGGACTCGACCTTCGCGACGGGCGGATTCGAATCCGCGGCTGGGAGGAAACTTCGCAGCAGAGGGTCGAGGAAGTGCTCGGCCGGCTGAAGCTCGCTGGAATCACGGAGCTTCTTGTCACCGAGATCGGGAGAGACGGAACCATGCAGGGTCCGGACTTCGATCTCTACCGGCGCCTGCTCGAAAAGTGGCCTTTGTCCGTTCAGGCCTCAGGCGGCGTCGGCACTCTCGGCGATATCGTTTCACTCAGCCGGATTCCTCGGCTCTCAGGCGTCATCATCGGCCGCGCGCTTCACGAGGGGAGGTTCACTTTCAGCGAAGCGCGAGACTATTCGGCCTCCGAACCGGGCCTGATGCGCCGAATCGTTCCGTGTCTCGATATCAGAGACGGCAGGGTCGTCAAGGGAGTTCGTTTCAGCGGACTTCGCGATGCGGGCGATCCGGTCGAAGCGGCGCGACGATATGAAGCCGAAGGCGCAGATGAGCTGGTCATCCTCGACATCTCAGCGACCGAGGAAGCGAGGGAGACGTCGATGGAGATGGTTCGCAGGGTGGCGGAGTCCATCTACATCCCGCTGACCGTGGGAGGTGGGGTGCGCAGCCTGGAGGACTTCGGAAGGCTGATTCAGTCGGGAGCTGATAGGGTCGCGATCAACAGCGCTGCCGTCGCACGACCCGAGCTGCTGCACGAGGCTTCGCGCGAATTCGGCGTCCAGGCAGTCGTTCTCTCCTGTGATGCGCGGAGAGAGGGAGATCAGTTCAACGTCGTGACCCATGCCGGAAGCAGGGACACCGGGATCGAAGCCGGCGCATGGTGCAGAGAGGCCGAACGGCTTGGCGCGGGAGAGATTCTGTTGACGTCGATCGACCGAGACGGAACCCGCGCTGGGTATGACATCGAGCTGATGCGCCGTGTTACATCCGAAGTACGAATCGGCGTCATCGCCTCGGGCGGCGCCGGAACGATGGCGCACATGCACGAAGCGATCGAGCGGGGAGGCGCGCGGGCTGTTCTCGTCGCGTCACTCTTTCATGATGGTGAGATGACGATCGCGGAAGCAAAGTCGTATCTCCACGCGCAGGGCATCCCTGTGAGGATGGCGTCATGAGCGACTTTTCGGCAGAGATCGACATTCGCGCGCTCCGCTTTGACGACCGAGGGCTGATACCGGCCATCGTGAGGGACTCTGCGACCGGCGCAGTGCTCATGGTCGCCTGGATGAATGAACAGAGCCTTCTGCTGACGAAGGAGAGCGGGGAAGCCCATTTCTGGAGTCGCAGCCGCAGCGAGATCTGGCACAAGGG
>JBGSYJ010000455.1:0-30915 GCA_041750915.1 Thermoanaerobaculia bacterium | reverse complement strand
GCGAGGGATCTGGGAGGGGGCTCTTCTTAGAGGGAGCCCCCTCCCAGATCCCTCGCTCGACGCTCGGGATGACACATCCTTGTTGATCTTTCGCAACGTCTCAGGATGACACATGATTACCATCCGCGCTCACGTTGCTCGCGATGACACTACTGACTCCTGACTCCTGACTCCTGACTACTCCCCTCATATTCTCGACTGCGCCGCATTCACCGCCTCCCGGATCTTCGGCTGACGAGGATCGATGGCCAGTGAGCGGTTCCAGTAGTCGAGAGCGCGCCCGAGGTCGTCGCGCTTCATGTAGTAGAGGGCGAGGTTGTTGAGGACGAGTGTCGAGGTAGGCCGGAGGCCGAGTGCACGCTCGAACTCCGGAAGCGCGTCCGTGTAACGACTGGCCGCTGCGAGTGCCGAGCCGAGATTTGCGGCGATGAGGTAGGACTCCGGAAAGAGCTCCTTTCCACGAACGAGAACCCCGATCGCACGGCTGAGCATATCCTGGCTTCGATAGAGCGCGGCGTAGTCGACGATGTACTGCTCGGGATTGGGCAGACCACGAACGATCGCTTCGAAGAAGATTTTCTCCGAGTCGGTGTAACGCTGCATGTCGAACAGGACCATGCTGAGGTTCAGGTACGGGATCGGGCGTCCGGGATTCAATTCGATCGCCTGCTGGAGCGAGCTCGCCGCGTCGGCGAGTTTCTTCTCCTGTTCGAGCTGGATACCCTGATTGTTCAGCCATGCATAGAGGCCCCATTGCTGGGGAGTCAACGCGGTGAGCTCAGGAGCCTCCTCATTCAGCAGAGGCGCTGAGAGCCTCCCGGCGTCGACGATGTGTCCGATCTGCAGAAGATGCGCGCGGTAGGCGGCCGGATTGATTGCAGCGCCGGCGGGCAGCGGCCGCTCGTCGATGAGGTCGCCGTAACTTGCGATTCCCACACTCTGGATGGGCGTGACGTTGCTGAAGGCCCACGATGCGAACTGGCCCTGCATCTCGCGGGACGGCGGAAGACCGAGGACTGTGAGCACCGTGGGGGCGAGATCGTAGATGGAGAACGTCTGGCGTGTCCGTGACGGACTGATGCGGTTTCCGTAGGCCACCATGAATCCGGGTGCCCGGTGGAGCGAAAGCGCACTGGCGCCGGAAGGAGGAACCAGAGGTCTTCCTGATCCCCAGCGCGTGCCATGAGCAGACATCAGAATGACTGTCGTGTCCTGAGGGAGTATCTGCATCCACTCGCCGATCATCCGATCCACTTCCGCGTAGTAATTCGCGACTGCGGGCCAGTAGCGCCGGTAATTGTCGTTGTCGACTCCCTGACGGTAGGGAGGATGGTACGGTCCGAACAGGTGATTCACCACATCGGTACCTTCGTAGGAGTGCATCACCAGTTCGGGCCGTCTCGCTTGATAGAAATCGATGCCGACTCTGTGGTGACTCCACGTTTTGGCGAGCACGGAACGAAACGTGTTGATGGGATCCGCTGCCGACTGGGATGAGACCGCTGCCTGAAACTCTGAGGCGGTGATGTTGAGAAAACGGTTGACCTGCTGAAATCCGACCGTCTCGACTGGCACTGAGCTCCGACTGACCATCGGTTCGAGCTCGGCCGGGTAGATGGCTCCGGGTGTCATCTGAACGGGGGTGCCGAAATGCGCCCCATCGCTACTGGCGACCGGAGGCCACGAAGTCCACCACCCGACAACGGACGTCGATCGCCCGAACGCGTTGGCAATCTCCCAGACGGCGGGCACGCGGCGAGAAGCGGAGCTGACAGGCTGTTCGCGGTGTCTCGCGTCGAAGAAATCGACCACCCCGTGACGGTCCGGTGAAACGCCGGTCGCAGCCGTCGTCCACAACAGTGAGGAGATCGTCGGCTGGATTGTCTGGACCGAGGCAGAGACTCCGCCGTTGATGAGCGCCCGGATATTCGGAAGACGATTGTCGGCGACGAGCTCGGAGATCAGTTCCCAGTCCGCCCCGTCGATTGAAAAAACGGCGACCTTTCCGATCGCACCGCGGGCATTCCGGCGAAGCTCGGCGCGCTTGTACTCGAGGAGCGCCGCGCGATCGACTTCGATCTTCTGAATTTCGAAAGCAGTCACCTTCAGCCCGCTTCGTCCGAGGTGGTTCACCACTGTCTTGCGGAGATGTTCGCGGCGCCGCGCAAAGTCGGACACCGGCGACGAAAACTCTTCGACGGGGACCTCACGCGTGACGGCCGAGATGGCCTCCCCAACGCGGGCGCGTATCCACGCGCTCCACCCCTGGCTCACCAGACGGCTCGCATCAGGCAGGCGGTCCTCTTCGATGTCGAATCGAATTCTGTAGAAAATGCGCACGGGCACACCTTCACGGGAGTTGATCCGGACCGTGTCATCGCGCTGTGCCGAGCCGTCCCTCCGCTCGAACGAAAGCCGGTAGAACTGATGCGGGGGAAGAAACGCAATGCTGTTCTCGGCACGCCGGATCTTTCCCGTGCTCTTGTCCACGCCGAAGATCAGGCGCCGGGGAGAGGGGAGAAACAGACTGACGAGCAGATACATCACCCCCGTAAGGGCGATCAGAATAAGCACGAGTTTCAGAGGACGGTGTCGCGGCATCGGTTGCCAGCTATGCAGCATCTTCGCCAGCAGGTGCTAAAGCCTTAGGGTCTGATCCTGAGGAGCTCGGAGAGGCGCCTTCATCCCTCATCCGTCATCCTTCATCCCTGATTTCCCCCTCATCCCCCGCCGACAAACTCCACGATCTCGACCCTGTCTCCCGGCTCGATCGTCCGATCCGCGAAGCTGGCGCGGCGGACCAGTTCCCGGTTCACCTCGACCGCTACACGATGGATGTCGAGCCCCAGAACGGTGATGAGACCGGCGACGCTGGCGCCCGGCTCGAGGAGCTGGGCATTGCCGTTGACGAGAATTTCCATTTCAGTGGCGTTCATTTTTTCCAATCCAGGCGCAGGACCCTGAGTGTCATCCTGAGCGAAGCGAAGGATCTTCTTGCGGGGATCGAGCGTGGCAAGATGATCCTTCGCTTCGCTCAGGATGACAAGAACATCCTGTCCGCGCCGTTCCATTTCTTCCGGGCGCCAGCGTCTACTTCTTTCGCTTGACGAGCTGCTTGACCTCGTCGTTTCCAAGCTCGCTGTGCGCGGAGACGATCACGGCGGCCGTACCCTCCCGGAAATTGGGAATCGCGCAGCGGATCGTCGCCCCGCCGTCGGCGGCGGTCGTCCCTTTGAACACGACCCGGGGAGGCTCCACGGTCGAGATGATGCGCACTTCCACAATCGCGCCGGGAATCGGCTGCTGCGAGATGCTCTTCCGCGCACCGATCCGGATCTCGACCGGCTGCCCGGAGACGAGCTCGGTCTGCGACAGCAGCACCAGCTCCAGATGTTCGCGCTCGGCCTCGGACGCCAGGTAATCGATGATGACCTGATCGAGAGTCTTTTCTTCGTGCGGTCCGTCGAGCGTCGGAAGAACGATGTCGGTTTCAGGAGCAACCTCAGGAGGAGCGATGCGCGGACCTGCTGTCTGCGTTTCGGTCGGATCGTTCGCCTGCGCCAGTCGTCCCCGCTTGATCGCGGCGATCATTGTGCGGTGCTGATGCTCCATCAACCCGCCGATCCACTTCTCGTCTGCACCTTCTGCGACGTGGGCCGCGTACGAGGTCTTCTTGCACGCGAGAATCTCACCCCCCACATACACGAGTGATTCGATGACGGGATTCTGCAGCCCCTTGTCCTCGGTCTGTATGTGGTACGTCTTTTCGTTGTACTCGATGTCAGTATTGAAACCCGTGATCAAGGGGACGTCTCCGGCGTGAGTGTGATGGACGAGTTTAGCACCCGGGGGCTCAGTTCCGCTCGACCCATCCCCGCAGATACTCCACCTGTTGCTTCACCCGGGCGACATCTTCGGCATACGGCATCAGGGCGACGTACCGCTCGAGGTAGAGGATGGCGTCGCCGTAGTCGTGCAGCTGCATGGCGAGACTGCCTCGATCGCGAAGCTCGTACGCGTCGCGTGAATCGAGGATCAGCAGACGGTCGATCGATGCGACAGCCCGCGGCAGGTCCTTCCTGGAGAGGTAGACCGACTTCAGGTGAGCGAGCACCCGTGCGAGGATCTCGCGATTCGATGACGCACGAAGGTGGTGCTCGCGCAGACGCACGCCGCCGCCGAAAACCTGGTTCATGATCTCCTGGCACTCTGCGTTCGTGAGCACACGGCCATCGTCGAAAGGATCGATCATCACCTCACCGGAACGCGCGGTGATCCGCACCAGAAATCTGCCGGGAAGCGCCACGCCCGCCGTCTCGATCCCAAGCCTTCTGGTCACATCGATGTACAGAATCGACAGCGCGATCGGCAAGCCGGCGTGACGATCGAGCACGTCATTGAGGAAGGTATTGCGAGGGTCGTAGTAATCACCGTCCTCGCCGTGAAAGCCTTCCTGCTCGAACAGAAACCGATTGATCTCCTCGATGATCCGTTCGATGTCGGATGAACCTTCGATCCGTTCCCGGATGCACTGGCTCCACTGCTCGACGCGATTGAGGTAACTCTCCACCTCGAGGCCCGGGTACTCTTCGAGAGCAATCACCAGAGACGCTTCCGTCAGCCCGATACTCTCCTCAGGCAACATCGCGATCTCCCGGAAAAGGCGCCGCGCAGCCACGGGATGCGTGAGAACACGTGCGGATTGCGTCATCGCGAACCCTCCTCCCCACTCTGAAACGCCTCGACCTTCGCCCTGAAATCCTCAGTGATTCGGAGTTTGCTGTCTCGTTCCCAGTCGTACAGCACAACGATGACTTTCCCCGATGCGGCAAGCTCGTTCGTGTCAGACCGCCTGATCTCATAGAGAAAATCGAGCGAGCTGTTTCTCATCTCGCCGATCCGCACGCAGATGTCGATTCTCTCTGTGAGTCCGAGTTGAAGGCGGAAATCGCATTCGCCTCTCGCGACTATGAATCCCAGATCCGCAGCGGTTCTCCCGCCGCGATTGAGATCGAACCAGTACTTCGTGCGCCCCCATTCGAAGTAGGAGAAATAGACCGCGTTGTTGACGTGACCGATGCCGTCGAGATCCCGCCAGGTTACTTCGTGGGGAACGACATACCAGCCGTTGCGCCAGCCACTCTCGGCGTGCCGGGGTGTCATCGGAGCGGCTCCGCACCACGGAGGCTGCGGAAGGGTTGATGAACAAGCGTGTCATCCTGAGCGCAGCGAAGGATCCCCTTCCTCGATGGGGTAGAGCCAGTCTTCAGGGGATCCTTCGCTTCGCTCAGGATGACACGTAATCCCAAGTGCGCTGCGTGCTCGCGGTGCATTTCCGATTATTGCACGGAAGTTCCCGACACCGGCTGCGGCGCTTTCGGGCTGCACGCCTGCAGAACCTTGCCCGGCAGCGGGTGATCGAGATGAGGCTCGATGACGCGCGAGGCAGCTACGAGACGATCGAGATCGACCCCGCTCGGGATGCCGAGACCGTTGAGCAGATAGACCAGATCTTCGGTTGCCATATTGCCCGACGCGCCGGGAGCGTACGGACATCCACCGAGTCCGCCTGCCGAGGCATCGAACGTTGCGATCCCCATCTCGAGAGCGGCCATTGTGTTTGCGAGCGCCGTACCGCGCGTGTCGTGAAAATGCATCGCGAGTTTCGACGCCGGAATGACCTGCAGCAGCAATCCGATGAGACCCTGAACCTGGAGCGGCGTGCCGACTCCGATCGTGTCTCCGATCGAAACTTCATAACAGCCGATGTCGAGTAGCCGGGCGGCTACTTCGAGCACGCGCTCGGGAAGGACTTCACCCTCGTACGGACATCCGAGCGTGCACGACACATATCCCCTCACTCGGAGCCCTTCGCTCCGGGCGCGGTCCATCACCGGCGCGAAGTTGATGAACGACTCGTCGATCGACATGTTGATGTTGCGTTTGTTGAATGTCTCCGAAGCGGCCGTGAAGATCGAGATCGAGCGGACGCCCGATTCGAGCGCGCGTTCGAGTCCCCGAAGATTCGGCACGAGAACCGGATAGTCCACTCCAGGGTCTTTCGGAACCTGCCGGTAGACTTCCGCCGTATCGGCCATCTGGGGGACCCACTTCGGGTGAACGAACGCTCCCACCTCGACGGTGCGGAGCCCCGCATCGACGAGAGCTGTGATGAACTCGACCTTCACGTCGGTCGGAACGAGCGACTTCTCGTTCTGCAGGCCGTCGCGCGGCCCCACTTCGACGATCTTCACTTCCTCGACGTTGAGTTTCATCCTTCTTCTTTCTCTGCGATCGAGATGAGATCGACGCCGGGCTGCACCAGCTGGCCCTTCGTGCAGTGGATCGCCTCGACGACGCCGTCGTACGGCGCATTGATCGGGTGCTCCATCTTCATCGCCTCGAGAATCATCAGCGGCGTTCCCTTCGTGACAACGTCGCCGGCGGCCGCAAAAATCTCCAGCACCACTCCCGGCATTGGCGCCGTCATCGAATGCTCGTGCTGTCGCCGCTTGCGTGTCTGCGACTTTGCGGCAAGTCCGGCCTGGTAAGTCTGCCCGTCGAGTGATAGATGAACGGTGTCGCCCTCGATGTGAAACGGCACGACGCAACGACGTCCGTTTATGAGAAGCACAGCGTCGAGATCGGCCATGGCAACGATCTCAATCTCGTCTTTCTGGTCACCGGCGCTTACGACGAACCGCTCTCCCTCGCGCATGACGTCGAGCACGAAGCTCTCACCGCGGATCGTGACGGTTCTCTCGCTCATGCCTTTTCCTGCCCCGTGAACCGGCTGCCGGGAGCATCGAGGGGCACTCCCGCGGCGCAAAGCGGGCAGCTCTCCTCCGGATACGTTTCGAGTGCCATCGAGAGAAGCGAATGGAGCGGCTTGTCAAACGGGGTTTTCCTTCCGCTCCGATTGAGAATCGACCCATACCCGACGACTTCGCCTCCAGCCTGCTCCACGACTGCCGCGGTCTCACGTGTCGACTTTCCCGTCGTCACCACATCCTCGATGATGATGACTCGCTTCCTTTCGCCGATCTCGAAACCGCGGCGAAGCTGCATCACGCCATCTTTCCGTTCCGTGAATATCATCGGAAGACCGAGAGCATCGGCAACCGTATACCCGATGATCAGCCCGCCCAGAGCCGGCGCGACGATGCGCTGGGCTTCGAGGGAGATGAGACACTCGGCCAGGGAATCACCCATGGCCGTGGCGTTTGCCGGATGCTCGAGCAACCGCGCGCACTGCACGTACTGCGGGCTGTGAAGCCCCGATGAGAGCCGGAAATGACCTTCGAGCAACGCGCCGGTCTCGCGAAGCATCTGGGGAATGTCAGGTGTGATTTCGCTCATGAGTCGAGGATATAACGTCCGCGGGTCGGGATCTCTTTCCCCGTCACGGGAAACATGGACTCTGGGCGAAACGAACAACTTGTCATCCCGAGCCTCAAGGCAGCAATCGCCCGACGATCTCCTGCACTTTTCTGCCGTCAATCCGGCCCTTGTGATTCGCCATGACTTCCTTCATCACCTTGCCGGTATCTTTCTTCGACTCGGCCCCCGTCGCCGCGATGGCCTCCCTGACGATCGCCTCCGCTTCCTCCTCCGAGAGCTGCTCGGGGAGATACTTCTGCAGCATCTCGAGCTCGGATCGCTCTTTTGCCGCGAGCTCCGGTCGGTTTCCGTTCGTGTACTGCTCGATCGAGTCGAGACGCTGCTTCACGGCGCGCTGAATGATTCCCACCGCTTCCTCGTCCGTCAGCTCGCGCCCCTTCTCGATCTGCTCATACTTGAGCGCCGACTGCAGCATGCGGAGCGTCGAGGTGCGCGGCGCGTCCTTCGCTTTCATCGATTCAGTGAGATCGGCTCTGATTTTCTCGGTTAGCGACATTTGGGCTCCTTCGGAGAATGAAGAATTGAGAATTCAGAATTCAGAAAGGCCATCCTGCCACAGTCCAGCTTCCACCGCCCTTTTCTGCATTCTGAATTCTCAATTCTTCAGCTTTCTGCATTCTGAATTCTCAATTCTAAATTCTTCAGCCTAAGGTTCCGCCCGCGTCCCCCCCACCGACCCCTCCTGTTCGTAGATCTCGCCATACCGCTCGTAGCTGT
This sequence comes from Thermoanaerobaculia bacterium, assembly GCA_041750915.1. Lineage (GTDB taxonomy): Bacteria > Acidobacteriota > Thermoanaerobaculia > Gp7-AA8 > Gp7-AA8 > JBGSYJ01. The sequence continues at coordinate 22,797 of JBGSYJ010000455.1, read as the reverse complement.
TGCGAACCTTTCGTACGTAATGCTTCGTCTCCGAAAAATTGATCGCCGACAGAAAGTAATCGTCGCCATCCGCCGGTGTAAGTCTCGACCACAACCGCACCTGATGCGGACCGGCGTTGTACGCCGCCGCGGCCCGATATCCGTTTCCATCGAACTCCTCGAGCAGAGTGGAGATGTACTTCGCCCCCAGCTGGATGATCATGCGCGGATCATAGAGGTCGCCGGAGCTCACTTCGAGGATGCCGAGGTCCTGCCCGACTTGTCTGGCCGTCGTGATGATGAACTGCAGAAGACCGCGGGCCGCGGCCGCCGACTTTGCGCGCGGGTTGAACCGCGACTCTTCGCGCATGATCGAGAGCACGAGTCGGGGATCCGCGCCGTACCGGTTCGCATCCTCTTCGATGTACTCATTAAAGTATCGGGGATAGAGGAGCTCTCGTACAGTCCGAGGAAGGAGTTCGGGAACGTAGTCTCGAGGAATGCCGTTCATCATCACCTCGATCGCGTAGATCGAATCGCGAGACGCTCCCCCCCGGTTCAGAGCCAGCGAACGGGTCAGGGCCGCGCCTGCGGGACGCAGCGCATAACGCTGCACGATTCCGTCGATGGCATCGTCGAACAGACCCATCGCCATCAGGAGGTCGAGACGAGACTCCGGGTCAGCGTCAGGAATCGTCGCGAAAGGAGCCGGTGCGAGCTCGAGGATCTCGCGATAGGCTGGAGACTTCGCGTACAGCGTTTTCAACTCTTCGAGCTGCTTTGAGACTTCCGTGGCCGGAGCGAGCAGAACCGCATCAGCCTGAAGAGCACGGGCTCGATCCGTTTCATCCGAATCGGCCAGCTTTCTTGCTTCGGCATTCCGCCTGCGCATCTCGACGACGGCCTGATCGGCGAGCGGAGCCTTCTGGAGCCGCTCGCGCGCGAAGTATGCGAAATGCGTCGGTACGGGAGCGCGGAGCACCTGAAGGTAGAGATTGAACGCGCTCGCGGAATCGGAGCCTTCGAGCGCACGCGCCTTCCAGTAGGCAATCTCAGAGGGATCCCAGGCGTCCATGAGGTTGCGGGGGATCGCGTCAAGCGTCCGGACAGCCGCGGCATTGTCACCGGCAGCGATGAATGCCGTGGCCACCGCGATGCTCGCTTCGACATAGCCACGCGAGCGCGGAAAAAGACGCAGGAGCTGCGCTAGATCGGATTGCGCTTCACCGAAACGCTTCTGCTGGAGCCTCGTTCGCGTCCGCTGCGTGAGGGCTGCCGACGTTGCCCCGAAGCGACCCGGCACTGCGATCGCTTCCGTCATCAGCCGCTCGGCGCGTGCGTCGTCGCCAACGAGTTGTGCGGCGCGCGATGCGTGAAAGAGGAACGTCGCCTTCGGTTCCGCATTAGTCGTTAAACGTGCGCCGCGAAGATACGTCTGCTCGGCCGATGCGTAGTCCTCCGCGCCGAACTGGCTTCGGCCGATTGCAAAGATCAGATCATCGGACTGTGCGGGAAGCCGTTCCAGCGCCGCTGTGAGGATCGCCACGGAGCGGTCGTAGTGCCGGTGACTCTGCGCGGTGAAGCCGACGAGCGCAAGGCTCTCCGGCCGCAGCATTCCGAGGATCTCCGGACTGTCGACCGCGCGAAAGATGCGCTCGGCCGCGTCGTCCATGACGCTGCCACGCAAAAGCCTGATCCCTTCCGAGAGCGTATCGATGTCCGCCTCGCGCGCAATCGACGCCTCAACGATTCGGGATTCGAGATCGCGACGCAGAGAAGTCGAGGCCGATGGGTGAACAACTTTCGAAACGGCCTGGAGGCCCTCCAGGTCACGACGGCCGCTGAGGTATTCGAGCTCATCCTCGATCGCTTCGGCACGGTAGATGGAATCGGGATAGGTGTCGATCAGTTCAAGTCGCATCTGCGATGCACCTTGCTCATCATCCTGAGCTGCGATTTCCGAGCTGTAGAAGAGAGCGAGATCGCGAAAGGGGTGGTCCGGCTGAAGGTAGGGCTCCAGAAGATCGGCGGCTTCCTCCGAAGAACCCTCTTCGAGTTTTGCCCGTGCATGCAGGTACCCGAGCTCGAAACGCCGGTAAAGCTCCGCCCGGTTCTTCGCAATCCAGTCGAGATCGTCGTCGAGCCCTCCCCACTCACCCCTTTTCTGAAGCGAAATGAAATGGGCGGTCCACTCCTTCTCGGGAATCCGCTCGATCCCCCTGCTCGGCGTGGGTGCGGGCTCTTCGATACCGGCGACCGCAGTCGCGCCGGCTCGCCGCCGCTCGGGCTCCTGCGAACCGAAGAACATCGCAGCAGCAATGAGAATCACCAGCGCCAGCGCAGTCCCCAGCGCGATGACTTTCCTCCCTCTCATGGACCGCGTTCCACTCATCACCTGCGGGCCTTATGAGAATTGCGGGCCATGTGTTGAGGAGAGTAGACAGTAGACAGTAGACAGTAGACAGTAGCCCGCCCCCCCTTCGATGGGGAGGGGGCCTACTGTCTACTGTCTACTGTGTACTGTCTACTGTCTCTTCTTCTTTCAACAGCGTCCCTGACACGACAGCGTGGGGGACCCGCCGGAGGATCTCGCGTCTCGCAATCGCGTATCCCACGATCGCGTCGACGAGAATCCGCCGGCCATCGCGAGAAAGAAGGATCAGGATCTTATGGCGGACTTCGCGCACTTCGACGATCTCGTCCCACGGAATCCAGCGGGTGCCTCGTCCGAGGATCGGAAGAAGCCGGTTCTCATAGAGAAGGCCGGACGGGCCGACGTAGATGTGATCGCCGTACTGGAGCAGCGCGGAAAGAACGGTGCCGACGACGAGGAGGCCGAGTCCGAGGAGGGGGAGCGGTTTGATCTGACCGACCCCGAGGGAGAGGTAGTCGAAGAACAGCGCTGCCGAGGCGAAGATGGCAGCGCACGAAAAAATCCGCGCAACCGGAGTGCGATCGAAGACCAGGACCTTGTCGGCTGTGTCGAAATCGGTCACGACCATGAGAATTCAAGAACTGAACCGAGACATTCCCGCGGGGGGAGAAGTAGACAGTACACAGTAGACAGGAGACAGTAGCCGCCCGCCCCGTTCTCGAGGAGGATCATGCTGAGCGCAGCCAAGGATCCCGAAAAGGCTTGCGATACCGCCAGTAGTAAGGGAATCCTTCGCTTCGCTCAGGATGACACTTGTTGACGGTCGGGCGGGCTACTGTCTTCTGTCTACTGTGTACTGTCTACTCTTCTCCCTAGCCAGTCCCCTCGCGCCACACTAGAATGGCCCCCCTATGCGCTGGAGCCAATATTTCATCAACACACTGAGAGAAGTTCCTGCCGACGCGGATGTCATCAGCCAGAAGCTAATGATGCGCGCCGGAATGATTCGGAAGGTTGCCGCCGGAATCTACACCTACCTCCCCCTCGGGCTTCGCTCGCTCCAGAAGATGGAGGCCATCGTCCGGGAAGAGATGAACCGTGCGGGAGCGATCGAGCTCCTCATGCCGGCCATTCAGCCGGCAGAGCTCTGGATGGAGTCCGGGCGCTGGCAGAAGTACGGGAAAGAGCTGCTCCGGATCAAGGACCGGCACGAACGCGATTTCGTCTTCGGCCCGACGCACGAGGAAGTGATCACCGACACGGTGCGCGACTCGATCTCGTCCTACCGCCAGCTGCCGTTGAATCTCTATCAGATTCAGACCAAGTTCCGGGACGAGGTGCGCCCCCGCTTCGGCCTGATGCGCGGCCGCGAATTCATCATGAAGGACGCTTACTCGTTCCACGCGAGCAGCGAGTCGCTCGACGAGACCTACATCAAGATGCGCGATGCCTACAGCGCGATCTTCAACCGCTGCGCGCTCGAGCATGTCCCCGTCGAAGCAGATACCGGCAACATCGGAGGTTCGGCGTCGCACGAGTTCATGGTGCTCGCGCAGTCGGGCGAGGACGCGGTCGTCCACTGCCCGTCGTGCAACTATGGCGCGAACCTCGAGAAAGCGACCTCGTCATTCTTCGATCCGTCGACGGCACCCGAGCCGGCAGCTGAGCTCGAGGAAATCGAGACTCCGGGCACCAAGTCGATCGAGGACGTCGGGAAATTTCTCGGAGTGCCGACGAACAGTCTCGTCAAGACGCTCGTGTTCCAGACCGAGAACGGTCCCGTGATGGTTCTGCTCCGCGGCGATCGCCAGGCGAACGAGATCAAGATCAAGAACTTTCTCGGCGTGCAGAACCTCGAGATGCTCGAGGATGCGCAGTTTCAGGAGGTCGTCGGCGGACCGCCGGGCTACTGCGGGCCGGTCGGCGCGAAGAAGCTTCGCGTCGTCGCTGACAAGTCGCTCGAAGCGATGACGAACTGGGTCGTCGGTGCGAACGCCAGCGACAAACATCTGCGCAATGCAAACCGGGGACGCGACTTTGACCTCTCGGAGTTCAGCGATTTCACGACCGTGGAAGCGGGCGATCCCTGTCCTCGATGCAGCACGCAGCTCAACATCCACCGCGGGATCGAAGTCGGCCACATCTTCAAGCTCGGCACCCGTTATTCATCGGAGATGAACTGCGTCTACCTGGACGAGAAGGGCGAGCGCCAGCCGATGATCATGGGATGCTACGGTCTCGGCGTTGGACGTACGGTGGCCGCGGCGATCGAACAGAGCCACGACGACGACGGCATCATCTGGCCCATTCCCATCGCGCCGTTCGAAGTCGTAGTAACGCCGCTGGGAAAAGAAGCTGACGTGCAGCAGACCGCGATGGAGATCTACGAACAGTTGCGCGCTGCCGGCGCCGACGTGATCCTCGACGATCGCGATGAGCGGCCCGGCGTGAAGTTCAAGGACGCCGACCTGATCGGGTTTCCACTTCGCATCGTCGTCGGCGCGAAGAGCCTGGCGAACGGGCAGGTCGAGTGGAGCTTCCGCAGAGACAAAGAGCGGAGACTCGCAACACCGGCGGGCGCGCTCGCCGAGATCGTCGATCACCTCGACCGCGCGAGGAAGGGATAGGAAGCATGCGAATGAGGGGGCGGTTCCCCTCTCCCGGCGGGAGAGGGGTCAGGGGTGAGGGAGCCCCTTCAGTGCCTCAACCAGTCGTGTGACCGATCGGAAATGATCTCCGCAATCCGAAGTAACTCCCTTCGTTCCCGATCCGAGTCCGGGCGAAGCCGTGCTCCTCGGGATCGTGCGATGATGATTCTTATTTCGAAAGTGTATGATCTTGGCGATGCCTGAAGTGATCGCACCTCAGGGTTCCCTCACCCCTGACCTCTCTCCCGCCGGGAGAGGGGAACCACCGCCCGCGCGCGGGCAGGAGCGTACACTCATGCCCCTGGAGGCTCCAAAATGAGCATCGTCCGCATCATTGCAATCATCCTCATCGTCGCAGGCATCCTCGGACTCATCTACGGCGGGGTCACTTACACGAAAGACACGCACGAAGCGAAGCTCGGCCCGATCGAGCTTTCGGTCAAGGAAAAGGAAACCGTCAACATCCCGATGTGGGCGGGCGTCGGCGCAATTGTCCTCGGCGTGGTGTTGCTGGTGGTTCCGAAGAAAAAGTAGCGGGAGGCGTCTCGAGTGGCAAACGATGACGCAGGTCACAGAACCAGCGCCGGGCCTGCGGTTTACTGTCGTCTGTGCATTCCCTGCCTTCTCCCCTTGACTGCCCTTCACGACCGCCCTAGACTCAATCAAGTCCCTATAACTGTCGAATGTGTGTGGAACGTGCTTTCTTGAGCACTGGAGGTTTTATGCGCCGAGCCCCGCTCCTGGTCCTCCTCGCTGTCTTTCTCGCCTTTCCTGTCGCAGCCCAGAACACCGACATCGAAGCGCTCTCGGGCCTTCAGTTCAGCTTCGGAAATCCCGGGGCTCGTTCTCTCGGCATGGGCGGGGCCTTTCTCGGTCTGGCCGACGACGCCTCCGCCGCCGAGGCCAACCCAGCGGGGCTGACGATCCTTCGCAAGAGGGAGGTCAGCATCGAAGCCCGCAACTCCAAGACCACACAGACATTCAACGTCTCGGGCACGTTTCCGGACGACCTGGAGTCGAGCGACTTCCAGGCCTACAGCCGTCGCGTGCCGGTGACGTTCGCCAGCGTCGTGACGCCAATCGGAGAGAACTTCTCGCTCGCCGCATACTTCCACTCGCCGATCGAGTTCGAGAGCGGCTTCGACGTGGAAGACGACGAGTTCCTCGGAAGCATCTTTTTCGATCCAACACGCTTTTTTCTGACCCCGCAGGGACCTGTGACCGAGGATCAGTGTTTTGCAAATCCGGAGGTATGCGAGATTTTCGATCTCGTGCCTTTCGCAACGGGCGTGAGTATCAGGCTGCAGACTTATGGTCTCGCCGGTGCCTGGCGGATGGGGAATCTCTCCCTCGGCGTTGCAGGAAGGTACCAGCAATTCCAGGAAAACGCTGCCACTCTTCGTACGGACTTTTTTCTGAATCCGACATTCGTCAGCCAGCAGGTTTCCGACGATAGCGACGTCACATTCTCGGCCGGTTTCAAATACTCCTTCACTCCAAACTTCAGTATCGGTGGTGTCTACAAGCAGGGTGCGGAGTTCGAGACATTCCTCACGGAACAGAACCTGGAGGAGAACTTCACAGTCGATCTGGGCACTACAAACTTTCACATCCCGGACTCTTATGGGCTCGGCATTTCTTTCCGGCCGCGTCAGGAGCTGACGATCAACGTCGATGCCATCCGCGTGAACTACTCGAACCTGACGGATGACTTTCGCCCCGTCCTGATTGGTCTCACGCCAGAGGACATCGCGGGATTCACCGCTGACGACGTTACCGAGTTCCACGTAGGTGCGGAATACTTCTTCACTACCCAGATTCCATTCGCCGTTCGGCTTGGCTGGTGGAGAGACCCGGCTCACGGGATCACGTACAACGGTCCGCAGTTGACGCCCGCAGGAGTCGCAGCTCGAATTCTGTATCCCGGCTCCGAAGATCAGGACCACATCACCGGCGGCTTCGGCCTGGCCTGGCCGAATTTCCAGATTGACGCCGCGTACGACACGTCCGACTCATTCAAAGTCGGTTCGCTGTCCGCGGTGTTTCGCTTCTGAGCTGATTGAGTTCGATGGGACGGCCGCACTGGCCGTCCCTTGCTCAGGGAGACGCGCTCTCGATCTCCTCAAAGCTCAGATCCATCAGCGGGAAGACCTCCCACCCCTCGAAGTCGTAATGCCACCATTCCGATGAGAGCACCCGAAATCCGTGTCGCTCCATCGCACTGCGCAACGTCTCGCGATTCGCGATGACCTCAGCCGGCAGGTTAGCGAAGTCCGCAGCTGCTCTGGGGGAGAATTCGTCGTAAGGGGTCGGCAAAGCCAGCTCCTCGCCAGTCGTGAGGTTCACCAGCGTGACATCGACGGCCGCACCGCGGTTGTGACGCGAGCCACGCGCCGGGTCCGCCACGAAGTCGGGATCCTTGTAGGGTTCCCACATGACCACTGTGACGCTATAGGGTCGGTAGGCGTCCCAGACCTTCAGTCCGAGGCCCAGGAGTGCGAGGTCTTCCTGAACCTCACGCAGCGCCAGCACAGCGGGAAACCGGAGGAACGCTCCGGCACGCGGATAGAGGGGCCGCTTCATGAAGTTCTCGTCGGTAGCGTAGTGGATATCGAGCACGACCCCCGGAACGAACTGATCCACCGCGACCAGCCGCATGACCGGATCGCGCTGGGCTGCTCGCGCGTACTGGACCGGCGAGCCGACGACCTCCAGGCCGTACTCATTCGTCGACGGCGTGTGAACACACGCCGACAGGAGCAGGAGCGCAAGAACTGAGACGCGTTTCATCCCGCTGATTCTGCCATATCCCGGCCCCCCGCCCGCCCTCGTGTGCTCTCCCTCTCCCCGCGAAGTCGGGGAGAGGGTGGCGCGCGGAATTCATGCAGACGTTGAGGACTTGAAGGATCGTCGCGCGCCGGGAGAGGGCGTTGGGGGCTTGCCGCGACTCCTGCCAGTCGTGCATTCGAATTGACTTCGCCGCCCCTCTCCCCTGCCCCTCTCCCCGTTCACACGGGGAGAGGGGAAAATGGGGCGCCACTCACAACTCAGAACTCACAACTCACAACTTGTCGGATGTGCTACATGTAGTACAATGCAAATATGCGTACCGCAGGAGTTCGTGAGGCCCGGCAAAATCTCTCGCAGCTGATCGACGAGGTGAAACTCGGAAATGAGGTTCTGATTACCGAACGAGGCGTTCCCGTCGCCCGGCTGGTCCCCGCGCAGCGGACCGGAAAGCCTCTTCCGGATCATTCTGAATACCGGCGCAGAATGCCCGTCCTCGATCCCCCGGTATCGCAGACGATCATCGAGCAGCGTGAGGATCGCGATTGAGCGAGCCACCTCTCGAGGGTCCGATCTACATCGACTCGAGTGCTCTGATCAAACGCTATCTCCCCGAGTCCGGCAGCGACGCGGTCGAGCAGTTGATTGTCGGTCGAACGGATCTGCTGATCTCTGAGCTGGTGATTACCGAGATCGTTTCCGCGCTCTCACGAAGGATCCGGGAGCAAGCCATCCCGGCCGCGGATGCCGGTTCGGTCTACTCGGCTCTTCTCGAGCAGTCCGATGCAGGCTTCTTCGGTCGCATTCCGCTCTCGCCGGATACGCACCGGCTTGCCGAGCGGTTGCTCCTCCTTTCGTCCGTACCGCTACGCTCCCTCGACGCACTTCACCTCGCCCTCGCGATGGCTGGACAGGCGCGCACCATCCTCACGTTCGACAGCCGGCTGTTCGAAGCTGCGACGAAGGCAGGACTGCAGGCCCACCGCCCGCCCCCGCCCGTCCGGTTCTGAGTTCTGCCCACCCGCCCGACCGCACGGTTCTTGGATTGTGAGTTCCCGCCCTACCTCGGCTGGAGGAAACTCCGAGAACTTGTCATCCCGAGCGAGTGCGGGTGTGCGGGAGGGGCGAGGGATCTCGCGCGATGGTACATAGTCAATTCGTCACGGGGAGAGGGTCGAAGTGGAGACCTCTCCTCGAGGCAACTATGTACAATCGCCGGAGGTCCCTCGCCCCTCCCGCCCGCACGACCAGGCTCGGGATGACAAGTTCGCCAGAGCTGCCTGAAGCTTCGCCGGGAGCTCATCAGAAAATCCTCTCTCCTGCGGTGCCACTCACAACTCAGAACTCACAACTCAGAACTGAAAACGGGACGCGCTAGACTATCAATATGGAATTCGACGTCTTCTTCTCAATCTGCCAGACCGAGGTCGACGGCTACATGCCGGACGAGCGGACGATGTTCGTAAACTTTTTTGAGCAGGTGAAGCTCGCAGACACGCTCGGGTTCGGCACGGCCTGGGTGGCGGAATCGCACCTTTCCTGCGAAGTGCAGAAATCGAATCCGGGCGCGGTCATCCCTCACTTCGTCGGCGAGATCGGACTGAACACCGACATCCTGCAGCTCGCGCACAGGATCTTCGGCATGACCGAGCGGATCGGCGTCGGTTCCGCGATCATGAACATCCTCGCAAACGGTGGACCCATCGCCGCGGCGGAACGTGTGAAGACCTTTCTGACGCTTCACGCCATGAATCCTGACGAGAAGCGGCTCCTTACGATCGGATTCGCCTCGGGGCGCTTCCCGTTCATCAACGTTCCTTACGGCATCGTTCCTCGCAACGCCGTCGAGGAGGCTGCGTGGCCGGTACTGAAGACGAAGATCTTTCAGGAAGCGACTGAGATCTTTCTCCGGCTCCTCAAAGGTGAGGTCCTGAACTCAGAGATGGTTCAGAAGAAGACTCTTCGCCGGGAGGATTTCCGAAGCGATGAGGATTGGACCAGCGTGCTCGAAGCGCACGGCTCGCGGGCCGAAGTCATCGAGGTTCCCTCCTGGTGGACGTTTCCGAACCTCAAGATCATCCCGCAGGAAGCGCCACTCGATCTGCTGCGCCTTTCGATCGGCTCGCACGATCCGGCGACGCAGGACTTCGCGAATACTCTCCTGCCGACCGGTGTGTTCAACCTCTCGATCACTCCGGGCGACGAGATCGAGAGCACCAACCAACGGATGATGAAGACATATCATCCGGACGGTGGCGGGTGGACCCGGCGCCTGATGCCGCGAACAGTCCTCGTTTTCATCAACGAGGAGGAAGGCCTGTCAGCCGAAGAGAAGATCGCTGCGGCGCACGCCGAGGCGAAGAGCGCGCTCGAGAACTACTGGCGGGCGCTCGAGGGTACACTCGATCCCCGCAAGGTCGAGCGCGCGACAAACAACGCGCTCGTCGGAAACGGTCCGACGATCGCGCGCCAGGTTCGCGAGCGCTTTCACCCGGAAGATCGCCTGATGCTCTGGTTCGACTTCAACAATCACGACAGCAATCGCGTGATGCGGAACATGGAAGCGTTTATGAAGGCAATCGAGAATTGAGAATGCAGAATGCAGAATGCAGAATGCAGAAAGATGCCGGCTCTTCCCCTCTCCCGGCGGGAGAGGGGCTAGGGGTGAGGGTCTCCCGTCGAGAAGGCACAAAGGGATCGCCCGAACACACGATGAAACGCCTCTCGAAAAAGGCGGTCCGAATGAGGGTGCCCTCACCCCTGACCCCTCTCCCGCCGGGAGAGGGGAACCCTTTTCTGAACTCTGAATTCTCAATTCTTCATTCAACCGCAGGGAGCATCACATGGCTGACTGGCAACCACTCGTCGAGTACCGGCGCAACGGCATCGCGGAGAACACCATTCATGGCGCGGTGTCCTGGATGTCGGGACATGAGCTGATTCACTCATTCGGCGGCAACGTCGAGTGCTATGGCCGCTCGATGGTCAAGCCGCTCATGATGAAAGTGTTTCGGCACGAGTTCGAGACGGCGCTCAATGACGAGCAAAAGGCGATTGCAGTCTCTTCGCACAACGGCGACACCGAGCATGTGCGCGTCGTGAAATCGATTCTCAGCGAATCGGAATGGGGACTGATGCAGGCACCTCACGACGTCCCGCTCGTCCAGTTCGGACGTCAGGTACGCAGGCCGCGCCGCTGGTACCACTGCTGTTCCGGCGAGCATGCCGCGATCCTCCGCGGCTGCAAGCTCAGGGGATGGTCGCGCGTCGGCTACGTCTGGCCGCACCACGAGTTCTTCCAGGAGTTTCTCGCGTACATGCACGGCGTCCTCGGGCCTGAGTGGAAGCGCGGCAGAATCGCAAAGGATGGCTGCGGACTGCCAACGGTGAGCATGACCGTTACCGATCTCGCGACGCTCTTTGCCGCACTCGTCACCGAGAAAGATGAAGACTGGATCTGGAAGGCGATGATCGATCATCCCGACCTCATCGGTGGTTTCAACCGCCTCGACTCGACGATCATCAAGGCAGCTGGCGGCAAAGTGCTCGCGAAGGAAGGCGCCGATGGCCTCCTCGGCATGAGCATCGAGCATCCCGAGTTCCCGAACGGCCTCGGCGTCGTCATCAAGATCGCCCATGGCTGGAACCCGCAGGCAACCTGGTACGTCGCCCGCTACATCCTCGGAGTCCTCGGTATCCAGTTCCGCAATCCATACAAGTTGCGCCGGCAGAAGGCGTTCATCGTGCCGGACGTCATTCCGCCACAATTCCGCGACCGCATGAAGGACATCACGCCGTGGGACTCGTGGGACCCCGACATCGACCGCTGGGAATTCGAGCCGGAAGAGTTCCTGTACGCGGAGTGAGGATGGGAGAGGCATGCCGCGCCGAAGACAAAGCAAGTCATTGAGGCGAGAAACGACCGAGTTGTCATCCCGAGCCTGGTTGTGCGGGCGGGAGGGGCGAGGGATCTCCGGCGATGGTACATAGTTGCCTATCGGTCCGCGCCACCACCTGTTCCCATCACAACACACGAATGTTCTACCGCCGGAGATCCCTCGCCCCTCCCACCCACCCACGCATGCTCGGGATGACACGCGGGTCCACTCCCGATTCGCTGTAGACTTTCCCTCCCATGCGGCTCGGTAATTTCATCGGCGGACACTTTCTCCCGCCCGCCTCCGGCAACTACATCCCCGACATCAATCCCGCCACCGGCGAGGTGATAGCCGACCTTCCGGACAGCGGCGCGGACGACGTCAACGCTGCGGTGGAGGCTGCTCAAAAGGCGTTCCCCGACTGGAGCCGCAAGACAGACGAAGAGCGATCGAAGCTGCTGCTTCGTCTGGCCGATCTGATCGAGCAGAACACGGAAGAGCTTGCCCAGCTCGAGTCGTGCGACAGCGGCAAGCCGGTCTCGCTCGCGCGCACGCTCGACATTCCCCGCGCGGCCCACAACTTCCGCTTCTTCGCGACGGCGATCCTTCACCAGTCGAGCCAGAGCCACGCGATGGGCGATCGCGGAATGAATTACACGCTGCGACAGCCGATCGGAGTCGCGGGCCTCATCTCTCCGTGGAACCTCCCGCTCTATCTGCTGAGCTGGAAGATCGCACCCGCAATCGCCGCCGGAAACACGTGCGTTGCGAAGCCGAGCGAGCTGACGCCGCTCACCGCGAATCGCTTCGCGGAGCTTTCCTTCGAAGCGGGAATCCCCGCAGGCGTGATCAACATCGTTCACGGTTATGGAGGAAGCGCCGGAGCAGCGATCACCGCACATCCAAACGTTCCGATGATCTCGTTCACGGGCGGAACCGCAACCGGAGAGATCGTTGCGCGAACTGCCGCTCCGATGTTCAAGAAGCTCTCGCTCGAGCTGGGCGGCAAAAATCCGAATATCATCTTCGCCGACGCCGATCTCGACGAGGCCGTGAAGACCTCCATCCGGTCGAGCTTCTGGAATCAGGGAGAGATCTGCCTCTGCGGCTCGCGCATCTACGTAGAGCGGCCGGTGTACGATGCGTTTCTCGAGCAGTTCATCGAAAGGACGAAGGAGCTCCGCATCGGCGATCCATCCGATGATTCGACGGACATCGGCTCGCTGATCAGTGAAGCGCACAGGAACAAGGTCAGCGGGTTCTTCCAGCTTGCAAAGGATGAAGGCGGCGAGATCCTCACGGGCGGGAAAGCTCCGGAACGTCTCTCCGATCATCTGCGCAACGGCTTTTTCCTCGAGCCAACCGTGATCACAGGTCTCGACAGCGGCTGCCGGACGATGCAGGAGGAGATCTTCGGCCCCGTCGTAACCGTGACGCCGTTCGACACGGACGAGGAAGCCGTGGAAAAAGCCAACGCCACGCGCTATGGTCTTTCGGCCAGCGTCTGGACATCCAATCTCACTCGCGCACACCGTGTCGCAGCCGCGCTCGATGCCGGAACTGTCTGGGTCAATACCTGGCTCATGAGGGACCTGAGGGTTCCGTTCGGTGGAATGAAGGAAAGCGGCGTAGGTCGTGAAGGTGGATTCGAGTCGCTTGCATTTTTCACGGAAGCGAAGAATGTTTGTATACGATATTGAGCAAATGAAGTGTCATCCTGAGCGAAGCGAAGGATCCCCTGAAGACTTGCGGTCGCCTCGAGGCAGGGGATCCTTCGCTGCGCTCAGGATGACAGCTGACAGGAGTCTGATATGCAACAAGGAAAGATCATCGGCGGCGTTCTCGCCCCGCATCCACCCCACATCGTGTACGGCGAGAACCACCCACGCAACGAGCCGAAGTCCGAGTGCGGCTGGGAAGTGCTCCGCTGGGGCTACGAGCGCGCCCGCAAGGACTTTCTCGCGAAGAAGCCCGACGTCTTCCTCGTGCACAGTCCCCACTGGCAGACGGTCATCGGCCACCACTTCCTCGGCGTGAAAGAGTTCCACGGTCTCTCGGTCGATCCGATCTTTCCGAATCTCTTCCGATACCACTACGACATGACGGTCGACGTCGAGCTCGCCGAAATGATCGCCGAAGAGGGAAAGCAGGAGGGCCTGATCACGAAGATGATGCGGAACCCCAACTTCCGCGTCGACTACGGCACGATCGTCTCGCTCCACATGATGAATCCCGACTGGGACATTCCAGTCGTGGGCCTCTCGTCTAACAACTCTCCCTACTATTTCTCGAACGAGATGGGGCAGCAGGAGATGGTGAAACTCGGCAACGCTACGCGGCGCGCGATCGAGAAGAGTGGGAAGCGCGCAGTGCTGCTCGCGTCGAACACGCTGTCGCATCGTCACTTCACGACGGAACCTGAGCTGCCGGAAGACATGTCGAAAGAGCACGTCTACGAGCACTCGGGATATCTGTGGGACATGAAAGTCATCGACATGATGAAGAAGGGGCGCACGAAGGAGCTGATCGCGATTCTTCCGGAGTTCATGGACATGGCGGTGTCCGAAGTGAAGGCGGGCGCGCTGACGTGGATGCTCGCGGCGCTCGGGTTCCCGACGTATCCGGCGGAGGTGTATGGGTACTGGACAGTGATCGGGACGGGGAACGCGGTGGTGGGATGGGACGCTGAGATGCAAGGATGAAGGATGAAGGATGAAGGATGAAGGATGAAGCCCGCCCGTTCGAAGCTCGCAGGAGTGTCATCCCGAGCGTCGAGCGAGGGATCTGGGCGGTGGTCCAGGGCCAGAACACCTGACTGAGTTCCGGATTGATGAGCAAGGCCCCCACCCAGATCCCTCGCTCGACGCTCGGGATGACACATCGGCAATCTCCTGACACGGACACGACCTCCGCTTCTTGAAGGACCTTATGAACGGACTCATACAGAAGGCATACATCGTTGCGGGGCAACCGCACATCGCGCTTGCGCCTGATCGCAATCCCGGCTGGCAGTCGCTGCACGACAACTACAAACAGATCGGCGAGGAGATCGCGCGGTCGGGCGCGGAGCTGATGCTCGTTTACTCGACGCAGTGGTTCTCGGTAATCGGCCACCTCTTCCAGGTCGACCCGAAACCGAAGTGGCTGCTCGTCGACCAGAACTGGTACGAGTTCGGCGAGATCCCCTACGAGTTCACGATCGATCCGAAATTCGGTCAGCTTTACTGCGATGTCGCAAGGCAGCATGGCCTTCAGTCATCGACGGTCAACTATCACGGCTTCCCGATCGACACCGGGACAGTTGTCGCGCTGAAGATGATGAACCCCGACAACGTGGTGCCGGCCTCGATCGTCTCATGCAACATCTACGCGGAACGCGACGAGACCCGTACCCTCGGGCGCGCCGCGAGGCAGGCGATCGATGCGTACGGGAAGAAAACGATCGTTGTCGTCGTGACGAATCTGTCGAATCGCTACGAGGTCGCCGACATCGACCCGGCTCAGGATCGCATTTCATCGTCGAAGGACGATGAGTGGAACCGGAAGATTCTCGAGATTCTCGCCGACGGCCGTCTCGAGGATGTCGCTGAGGTTGCGCGAGAGTTCGCGCGAGAGGCGAATGCGGACATGGGCTTCAAGGCCATCTGGTGGCTCGCGGCACTCATGGGAGAGAACAACCGCTACGACGGCAAGGTCTGGGACTATCAGCCGGTGTGGGGCACGGGAGCCGCGTTGGTGGAGCTCACGCCATCCGACAAGGAGCTCGATTTCGAGAAGGAGTTCGACGAAGCAGGCGCCGTCGTCGACGTCGCAGCGGTCGCCGGAACCGGGCTCGAAACGCACAACGTCATGGATCGTCCGCCGAGCGAGTCCGCGCCGCTGGGAAAACCGGACGAACGCGCACCTGCCACGGCCGGAGCTGCTGCCGCAGCGACTGCCACAGACGCTTCGCGCGTGCTCTCCCCTCGGGCACCCGATCCGGTCGGGGCCTATCCACACGCACGCCGTGTCGGCAACATGCTCTACCTCTCGGGAATCGGTCCGCGCCGTCCGGGAACGGGCGAGATCCCCGGCCTGAAGAAAGACGCGCAGGGAAACATCATAGACTACGACATCGATGTGCAAACACGCTCGGTGATCGCGAACCTCAAGACGATTCTCGAGGACGCGGGGAGCACGCTCGACAAGATCGTCGATGTTACCGTTTTTCTCACCGACATGGCGCGCGATTTCGCGACGTTCAATCGCGTGTACGCTGAGTACTTTGGCGAGATCCAGCCGGCGAGGACAACCGTCGGAGTTGATTCGCTGCCGACACCGATCGCGGTGGAACTGAAAGTGATCGCGGGGATCTGAGAAAGTCGCGAGAGCCACTGAGCATGTCATCCCGAGCAAGGGCGTGCGGGAGGGAGGGGCGAGGGATCTCCGGCGGTAGTACATAGTCAGTTCGTCAAGGGAAGAGTCGACGTGCGGACCTCTCCTCGAGGCAACTATGTACCGTCGCCGGAGATCCCTCGCCCCTCCCTTCACACCCACGCATGCTCGGGATGACAAGCCCTGTAAAGATTGAACTCACATGGACAAAATCACACTTACCGAAGTTGAACGCGTTCGCGCACGATTCGCGCATGCGCGCGACGATGCAGCTGCGCGCTTTCGTGAGTCCTTCGCCAACGCACCACCCGACGTTCCGCCGAATGAGCGCTGGCGCGCGCACCTCGAGATCCAGGCAGCCAGCATGCTCGATGCGGTGTCGGGCGTGCGCCTGAAGCCGGGCTACCGGATCGTCTACTTCATCGATGAGGAACGGCGGATGATTGCGCCGGTTGCCAGCAGTGGCAAGGACAGCACTCCTGCAGATACGGAGATCGACCGCCTCCGTCCCGTAGACTTTCTCTTTCCCTTCTTTGAGATCGATCGCACAGGCGAAGCGCTCCTCGAGTACTGGTTTCTCACCTCCGAGCTGCTCTCCTCGTCAGACTGGAAGATGACGAAGTTGATCGCCACGCCCGAAGAACACGACGCGCTGCTCGCAGGAATGAATCAGCCGCAGATCGTGAATGCGCTCTTCGCCGGCTTTCTCCCGGAGTTCGAGTTCCAGCCGGACGGAACGGCGTTCCTCGATCTCACCGTCTACACTCGCGCGAAGGAGGAACGCATCGAACGAAGACGCCTTTTTCTCGACGCCGGAAACGAACTCCACTTCCACAGCCGGCAGCTGATCGCGGAAGGCCGCGGAGGGGTGAACTAGAAAAGATGAAAGATGAAAGATGAAAGATGAATCCCCCGCCCCGGCCGGGGAGGGCGGGATTCATCTTTCATCTTTCATCTTTCATCTTTCATCTTTCAGTGTCCCACGTCCGCCTTTTCTCCCAGCTCCAGCCAGACAAGACCGCTGCGCCGGGCGATGAAATGCTCGAGGTCCGGCGGTGAGAGTGGGGGGCTGAAGTAGTAGCCCTGAATTCGATCACAGAGCTTTTCACGGAGGAACGTGAGCTGGGTTCTGGTTTCGACGCCTTCCGCAACGACTTCGAGACTCAGACTGTGGGCCATCGCGATGACGGCCGTTGCGATCGCACCATCGCCCGGCGACGACGTGATGTCGCGCACGAATGACTGATCGAGCTTTAGCACATCGATCGGGAATCGCTTGAGGTAACTCAGCGATGAATAGCCGGTTCCGAAGTCGTCCATCGAGATGCGCACGCCCAGTTCCTTGAGCTCGAAAAGCGTTCGGATGCTGTTCTCAGCGTCGTGCATCGCGTTCGTCTCGGTAATCTCGAGCTCGAGCAGTCCGGGATCGAGCCCGCTCGATTCGAGCGCAGCCGCGACCTGTCTGACGAGATCCGGCTGCTGAAACTGCCTTGCGGACAGATTGACGGAAACTCCGAGGCCGGGCGCACGCTCCTGCCATTCCTTCGCCTTGTGGCAGGCCGTTTCGATGACCCACGCGCCGATCGGAATGATCAGGCCCGACACTTCGGCCTGATGGATGAACTCCGCAGGACTGAGAAGGCCGAGCTCCGGATGATTCCAGCGGAGCAGCGCCTCGAACGCGACGACCTTGTGCGTTGAAAGATCGACGAGCGGCTGGTAGAAGAGCACTAGCTGCTGACCCGCCAGCGCCTTGCGCAACCGTCCTTCGAGCGCGAGACGCTCGAGCGCGCGCGCATTCATACCCGCCTCGTAAAGCTGATAGTTGTCCCGTCCCTGATCCTTCGCACGATAGAGCGCGGTGTCCGCGTTTCGCAACAGTTCCTCGGAATCGCTGCCGTCTTCCGGAAAGATCGAGATTCCGATGCTCGTCGAGACGACGATGTCACGGCCGTGAACCATGTACGGCGCCTTAACGCTCTCGAGCACCTTCTGCGCGACTTTCGCCGCATCTTCGAAGCCTTCGATCTTCTGCACGAGGATCGCGAACTCGTCACCTCCGAAACGCGACACGGTGTCCGACTGTCGCACACACCGGCGGACGCGCTCCGCGACCATCCTGAGCAGCGCGTCACCTGCCGTATGTCCCAGTGAATCGTTGATCTCCTTGAATCGATCGACGTCGAGGAACATCACGGCGAGCTTCTGTTCGTACCGCGAAGCCTGGGCGAGCGCGACTTCGAGGCGATCCATGTACAGCATCCTGTTCGGGAGTCCTGTCAGCGGATCGTGGTAGGCGAGATGTTCGATCTCCACGGTGGCCTGCACCGCCGCTTCCCGCTCGTCTTCCAGCAGGGAGCCGACCATTCCGATCCCCATGAGCGCCTGAAGTGCGAAGTCGAAGAACCCGAGGAAGAGGGGGTAGTGAAACAGCCGCTGTGCCGCAGGCCACGCGAGCTCCGCTCCGAGAAAGTGAAGCTGATTCAGGCCGTAGAGAATGAATGTCACGCTGATGAGGCGGAATCCGAAGCTCGAGTTCCGCGCGCGCGCTCCCCAGACCAGAACACCGCCAATGAGGAACGCGATGCCTGCGACGATCGATCGGATCGTGACACCGGAAACATCCCAGATCCCACCCGCGGCGGCCCAGTCCCCGGAAAGAATCGAAGTCGCTGCGCCGAGCAGGGCAAGAACAACCAGCGTCCTGGACAGGCGCGTACCCGGGATCTCCCGGCGCGATGTCAGTTCCCACGCACCGGCCAGCAGCCACCCGAGCTGCATCCATCCGGCGACTCCCCCAATGACCGAAAGGCTTGCGATCAGCGCTGCGCGACCAGCCAACTCCAGCGGCAACGCGAGAGCGATGGCGCCCGTCAGGTGGAAGATGGCAAGGCAGACCCAGCTTCGTGACCAGTGCTTCAGATAGAGCTTTCCGTAGTCGCGGAAAAACCCGATCAGGAGTCTCGCAACGATCGCGGCGGCGATCGCCTGCGCGAATGCGACCGAGGTGAGTGTGACGTTCGACTCAGGCAAGGGCGATCCCCCGCCTCGTCAGAATTCCAGCATCTCGAGAGACTCTGACTCCTGCTTTTCTGAATCGAATCATGTTCCACCCCTGCCCCGTTTCGCCGAAACGAGCCGCACACGATGCCCCAATACGCCGAACGGAGCTGGCGAACCCTACACTAGAAACCAATGTACACGAAGGACCGGCCCGAATGTGACACATCCGCGTCAATGGACCGTCAAAGATCGGGGTCGATGGGCGTAAAGGCAGTCCGTCCATGAATGCGGAAACCGGCGATCGCCTGCTTTCCAGCTGGGGAAAGAAGCCAACGAGCGAACCGCTCGGCAAGACCTCTCGATTCCGTTTTCAGCCCCTTTCGGAGAAGAATCACAGAGTAGATGTTGGCGAAAAGCGGGTCGGATTCGAGCAGGATCGATTGGTCGGAACCTCCTCCCACCTGATGAAACGTCGCTAAATCGCTCAGAGCGTAGGCGTCGAGCTCGCGCGCTGACCGAATGAGCGCGCTCATCGACTGGCCCAGCGAAATGTATCCGGAGCCGTCGTGCGGCTGCACGCCCGCCACGCGCCAGATCTCCAATTCGCGCGCGTGAGTGCCGGAACTGTCACCGCGCGACGCGAATGGACTTTTTGTCCGCGCGATCTTTCTGAAAGCTTCCTCCGCACGATCGCCGGGCGCCACACCCGCGGGATTCGCTGCGGGGCCGATGAGGACGAAATCGTTCCGCGCGAACTGCCGGTAGAGCGACGCCCCGCCACTCTCCACAAAATCACGCTCCCGCGCCGGGTCATGGCTGATCACAAGATCCACCTTTCCCTCGGCTGCAAGTTGCAGAGCCTTGCCGGAACCGACCGAGAGCCATCGCGGCTCGATTCCGGTCTCACTCAGGAACTCATCCGCAAGGTGCCGCAGCAGCCCCGAGTTGTCGACGCTGGTCGTCGTCGCGATCGTGAATCCTGGCTTCTCGCTCCGCCCACAGAAGGTCAGCGAAAGCAGAAGGACTGCGGCAACAATGCCTGTCGCGAGTCGATTCAAGGCAGCTGCCTCGAGCTGTCGATCAGAATCACGAATCCATCGATGCGTCCGCGGATCTCGATTCCCGCCGAAGCGCGCTTCACTCCACTCGTAGATCCCCGCCCGTACAGCACGAACGTATCTCCGGATCGCTCGAAACGTCCCTCGATGACACCGTCGGAGAGCTCGGCTTCTCCGGAGGTCGACGATGCGTTCGCCATGTTCTGAGCTGCAAGCTCGGCTCCGTTTTCTGCAAGAATGCGCGCGCCGATCCTGGCGCGAAACCTCTGTGCCGTCTCGAGCCGTCTCGAGGAGTCGAGCAGCGTCAACTCGATCAGTCCGAAATAGAGCGCCGCAATCACCAGCGCACTGACCAGCACAAATCCGCGCTGATCCTCGCGGAGCCTTTCAGAAGCGCGGGTGTGGCTGGTAGATCTGGTCAACGGCCATCCTCCCCTCGCGATCGCGTCCTCTCAGGCGAACGGCCACCCGTTCGTCTGGCATCTCATAGCTGCTGATCTCGTACACACCCGTTCCCCGCGCGATCCAGGTGGGCTCTGCGGTCTCGCCACGGAATGCGAGCCTTCTCACCTCATCATCCGCCGAGAAGTCGTAGATCACCGTGATGGCGCCTTCACCCTCGCCCGGCAGGGTCAGGAGAAGCGTTCGCGGGTTCTGCGAGAACTCGCCGTAACTGGCGGGGTAGGCAACCGAGGCATGGACATCCCGCTGCACCCGTGCGAGCACGGCCATCGTCTGCGGGTGGGTCATCAGCTCGAGCCTGAACGTCCTGTCGAAGCGCGCCATCTGTGTCGCCAGCCCCGTGAGAATCAGGAGAAAGATCCCGAAGATAGCGATCGAGACCGTCAGCTCGAGCAGCGAGAAGCCACAACGATCACGCCGGGCTACCACAGGGTGCTGCCTCCAGTGTCCCCGCGCAGAACGCTGACAGAAGCGGTGCGACCGTCTCCCCAGGTGAGCGTGAGAGTTACGTCCTTAAGCATCGGCTTGGCGTCCGCCACCTCGATCCTGCTCGAGAACTCATCGAAACCCGCCAGAAGGTCGAGATCAGACCTGAAGGGCTGCCCATTCAGCGCCCCGAGGTTTGCCCAGGGGATGCGTCGGACGACTTCGGATTCATTTCCGAGCACCTGCCAGACGAGCATCATTTCTTCCGCGCGCCGGTGGGTCCGCTCGCGGTGGTAGAAGACTCCCAGCGAAGTCGTGATGACGAACGACAGGATGAGGAGTCCTGCCAGAACCTCGATAAGTGAGAAGCCTCGCGACCCGCGCATGGAGCGATTGTAGCCCCGCGTGAACGACGGCCGCAGTCTGCCCGTCGTTCTGGTTTAACATCCTCCACCGATGACACGCCCGATGAAACTGCGATTCGCCCCTTCACCGACGGGATTCCTCCACGTCGGCGGAGCGAGGACGGCAATTTTCAACCTGCTGCATGCACGTCGCTACGGTGGATCGATGCTTCTCCGGATCGAGGACACCGACGTGGAGCGTTCGCGGCAGCGGCACGCGGAACAGATCGTCAGCTCGCTTCGGTGGCTCGGAATCGAGTGGGACGAGGGACCTCGATTCCAGAGCGACCGGCTCGACCGCTACCGTGAGAGGGCGAATGCCCTTGTGCTCTCCGGGAATGCCTATCGCTGCTACTGCAGCATCGAAGAGCTCGATGCAGACCGGGCGGCGGCCGAAAGCGTTGGAAAGCAGTATCGCTACTCGGGAAAATGCAGAGTAGCGGCAGATGCGGGGTTGCAGACGGGGATCGGGTCACACGTGGTCCGCTTCAAGGTTCCGAAGGGTGCACTTGCATTTCACGATCTGATTCGCGGCGATGTTCAGTTCGAATCGGAGCAGATCGACGACTTTGTCCTGCTGCGTTCGGACGGCTATCCCACCTACCATCTGTCAGTGGTCGTCGACGACATCGACATGGAAGTCACGGTCATCGCGCGGGGCGACGATCACCTGTCGAATACCCCGAAGCACATTCTCCTGTTCGAAGCTTTCGGCGCCGAGGTCCCGCAGTTCGCGCACCTGCCGCTCATTCTCGGCCCCGACAGGAAGCGTCTCAGCAAACGCACGGGCGCCGCTTCCGCGGAAGAGTACCGCGAGCTGGGCGTGCTGCCGCAGGCGCTGCTGAACTTTCTCATGCTTCTCGGCTGGGCACCCGGCGGTGACCGTGAGCTGCTGACTCGCGAGGAAGCGACGGCTCTGTTCGACCTCTCGGACGTGAACAAGGCGCCCGCAGTCTTCGACCAGGACAAGTTGATCTGGATGAATGGCCAGTATCTCCACCGGATGACGGAAGACGAGATCTACCCGCACCTCGTTCCGTTTCTCGGCGAGCACGATCGCGAGCAGATCTTCAGGCTGCTGCCGCTCGTCCACACCAGGGCGCGGACATTGCGCGAGATGTCCGAGCAGCTCGATCCGTACCTCGAAGACGACAGCCGCGTGATCTACGAAGAAGATGCCGTCAGGAAGCACATCAAGGGTGATGACCTCGCAGGGAGGATGAGCGAGCTTCACGCGGTTCTGGCCGAGTGCGACCCGTTCGACGTCACGACGACCGAACAGAAGCTGCGGGAACTGGGCGAATCACGCGGCCTCGGCGCCGGCAAGTACATCCATCCCTTGCGCGTCGCGCTCACAGGCAAACTCTCTTCGCCGCCGATCTTCGACGTCGCCGTCGCACTCGG
>JBGSYJ010000454.1:0-31711 GCA_041750915.1 Thermoanaerobaculia bacterium | reverse complement strand
GGAAAGAGCGATCACAACTGGACAGTGAATTTCGAACGCAGCGGAACGCCGGCGCCCGGCACGCTCGTTGAAGTGAGAATCGACCGCGCTCAGCATCATTCATTGAGAGGGGAGGCCGTCGTATGACCATGCTCGTACCGATGTCGATTAAAGGCCTGATGCTCGATCCGGTCTCGAACTCCCCGATCGTCGTCCTCCGCGACGACGAGGACAAGATCTTCCTTCCCATCTGGGTCGGCATCTTCGAAGCGAATGCCATCGCCCTGCGGCTCGAGGACATCGAAACGCCACGTCCGATGACTCACGACCTTCTCCGGAATCTCATCGAGGAACTGAAGGGAAACGTCACACGCATCGTCATCAATGAACTGAAGGAAAGCACCTTTTACGCCCTCATCCATGTGGAGTCGGGCGACCGCGCTATGACTCTCGATGCCCGCCCGAGCGACGCGATCGCCCTGGCCCTCCGCACGTCCGCGCCGATTTTCGTCGATCAGTCTGTCCTCGATCAGGCGCAGACGATCTCGATCGACGAGGCCGGAGAGGACAAGCTCAAGCAATGGCTCGAAGAGGTCAGCCCGGAGGACCTCGGTAAGTACAAGATGTGAACGGGTTAGTTCTGAGTTGTGAGTTCTGAGTTCTGAGTGGGACGACGGAAGTTCTGAGTTGTGAGTTCTGAGTCGTGAGTGGGACGGGGGGCGGTGTCATCCTGAGCGAAGCGACGGATCTTCTTGCGAGGCTTGATCCCGCGGAAGATCCTTCGCTTCGCTCTGGATGACACTCGGCTCATTCCTCGCGGAGGGCGACCGGCCCCGGTCCACTCACAACTCGGAACCCAGAACTCAGAACTTCGTTCGGGTCCACTCACAACTCAGAACTCACAACTCACAACTCTCTTCCCGGGTTACAATAAGCAACACGCAATGATTGTCACCATAGCGAATCAGAAGGGTGGAGTCGGGAAGACCACGACGACCATCAATCTCGCCGCAGCTGTTGCAAACAAAGGGCTTAAGACTCTACTCATCGACCTGGATCCGCAGGCGAATTCGACGATGAGTTATGTCGATCCGCGGGCGACTACCAAGTCGATGTACGACGTCCTGGTCTCCGAGGAGATGCCTTTTGCCGAGGTGATCGTGCCGACGCCGGTGGAGCACCTTTTTCTGGCGCCGTCGCGGATCGCCCTGGCAAAGCTCGAATCGAAGCTGATCGGGGAGCTCGACGGCCCGTTCCGGCTCAAGGACAAGATGAAGGAAGCCGCGGCGGAGTACGACTACATCTTCATCGACACGCCGCCGACCCTCGGAATGATCACCGTGAATGCTCTGGTGGCCTCGACCCATGTGCTCGTGCCGATCCAGTCGTCGTATTTCGCGCTCGAGGGAACCGACGACCTGCTCGAGACAATCGACAAGATCAAGCTGCGAACGAACCCGAATCTTCAGCTCCTGGGCGTCGTCATCACGATGCACGACAAACGGACAACGCTCGCGCGGGACATTTACGATCAGATCAGGGGAGTCTTCGGCGAGAGGCTTTTTCAAACGGTCATCACCAAATCGATCCGGCTCGAAGAGAGTCCGGCTTACAAGGAATCGATCTTTTCCTTTGCGCCCCGATCCAGCGGCGCGATGGAGTATTACTCACTGTCGGAAGAGATTCTGGCGCGTGTGTAACCAGGGAGAAAACCATGAAGAGAGGGCTGCCGAATCAGGCCCGTATGCGGCATGACGCACATTTCGTAGACGAGCTCGCGAAGCGGTCGACGACCCACATCGGCTCGATGATCCCGCTGAGCCTGATCGAACCAAACCCTGACCAGCCGCGGACGAATCTTGGAAACCTCGATGAGCTGACGGCTTCTGTGATCGAAAAGGGCGTCCTCGAGCCGATCCTGGTTCGCTCACGGGGCGACCAGACGTACGAGATCATCTCGGGGGAACGCCGTTTCCGCGCTGCCACGGCGGCGGGCCTGGACGAGATTCCGGCAATCGAGATCGACGCGGACGACCGCGAAGCGCTGGAAATCGCGCTGATCGAGAACATCCAGAGGAAGGACCTGACGCCGTTCGAAGAGGCCGAAGGGTTCCAATTGCTTCAGGAGCGGTTCACGTATACGCACGAGCGCATCTCGCAGGTGATCGGCAAGAGCCGGACGACGATCACTGAGACGCTCCAGCTGAACGAGATTCCCGACCGGATCCGCGTGCTCTGCCGGGAGGCTGGAATCACGAGCAAGTCGCTCCTGGTGCAGATCTCGAGGGCGGAGTCCGAGGACGAGATGGAGGAGTTGGTCGAAGGGATTGCAGCGGGAGCCGTCACGCGGGACGACGTCCGGAAGCAGACGTCGAAGAAGACCGAGACGGCGAAGGCCGGCCGGCCGAAGAACTTCGTGTTTCAGTTGAAGGACAAGGACCTGCCCTTCAGCTTCAACATGAAGTTCCGGAAGGCGAAAGTGGAGAAAGCCGAATTGATCGATGCCTTGAAGTTGATCTTGAAGAGGCTGGAGTCGTGAGGGGCGGTTCTCCTCTACGGCTCACGTGTGACTTAACATAATCTATCTTATCGGACACTGCGGAAAAGGTCGAAAAGTTAGCTTTACCCGGCCTCCTGTCATCCTGAGCGCAGCGAAGGATCCCCTTCCACGATGCGTTGCCTCCAGTCGTCATGGGATTCTTCGCTCCCTCAGAATGACACCCGGCGCTCGCGACGCGAGGTGTGATACGTCACCGCAACGACGTTGGTCGCAATTGACGGTTACAATCCCACCCGATGCGCATTCTCACCCGCTACATCATCAAGGAGATGCTCGGACCGACCCTGCTGGGTTTCGGCTTCTACACCTTCATCATCCTGATGAAGAACCTCTTTGACTTCGCCGAGATGATCATCGAACGGTCGCTGCCGCTCGCGACCGTGTTCCGCCTCCTGGCGCTCTCGCTCCCGAACATCATCGTGCTTACGGTTCCGATGTCGCTCCTGTTCGGAATCCTGATCGCCGTGGGACGCCTCTCGTCCGATTCCGAGATCATCGCCATGCAGTCGGCCGGCATCGCGATGAGGAAGATCTATCGCCCGGTGCTCTACTTTTCACTGGCGATCTTCCTGTTGAACCTCTACCTGATGAATTTCGTCCTGCCCCGAGGAAATTCGGCCCTCCAGGGGCTCCAGCGTGAGCTTTTCACCAGCTCCGCTGAGCAGGCCATCAAGCCGCGGGTGTTCTACGACCAGATCGAGAACCTGCTGATCTATGTCAATGACATCTCACCCGATGGCCGCTGGCAAGGTGTCTTCGTCTCAGATACGACCGATCCGAACAACCACAACATCATCGTCGCCTCCAGCGGCAATCTCTCCCTCGCCGAGAAGGAAAAGCAGCTCTGGCTCGACCTGGAGAACGTGCGGACTCATGTAGTTACGCCCGGAAAGCCCGAGCAGTACCGCGTCAGCTCGAACGCTTCGCAACGCTTTCTTCTGACCGACCGCTTCGGCGAGACCCGCACGATCTCCACGGCCAAGGTCTACCGCTCGATGGATCTGATGGAACTGTTCGAGCAGCACGGCAGGAGCGACATCGAAGCGATCGACCGGCGCATCATCCAGGTGGAAATCCACAAGAAGTTCTCGTTTCCATTTGCGTGCCTCAGCTTCGGCATTCTGGGTCTCCCGCTCGGAATCTCCAATCGACGGGGCGGTAAAAGCTCAGGTTTTACTTTAAGTATTGGGATCATCCTCCTCTACTACATTCTGATCAACAACGGCGAGGAGATGGCCATCGCAGGCTCCCTGCACTCCGCTGTCGCCATGTGGCTGCCGAACATCGTGCTCATTCTGTTCGGGATGTATCTGATCCAGCGTACCAACTCAGACCGCCAGGGCGGGCGGATCGCCATCGCAATCGAGCGGACGGGACGGTTCCTCAGGGCGCTCCGAGTCCGGCGGAAGCAACCCGTGCAGAGCGAGATCGAAGAGCATCCAAGTCTCGCCTCGCGTCTCGACATCGCCTTCCCGAACATTATCGACCGCTACATCCTGAGGCAGTTCATCACGGTTCTGATGATGGTCCTCCTTTCAACGATTGTCCTGTTTGTCGTCATCGAGTACAGCGAGATCGCCGGAGACATCACGGAAAACAGCATCGGTTACGACGTTGTGGCCTCCTACTTCCGATACTTCATCCTCGAGGTCCTGAGCCTGACGCTGCCGATCTCGGTGCTGATGGGGACGCTGATCACGTTCGGAATTCTCGCGAAGAACAACGAGGTGACGGCGCTGAAGGCGAACGGCGTCTCGCTCTACCGCGTCACTCTGCCGATCGTCGCGATCGCCGGCTTCATGTGCGTGCTGTCCTACCTGCTGCTGGACTTCGTGCTGCCGTATTCGAACCAGAAGGTGGACGCACTGGAAAACCAGATCAAGGGGCGCGTCACGGTTCAGTCGTTCTCTGTCCAGCAGAAGCAGTGGCTCTGGGGCAAGGGACGCTACCTTTTCAACTTCATGCCGATGGACCGCTCGGCGCGGACGCTCACCCAGGTCCAGGTTTTCGAGTTCGACGAAAAGGACTTCCGTGTCACGCGGCGGACCTTCGCCGAAGAGGCGCGGTTCGACGGCGTCGGCTGGGTGTTTGTCAGCGGATGGATGCGCTCATTCGGAGACGATGGCTCCGCATCGTATTCGCCGATCATCAATCCGATTCGTCTCCACTATCCAGAGCGGCCCGAGTACTTCTCGGCGGACGTGAAGTCGCCCGTAGAGATGACCTACGGGCAGCTGAGAACGTACATCAGGAATCTCGAAAGCGCCGGCTACGCGACCGACGAGCTGCGGGTGGAGCTCTATAAGAAGACCTCGTGGCCGTTCGTCAGTATCGTCATGGCGCTGATCGCCCTCCCCTTCTCGTTCAAGATCGGCAGGAGGGGAGCCCTCTACGGTGTCGGCGTCGCGTTGTTCCTGGCGTTTCTCTACTGGACGGTGTTCGGAATCTTCACCCAGTTCGGCGCCGTTGGAAATCTCCCCGCAATCCTCTCCGCATGGAGCGCGAACATCCTCTTCGCCATCGCAGCGGTGTATATGTTCCTGCAGGTGGAGACGTGAGGGGGGAGTTCTGAGTTGTGAGTTCTGAGTTGTGAGTGGCGCCCTTCCGGCGGACCTGAGTTGTGAGCGGATCTCCGCCCCGTTCCACTCACAACTCAGAACTTACAACTCAGAACTTCGAATCAAATCGCCTGGACGAGCTCCTGACTCAACCCCGGCCATTTCTTCAGATACTCCCGCCGGTCTTTAGTGTACTTTTCGACCAGGGCGTTGTACTCGTCGAGCCTCCCCTGCCGCTCGTACATCTTTTTCGGCTGGAGGTAGTCCATGTCGTCGATTCCCGGAATGTTAGTCGCCACGAGATAACCGAAGTCCGGGTCTTTCTCCCACGAGATCGTTCCCTCGGCGATCGCCTTCACGACGGCGCTCGAGTGCTGGATCTTCACTTTCTTTGAGCGCTCGTCCTTGTCGTCACCGCCGATGCGTCCCGTGTTCAGAAGGTAGATCTCCATCGGCGAGTCTTTCACGAGCTCGAGAAATCGGTTTCCCTGCATGGCGTGGAGCATCGGAAAGAAGGGATTCGTTCCGGGAACGCGGAGCGACTTGCCGGCTTCCGCCGCGCCGCCTGCGCTCGTTCCCTTTGTCTCGCCGAGCATGAAGTAGGCCGCGGCCATCGCGCCTTCGAGCTTTGTCACCGCCGGAATGATGTTCTCGTTCCGGTTGAGGATCAGCAGGAAGTCAGCCTTGTTGATATCGCGGGCATCGGCACTTCCTTCGACGTCGGCCATGCGGATGACGGCGCGTCCGTTCTGCGTGTACGACGTATCGAAAAAGTCCACCTTCCCGGCGTCATCCTGGGAGACGTTCTCGAGATAGGCATTGCGGGTCACCGTCGCGTTGTATATGGCGGGCTCGTCCTTCGGATTCAGGCCGAATGTCTTGGCGAAGCAGCCATTCTCCGTCGCGGCGACGCGTCCTCCCGGCATGAGCGCGAGAAAATCGTCCTGAACGGGCGATGAATTGTTCTGCTTGGTGAAGGTTGTCGTTGTCTTTCCGGTTCCCGAGAGGCCGACCATGAGCCCCACTCGGTTGACGCCGCCCACCGGGATGATCTTGCATCCGGCATGGAGCGCCAGCCCTCCGCGCTCGAACATGATGCGGTTCCACATCCGGAGTCCGCCCTTCTTCGATTCACCGAAGTAGTCGGAGTTGAAGACGCGCGTGATGTTCTTCGTCAGATCGACGGCGATCAGTCGATCTTCAGGGTAGCCGGCCATAGGAAGGTTCGGTGTGTAGATGACGGTCACATCGGGCTCGAACGACTCGAGCTCTTCAGCGGTCGCCTGGTAGTAGAGGATCTGCTGCATCGCGGCGATGTTCGCGTTCGCCTTCTCAATGATCAGCCGCGCCGCGACTCTGAAATCCGGATCGTTGCCGATGAAACCCTCGATGACGAGCATGTCCTGATTGCGAATGTAGTCATCCTGGAGCTTCGATACCCGATCGTATTCGGCCCGAGTGATGGTCTGGTCCGAGTGCTGGCTGGGGTCGTCCGTGGCAATGTAGGTCGAAAGTTTGCTGCGGGAAACCACGCGGGTCGCGACGTTGAGGTTGTCGAACTCCGTCTTCCGGGCATTCGGCATCTGTGACGCCATCTCGCGGAGCTGGTCCGGCGAGGGGTTCCAGCGGACCGATTTCGGCTCGACAGGGAGGGATTTCGTCTGCGTTGAAGTCTGGCTCATCAATAATCCTTTATTCAAGAATTCAAGTTGGTTCAGCAGGAGGCCGGGCCATGAAGGCTCGCGGCCGGAAAGGGCCTGAAGTGTACGACAAGCGCCCCCGCCAGGGCAAAAAGAAGGCCGGGAGTCTCACACGGGGGAACGGAAGCGCCCATCGTCGAGAAGAGCCCGATCAAACGTTGCGACGGACGAGCATCCATGCGCGATGGATGTCTCCGCGATGAGATAGTCGGCAAAATCACCCTTTCCTCCCGAATAGGATTCCGTCGCGCGGCGTACCGCATCCGGTCCCTCTGCCACCAGCCGGGCTCCCCGCCGGAGCTGATTGAGAACGGGAGCGATCTCCGCACGGCTGAAGTCGTACGCAAACGAGAGAACCCATACGAGCTCGCAGAGAACGATTTGCGAAACGAACAGCTCCTCCTCGCGTTCGATCGCGCCCTCGATGAGCCGCGCTGCCTGCGCAGACTGCACTGGGTCGTCCTCGACGAGATAGCGGACGAGCACATTCGTGTCGAGTGCGATCACTTTCCTGTCACACCTCTACGAATGGCGCGGTCCATTTCCGCGAGGGATACTCTTCGCCCTTTCCTCTTCAATGCCGAGCGAAGCGATCGCACATCGACCGTTTCTGGCTCGACGAGAACTTCGCCACTCTCGCGGATGACGAAGTTGATCCGGTCGCCAGCCCCCAGCCCCAAGTGCTCGCGAACCATTTTTGGCAGAGTGAGCTGCCCTTTCGAAGTGAGTGTGGAGATTGCCATACCCTTACTAAGTATACATTTCCTTACTATATTCCTTACCACCTACAAGACGACGAAGTAGCGGGACATTCCGATGTCCCGCGTTCCAGGGTGTCAAGCGGTACGGTATGTGGAGCATTCATCCGGGTGTCGTCGCTCCAGAACGCGCGAGCACTCGACGGCCCGAGATACGGCGGATCGGAATCC
Organism: Thermoanaerobaculia bacterium; assembly: GCA_041750915.1. Classification (GTDB taxonomy): domain Bacteria; phylum Acidobacteriota; class Thermoanaerobaculia; order Gp7-AA8; family Gp7-AA8; genus JBGSYJ01. The sequence continues at coordinate 23,985 of JBGSYJ010000454.1, read as the reverse complement.
GCCGCTACGTACGCTTCCATTACAATGCTGGCGTGAGCGAGCCTGCGAGCAGTCCAGACGGTAATTCGAATCTTCACCCGAGCATCATCGAGGCGCGACGGGTGCTTGCCGTGGAGGCCGCAGCCATCGCCAGCCTGGCCGATTCGCTCGGAGAGAGCTTCATCGAGGCGGTCGAGTTGATTCATGACTGTCGCGGCCGCGTCGTTACGATGGGCATGGGCAAATCAGGGATCATCTGCCGGAAGATCAGCGCCACGCTCGCCTCCACCGGCACTCCTTCGTTCTTCATGCATCCGGCCGAGGCGATTCATGGCGACCTCGGGATGGTCGTGTCGGGCGATGTGGTCATCGCGTTGTCCAATTCCGGCGAAACCGAAGAGCTCATCCGCCTCCTCGAGAGCCTCAAGCGCCTCGGTGCCGACGTCATTGCGATCACGGGAAACCCCGGCTCGACCCTCGCCCGCCTTGCCGACCTCCACGTCTCGGCGGCGATTTCCCGTGAGGCCTGCCCTCTCGGCCTCGCTCCGACCGCCTCCACGACGGCAACTCTCGCGATGGGAGACGCGCTCGCGATGGCACTCGTCGTACGCAAGGGGTTCCGCGAAGAAGATTTCGCATCGCTTCATCCTGGTGGAAAGCTCGGGAAGCGGTTCCTCAAAGTCCGCGATCTGATGCACAAGGGCGATCAGGTTCCGATCGTGAATCTCGATACGCCGATGAAGGATGTGATCTACGAGATGTCTCGCAAGGGTTTCGGGATCACAGCTGTCACGACGCTGTCCGGCACGCTCGAAGGCGTGATTTCCGACGGCGACCTCCGACGGCTCCTTCAGGACGACGAGCAGGTGGTCGGGCGGAAAGCCGAAGATTGCATGAAGGCGAACCCGATCACGATCGAAGGAAGCGAGCTCGCTTCCGCGGCACTTCAGATGATGGAGGAGCGGAAGATCACCTCGCTCTTCGTAGCGAGCTCCGAGCGGGCGCTCGAAGGTATTGTGCACATCCATGACCTATGGGGCCTGGAGCTGTTCTGAGGGCAACAAAACCGGCTATTCCCTTGTTTTATACGGGGCGGCACTTCCGGATCGCCGGAAAATTCGGGCCGTTAAAGTAGAGCTCGCCAATGAAGACAAAACTTTCGGCGGTCGTTGCCGCCCTGGTCATCTCCGCGCCGCTCCTCGGGGCGCCTGCCACCTTGACGGTCAGCCAGGCCATCGAGGCGATGAGCGGTACCCGTGCAAACTTTGTCCAGCGATTCACACCCCGCGGCTTCAAGAACGCCCAGGTGGAAAGCGGGACTGTGATCTTTGGAGCCTCCCCGAAGATGCGGTGGGCGTATGCGAAGCCCGAGGCGAAGACATTCGTTTTCGACGGCGCCACCTCGTGGTTTTATGTTCCCTCAGACCGGCAGGTCAGTGTGAACAAGCTCAGCGAGAAGGACCGCCAGGGGCTGCCCTTTCTCCTCCTTTCTGACGCGCAGGCCGTGGCGAAAAATTACGTCGTCAAAGAGTCCCGGCGGGGTGACGTCGTGACGACGAACCTGACATCTCGCGATCCAGCAAGTATGATTCGCCAGATCACCGTGACCACTTCCGCACGCGCGCGCACGGTTTCGAAGCTCGAATACTCGGATCGGCAGGGAAATAAGACCGAATTCACCTTCTCCGGCTATCAGAAGGTCCCAAGCTCGCCGGAGCAGTTCACGTTCGTCGCGCCGGCAGGTGTTCAGGTGGTCAGAAATTGAGTTCGCCGGTCTGACGACGGCGGGAACGGAGCAGCAGGAATGGCGCAGGAGTCATCGTTCGACGTAGTGTCGAAGACCGACATGCAGGAAGTTTCGAACGCAATACAGCAGGCAAAGAAAGAGCTTGCAACGCGCTTCGATTTCAAGGGAAGCAAGAGCGAGATCGAGCTGACGGCCGAGGAGATCGTGCTCGTCAGCGATGACGAAGTGAAGCTCAAGAGCGTCAAGGACATCCTCGAAGAAAAGCTGGTCAAGCGCAAGGTCTCGCTGAAGTGTCTCGACTATCAAAAGCTCGAGGACGCAACCCTCGGCAGCGTTCGCCAGAAGGCGAAGATTCAGCAGGGCATCGAGAGCGACAAAGCGAAGGCGATGGTCAAAGCGATCAAAGACGCCAAACTGAAGGTCCAGGCTTCCATCCAGGGCGATCAGGTGCGGGTCAGCGGAAAGAACAAGGACGACCTGCAGCGGGCCATCCAGATTCTCAAAGAGCGCGATTTCGGCGTCCCGCTCCAGTTCACGAACTACCGTTGACTGTACGGTCGAAACCCGGTATTCGAATGGCGTCTCTCCGGCAGCAAGTGTGAGAAATCTCAGCGAAATCGTTTATTCTTGAACTGTGACCACGCAAGGCACCAGCAGCCCCTCCCTGACCGAAGAGTCACCCCGCATCGAACGGATTCTGGACCTGATCGCTCCGAAGCTGGAGCGAGTCGAAGAGGCGCTCCAGCAGAAGTTCGTTTCGGACGTACGAACAGTCCGTGACGTCGGCGATCACGTCCTCGCCGGCGGCGGAAAGCGGCTGCGCCCGAGCCTTCTCCTTCTCGTTTCCGACATGCTCGGCTACCGAGGCGAGAACGATGTGAAGTTCGCCGCGGTGGTCGAGCTCATTCACACCGCGACACTCGTCCACGACGACATCATCGACCAGGCCGCTGTCCGCCGCGGAAGGACTTCGATCAACTATCGATGGGGAAATCACCTCACGGTTCTCATCGGCGATTACCTCTATACGCATTCGATGGATCTGGCCCTCGAGGTGGGGAATCTGGATGTTCTCAGGCTTCTCTCGCGTGCGACGATCCGGATGACGGAAGGCGAGATTCTGGGACTCGAAAAGAGCGGTCGTCTCGACCTGACTCTCGATGAGTACTTCGACATCGTCGGCCGTAAGACCGCTGAGCTCTTCGGAGCGAGCTGCCGGATTCCGGGATACCTCGTCGATCTGCCGGAATCGAGCGGCAATGCGCTCTTCTCGTACGGTTTCAACCTCGGAGTCTGCTTCCAGTTGATCGATGATCTGCTCGACTACACCTCCAGCACCGAGGCCCTCGGCAAGCCGGCTCTGTCGGACCTGAAGGAAGGAAAGCTGACGCTTCCCCTTCTGCTGGCGCTTCCCCACGCGACCGACACCGAGAAGCGGCTGATCGAGCGCGTGGTGAACGATCACGCCTTCGGTTCGACGCGCCCACCGGAAGTGATGGCGATCGTCAACCGCTACGGTGCCCTCGAGCGGAGCCGCGAGATCGCAGCCGAATACGCCGATCGCGCACGGGCCAGCCTGATGGAGTTCAAGCCCTCGCCGTCCCGCGATGCTCTCGAGTTCGCGGTGGACTTCGTGACGAGCCGGAATCGGTAGGTCCACGCCCGCCCGGTTGTGAGTTCTGGGTTGTGGGTTCTGGGTTTCGCCAGTCAACGATACGGCAAGAAACGTCAGTGAACGCGGCTTAGCGTCGTGCTCTCCCTCTCCCCGCGAAGTCGGGGAGAGGGTGGCGCGCGGCAATCGCACTTATGTTGAAGACTTGCGAGATCGTCGCGCGCCGGGAGAGGGGCGTTTTGAGCTTGCAGCTACTCTTGCTGGTCGGCTGCATTCGAATTGCCAGCACGACCCCTCACCCCTAACCCCTCTCCCCGTTCACACGGGGCGAGGGGAATGAGGCTCCCGTCGCCGCACGGCCCACGCAGTGATGCCACAATGCTCCCCTGCATGAGCAGCGATAAGACTGACATTCCGCAACCCAGCGCATCCGCGGTGGGGCGGAAAGCGTTCCGCGGCTCGGTCGGCATCACGCTCGCCGATTCTCTTGCCATACCCGCCGGACTCATCATCGTCATTGCGCTCACGCGCGGGCTCGGTCCCGAGATCTACGGCGTGTTCGTCCTGGCCTCGGCGATCGTTCTGTGGATCGAGTGGACGCTCGCCTCTTTCTTCTCGAGAGCGACTGTGAAAATGGTGAGCGACGCGTCCTCGCCGATGGACGTGGCCGGAACGCTCGTGAAGTGGGAGCTGGGAGTTGGAATCGCCGCTGGGATCGTCGTAGCGCTTGCGGCAGGTAGGATTGCCTCGCTGCTAAACGAGCCGGCACTCGCGGGTCCCCTCCGTCTTCTTGCCGTCGACATCCCGATCTTCTCCCTCGGTCAGGCGCTTCGCAACGCGCAGGTGGGAATCGGTCGTTTCGACTACCGTGCTGCCGCGAGCGGCATGCGATCGATCGTGCGTCTGGCCCTGACCCTGGGCCTCCTCTACCTCGGCTTCTCGCTCACCGGTGCCCTGCTTGCGATGATCGGCGCGTCGATCGCAGAGGTCCTGGTCGCATCGCGCGGATTGAAGTTGAGCTGGAGAAGAGGCCCTGCCTCCCCTGCATTCAGTCTGATTGCAGCGTACGCGGTCCCGACATTTCTCTTTGCGGCAGCCGTCAGAATCTTCGACCGCATGGATCTGCTGATGTTGAAGGCCACGGGCGCCACCACAGCTGCGGCCGGACTGTACGGCGCAACGCTGACGGCAACACGGATCCCGATGTTGCTCGCGGGGTCGGTAGCGCCGCTCATTCTCGCGACGATGACGATGCTGCTTCGCACGAAAGAAGTGGAAGCCGCGAGGACACTGGCTCGACAGAGCGTGAGATTGACGCTGCTCTTTCTCCCCTTCGCCGCGATCGGGGCCGGCGCCTCATCAGGGCTCCTGAGACTTGCGCTCGGGAGCGAGTACAGCATCGGGCCTTGGGTACCGACAGCGCTGATCGCAGCGGCGGCGGCGATGTTTCTCCTGTCTGTTGGTGTGGCGATTTTGACAGCCGTGGGAAAGCCGGGCATAACCTCGATTGTCGGTGTCACAATGGTGCTTGCAGCGTTTCCCGCTCATCTGATGCTGATTCCACGATTCGGCGCGGAGGGCGCGTCAACCGTGACGGCTGTGACGGCGGTGATCGCAGCTGGAATTACGGCACAAGTTGCACTGCGCGAGGCGGGATCGGCGTTCCCGTGGGCAAGTCTCGTGCGCTGCTCAACGATCGCGATTCCTGGATATCTGCTTGCGGTCTGGCTCGAGTCAGACTTACCCGTCGTAGTGCTCACAGTGGGAGGATTGTCGCTGCTTGCGCTCTTTCTTCTCTACCTGGTTCGGGAGATCGGACCTGCCGAGATGAAGCTCATGGCATCGCTCAGACCGGGCGCGCGCGAAACGGGGACCGCCGCCGACTCTTCGGTGAGCGGAGACAGTGGAAACTAGCTTAGCAGTTCCATGATCTCGGCCATCGATGAGCGGGCCCTGAGATGGATCCGGTCGCTCTGGTCGGACGAGGTCAGCTTGATCACTTTGTTGTACTGTTCGACGGCGCGGCTGTAGTCGTGGAGGTGGCGGTGAAAAAGCTCGCCTTTGCTCAGCTTCGCCTCCAGGTTCATCGGCTCGACCTCGAGGATCTTGTTGAGGAAGATCAGCGCGGAGTCGTACTTCTTCTCTTCCATCGCCATTCTGTAGCGAAGGCGATAGAGAGCGACCAGGTCCTGATTTGATGGGTTGATCCATGCGCCCGGCAGGTAGGTGAGAATGGCAGAAACAAGACCACTCTTCGTCGGCGCGTTCGAACGCTTCACCCGTAGCATCGTCATCACACCCTCCCAACGTTCTCGAGACTGGAGATATCTTAAGTAAAGAAACCGGCACCGTCAAGATATTTACCATGTTGATCGTGTGGCAGGGCCTTCGACAAATGTCATCCCGAGCTTGGGTGGGTGTGAGGGAGGGGCGAGGGACCCCCGCGATGGTACATAGTTGCCTGGAGGTAGCTGTCCGCAGTTCCGACTCCTTGACGTATCAGCTATGTACTATCGCCGGGGATCCCTCGCCCCGCCCGCCCGCACGACCCGGCTCGGGATGACAAGCTCTGACGATCCTGGCGCAAGAGGCCACCGCACAGATCCCTCGCTCGACGCTCGGGATGACACCTTCGGATCTCTTGACACGGTCTCGTACTCAGCAACGATCTGCTACCATTGCTCTCGATGCGCTCGGCGGTCTATCCAGGATCCTTCGATCCGATCACGAACGGCCACCTCGACCTGATCAGGCGGGGTACTCGCATCTTTGACCGCGTGATCATCGCCGTCCTCGAGAACGAGGGGAAGTCTCCCCTTTTCTCGGTCGCGGAGCGCATGGAGCTGTTGCGTTCGTCGACCTCCGAACTTCCCAGCGTCGAGGTCCATGCCTTTTCCGGCCTGCTCGTCGATTTTCTGCATCGCGTCGAGGCGAACGTCGTCGTCCGCGGCATCCGAGCCGTGTCGGACTACGAATACGAGTTCCAGATGGCTCTGATGAACCGCGAGCTGGCACCTGACACCGAGACGATCTTCATGATGCCGGCAGTCGAGTACACCTACGTCTCGTCACGTCTCGTGAAGGAAGTCTTCCGGCTCGGCGGCGACATCAGTCGCCTCGTTCCAGCTCCCGTGCTGGAGAAGCTTCGCTCCCGCGTGCCTGTCCCCAGCGGGGCCTGAACCGGAACGTCATTTCCCCTTCGGATTCAGCGCGCCCCTTATGCTCTCGCCTAGGACATTGCAGGCAACGACAGTACCGAAGATCGCGAGTCCGGGAAAGAGCGCCAGCCACCAGGCGTGGCCCATGTAATCGTCTGCAGCCGAGAGGATACTTCCCCAGGAAGCCGTTGGCAGCGGAACGCCCAATCCAAGGAACGAGAGAGCCGATTCGACGAGAATCGCGGAGCCGACGCCGAAGCTCGCAAGCACGATGACCGGCGCGATGGCGTTCGGCATCAGGTGACGCATGATGATTCGCCAGTCGCGCGCTCCACTTGCGCGAGCCGCGTCGGTGAACTCCATCTCCCGCAGCCGCAGGAACTCTCCCCGTACGAGCCGGGCCTCACTCGTCCACGATGTCAGCCCAAGCGCGAGAATCAGGGTCATCACCGAGGGGCGGAACAGCGCAACGAGCGCAAGAACGAGAAAGAGAAAGGGAAAGCAGACGAGCACTTCGATGGACCTCGAGATGATCCAGTCCGCCAGACCGCCGTAGTACCCGGCAAGCGCACCCAGCAGACTTCCGAGCAGAAGCGCGATTCCGGCGGCCGCAGCACCAATCGCGAGCGACACTGCCGCCCCATGAATCATTCGGGCGAGAACGTCGCGTCCCAGCTCGTCAGTGCCCATGGGATGTGCTCTGGATGGAGCTTCGAGCCGGCGGTCGATCTGGACGGCATTGGGAGAATGGGCAACAGGCGCGCGAAGGGTGAACGCATCAGGGGATCGCTCACCGGAAGGACGGCCGCTGAGTGCCGGCGACGACCATCCACGATCGTCGCGCAGAAGCAGCGGCTCTCCGTTCGCGAGAAAGTTTCGTCCCAGCGCAATCAATGCGACCAGAACGAGCCAGGTGACTGCAAGCCTGGAGGCCCAGCCCCTCTGCAGTCCTGCAGTTGGTGACGTCAGTGCAGCCTGCCGCCCCGGCGTCATGACCGCTCGCCTCCAACACGAACCCTCGGGTCGACGACTGGATAGAGCGCATCGGTGATCAGATAAGCAGCCAGGGTCGCAAGCGCCGTGAGCACCGTCATTCCCATCACAACCGGATAGTCGCGGGCGAGCACTGCCATGTAGTACATCCGTCCCAAACCATCCCAGGCGAAGAGCGTTTCCACGATGACACTCCCCGACAAAAGGACCGGGACGGAGACGCCGAGGACTGTGACCATGGGGATGAGGGCGTTGCGAAGCGCGTGGGAAAGTATCAACCTACGCTCCCCCACCCCTCTCGCCCGAGCCGCAGTCAGATATTCAGCACCCATCACCTCACGCATGCTCGACCGCGTAAATCGCGCGAAGAACGCAAACTGGCCATAAGCGAGCGTTGCAACCGGCAGCACCATGTGCCAGAGGCGGTCGCCGAGCTTTTCGAATCCGGATAGATCGCTGTAGTTTCCCGACGTCGCTCCGAGCAGCGGGAACCAGCCAAGCCTGACCGACAGCAGATCCATCAGGAGAAGCGCCACCCAAAAAGCCGGGAGCGAGTAGAGCAACAAAAAAATCACGCCCGAGGCTCGGTCGAACCAGTGTCCCGGACGCGCGGCGCCAAAGATTCCCGCCGGCAGTGCGAGCATCAGTGCGAGCAGCAGAGCAGCGCCGTTCAGCAGAAGCGTGTTCGGAAGCTTCTCCAGAATGCGATCGCGTACCGGGCGGCGGTCGACGAACGACCGACCCAGGTCCAGTCGCGCAAGGTCAGCCAGCCAGTACGCGTATTGAACGGTGACCGGCCTGTCGAGGCGATGCGTTCGACGAATCTGCTCGATGACTTCAGGAGGTGCCGACAGTCCGCGCCCGGACTGCATCAGGTGGTACGTGACGGGGTCGCCCGGCACCGCGCGAATGAGAAAGAAGACTGCGACGGTGATGCCGAAGAACGTCAGCAGAGCGTACGCAAGTCGCCTTCCGAGCCAGGCCGCCATCGCTCGCTATTGAGGCGATCCCTCAGGGGCGGGCGCATCATGTTTCCGCATCGTCTCCGGAATCCACCACTCGTACTGCCCCGGATACCAGAGGAAAAGTCCAAGACCGTTCGACTCGCGCAATCCCTGGATCCGCTTGTTCACGGCCCACTTGATCGAAGGCTGAACGGTCCAGGTGTAAGGCTGATCAGCCGCGAGGACGCCATGCAACTGGTGATAGAGCGCGATTCTCGCGGCAGGATCGAGCTCTTCGCGCGCCTGTTCCATCAGCCTGTCCGCCTCGGGATTCGAATAGTAAACGATGTTCATTCCGTTCGGCGGAAACTGCGACGAATGAAAGTAGCTGTACGGATCGGGATCGAGATCGAGTCCCCATGCGAGAAACGTCGCGTCGTAGTCACCTTCGAGCGCTCTGGAAATCATCGTGGCTCCGTCGACGCGGACCAGATCGAGACGGACGCCGATCTTCGCGAGCGCATCCTGAAAGATCTGCGCCTGAAGGTTCGAAGTCTTGTTGCCGGCAGACAGGAGAACCTCGATCGCGAGCGGCTTCCCATCTTTATCGAGCACTCCGTCACGGTCGGTGTCGCGCCAGCCTAGCGAAGCGAGAATCCGTGCAGCATCTTCCGGCCTGAACTCGATCGGAGGGATGTCGGGGTCGTACGCGTTCTGGTCGGGGGTGAACGGACCCGTGATGATGCGGGCTGTACCGAAGTAGACGTTATTGATGATCGCGGCCCGGTCGAGGCACATCGACAGCGCCGTTCTCACCCGCGGGTCCGCCAGAAGCGGCCGGCGATTGTTCCAGGCGATGAAGTTGTAGTCGAGCGAGTAGAAGCGGCGGATGTCGATCGTCGAAGTCACCTCCGGCCTGTTCCGCTCGAGCTGCCACTGGTCCGAGGTCATCTTCGTTTCATCGATATCGCCCCGCTTCGCAGCGTTCCAGGCGACGGCGTCATCTGGAATGATTCTGAAGATGACGCGCTGGATGTGCGGAGTGGTCCTCCAGTAGTCCTTCCGCCTTTCCAGAATGATCTGCTGACCCGGATCGCGCTTTGTGAGCACGTAAGGTCCGCTTCCCAGAACGGTATCGTTGAAGTCTTCTCCGAAGTCGCCCTTCGAATAAAAATGTTCAGGCAGGATTCCTATGTTGAAGGCGGCGAGTTGCGAGGCGCGCGCTCTGTCGAAGCCGACCTCGACGGTGAACTCGTCGATTGCGCGGGTGCGGAGAGGATCGAGACCGACGAAATACGAGGAAAGCTGAGCTGATTCCGTCGCAGGGTCGGCGATCGTTCTGATTGTGTAGACGACGTCGCTTGCGCGAACCGGCGTGCCGTCGCTGAAGGTCGCCAGGGGGTTCAGGTAGAAGATGTAGGAGCGCTTATCCTCCGATATTTCCCACCGCTCGGCGATTCCCGGAATCAGCTCGAGGCGCTCGTTAACCTCGATGAGGGGATCATGCAGCAGTGACATGACCTCTCTCTCGGGTCCCGTTCCGATCAGGGCCATGTTGAGGGTGTTGATGTCGGCTTCGAGCCGTCGGACGAGTGTGCCGCCGTCCTGCGGCACAGAGGAAGCGGTCGTCTCGGTGGGCGCGGGCACGCTCTGCTCGCGGCGACATCCGCTGACCTGCAGCAGAATCAGGATCAGGGCGAGGCTCGTCAGCAACGCGTACGGCAGTCGGCTTCCCTGTCGTGCAGGACGGTTCATTGCACCCACCTTCGATTCGTCGAGGAAGAAGTGGTGCCCATTATAGACATCGGATGGAGGAAAGAGGGGAGCGGCGGTGGAGAGGGTGATGAAGTTCGGCGTATGAGCGCGCGCGCCCTCGTCTCTCCCTCTCCCCGCGAAGTCGGGGAGAGGGTGGCGCGCGGGACCTACGCAGACCTGGAAACTTGAGGGATCATCGCGCGCCGGGAGAGGGGCCTCGAGGGCTTGCCGCTTCTGTAGCGCCGATCGTCACCATTTGAGTTGCTTGCGCGGCCCCTCACCCCTTACCCCTCTCCCCGTTCACACGGGGAGAGGGGAATGTGGCATCAGTTCGATGGCACCGAGAACGTCGCGACGTTGAAGAAGGCGTCGACGGCTCGGATGACGACGAACCGGTTGCGCGCTGAGGCGGCGTCGATGCGGAACGACTCCTCCATCGAATCAGCAATGCCGTCGTCCGGAACGAGCGGAATCCACTTTTCCGCATCGACCGAGTACTCGACCCGTCCGATCGGTGAGAAAGCGTCGGTGACACGGACCCGGATCCCGCCGGCATCGCGCTGCGCGGTGATCACAGGAGACGAGTTGTCAATCAACATCTCGACTCCCTCGCGCGTGTCGGTCAACGCTCCTTCAGGATTGCCTCGAACGTCAGTGACTGTCAGTTTCAGTTCGTAACGGCCGTCGGGAAGCTGCGATGTGTCGAAGTTCATCTGTGTGTCGTCGATGTTCTCGCGCATGCGCAGCCACTCGCTCGCGCCGGCCCGCCGGAACATCAGCGTGTAGCGGAGAGGATCGCTGTTCCCATCGGAGGCCCTCCACGTGACGGTTCGATATCCTCGTCTGAAGTAGCGCTTACCCGGCGTCGCCCGGTCAGTCGGTTCGTCGAGACTCGTGAAAATCCCGTACTCGTCCGGGTTCGTTGCTTCGACGACCTGTGGCGGACCGGGATAATTTCCGGAGATAAAGACCGCACCAGGCTCGGAGACGGTGAGCGATTCGATCACCGGCGCCACGTTTCGATTGACGAAAGCGATCGTCATCGAGTCGAGGGACATGCCGGCACTCGGTGTCTCACTCCGGACGCGCCACTGCAGATACCTGGCGGGAGGAGCATTAACGGTGCCCGACGCGGCAACAATGGGAGTGGACCACTCGCTCCACGTCTGGTCGGGCGTGGCCGTGTTCCCGCTGCGAAAGGACACACCAAGCTCGCGGGGATTGATCCCGGTTCCTTCGATCGTGTACTGACCGAACGAGGAGAACCTGCCGGTATCCCGGACAGTCGAGCGAAATTCTGCGGGAGACCTTCTGCTCGTATCGATGCGGTAGACCGCGCCGCTGTTCGTTGTCGTTGCGATGATCGAGTCACCGTCGTTGTTGAAGGATACGACCTGCTTCTCCGGCGTGCCTGCGACGAGGGCGAACTCACCGTTGCGGAACTCGTACACGCGGCCGAGGGGGCCCGTTGCAAGATAGATCACTCCGTCGCCCCGGCCGGTCAGAGCGTAGACGATCTCTCGATCAAACTTCCTGACGGGCTCGACGAAGCCGTCGCGCTCGATGCGATAGATCTCCGCTCCGATTCCGCTAGCGGTTCCGCTCGTCGAGCTCGTGGTCGTGGGATCCTCGAACGAAATGCTCACGCTCGCGGTCCCTCCGCCCTCCTGCGTGCTGCGTTCACCAGTCGAACCTGTCGATCCAGTCTGACCCTGGCGTGCGGCGGCATCGGTCCTCGCCGGCGGAGTCGTCGGAAGAACGTTGCTGACGCCTGAGGCCCACGCGAGTCCCGTGCTCGAGTCGAAGTAGATCGAGGAGATCTCCGAATACGATGAGTCGTAGATTGCCCGTCCGCCGTTCTGGGTGACTTCGTAGATCCGACCCTCACCGCTCCCGCCTACCAGAAGTCTGTTCGGCCCCGCTGTCGCGAGCGATCTGAGATGCGTTTCTGGCGCGTCGTACCAGACACTCCCCTGCCCCGCCGCTGTGACCTTGTAGAGTTTTCCCTCGACCCCGGTAGCGACGGCAAATGAGCCATCAGGCAAAGCGGCCATATCCCAGATGTACGCTTCCTGCGGATCGAAGAAGACGCTCGAAGCGCCACTGGCGGGATTGACCCTGTAGATCTTTCCGTTCGGTGAAGTTCCAACGTAGAGCTGCCCATTTGCGAATGCAAGGCTGTAGATCTCCGGCTCCGGTGCGGTGTAGAGAAGATCCAGCTTCGATCCGTTGAGTCGGTAGACCTTGCCGGCATTGCCCGTGCCGAGGAACCGGACTCCCCTGCCGTCGGTGGTCTGGGAAAGGACGAAGGGATCGTCGACAGTCGCGATCTTCGTCACCAGCGGCCCGGGTTGCAGCCGGCCCCGCGCCGTTACCACAAATCCTTCAACCTCCCCGCCGAGAAGCTCATCCGGCGTGGCGGTTCGCCAGAACTGCGGAGCCACCGCGAAAAGAGGAGCTGTAATCAACAGGGCAGCAATGCTGTAGATCAATCGCATTCAACAATCCTCGCGGACGGGAGAATACCGGACAACTGCCGGACGATCTCGTCTCCGGTTTCGAATTTTCAGTTTGATTACAGACGCGGTCGAATGTCGAGCCTGACCTGAAGTCCGCCGGTGACCACGTAATCCATCGGCCGTGAAACGTGCGGCCGCGAGAAATACCGCACAGGCGTACTCGTCGCGTTCGAAGTATCAGCAGCGACGACAGCCTGCACTGTAGGAGGCAGCTCGGGCAGATAGACACCGGCCATGACCGCGCCCTGGGATGGAGAGTAGAGCCCGAGGACCAGGTCAGTTGATGGACGGAGCCTTTCGATCACGTCGACGAGCTGGTTCAGATTTCTGGGCGCTGGCGGAACGAGCAGAAAGTCGAGCTGCGTCATCGCCGAACCGCTGCCGACGAACAGGTGCGCGGCTCCCAGCTTCTGGTTATCCGGAATCTGAAGGTCGAATATTTGCTCGAACTCTGCGCCGCGATAGGGGCGGAGCATCGCGCGAACCTTCACGGTGTCACCCGGATTGATCTGTCCATTGTCGGGCGTGATCACCGACGCTTCCGTGATGGTCGCAATCTTCAGCTCGTCGTCGTGGCGGAGCCGGATCTTCACTTCGTTGATCGTCGCATGTTCGAACTCGTTCGACATGAGGAACGATGACACGATCGCGAGATAGCTCGGAATCGCCTCACGCGCCCTTCCGCCTGACCACCCTTCCCGGAGAACAATCGGAGCATGACCCTCGATCGATATCTCGGACTCCATCACGATGGTCCGTTCTCCGGCGGCACGCTGTGTACCTGCGACCACGCTGTCGACGGCCATCGCGATCAGCAGCGGGGCCAGCTGCGGATGCCTGACGATCTGAAGATTGTAGGTTCTCGAACCGTTGCTGTGGTCGAGCGTCAACTGAATGGGAATCATCGCCGTCTCAACGCCGGTCGTTCCCCGAATGCCGGCTGACCGGTCCTGCTGAAGCGTCCCGACGATCCGGCCTGCATTCGCCATCTTGAACGATCGCGCAACGTTCGGAAGCACCGTCACCACCTCAGACTTCGCCATCGGGAAACTGATCTCTCCCATGTCCAGGAACGGATGTCCGAAAGCGTAGACCTGGTCGCCGTCGATGTGCGTCACCGTTCCCGTCGAGGCGATCGAGAAGTCCCCTGTGACGAGAACGCCAGCGATCGAATCGCCGGGCTGGAACGTCGTGACCGAGTCGGCAGAAGCAAGGCCGCCACCCGATGTGCCGCTCGGAACGGGAAGGAATCCGCGAGCCTCAAAAAACTTTCCGAAACGATCGATGGTCTCGCTGGAAAAATTGGAAAATGAGATCGGAATTGCAATGGGAAGGGCGCCCGAGCCCGCTCCAGTGGCCGGCGGTGAGAGCCCCGCGAGCAGCTTTGTGAACAGTTCGTCGGAGTTGCCTTCGACCATTCCGGAGACGAAGTCGCTGGCGCTCATACGGGGCGCGAGTGCCATTCCAGCCGCCGGAGCAGTGCCGATTCGCAGCATCTCTTCGATCGGAGTGATGCCTGCAATCGGCTCCTTGGCAAACTGCCATGAGTAGGCAAGCGCCCCGATGACTTTCCCGTCCACATAGATCGGCGAACCGCTCATTCCGGCGATGATTCCGCTGTTTTTGACGATCGGATGGTCAACTCTGGCAAGAATGAGGTTTTGATCCGGACCGATGTTCCTCAGCACGCCAAGGACCTCGACATCGAATCGCTCGCTCGTGTCACCCTCGAAGACGGTGACGCCGTATCCCTTCATTCCCTTTGTGACCTGATCCAGGGGGAGGATTTCGCTCGCGAAGACCGCGCCCGGGAGAATCAGGGTGGCCAGAACGACCATCGTCAGAGGGGTGAGAAGGTAGTGTTTGATCGCAGAGACTCCGGCCGGATTTTTCACGTCTGCCGAAACAACAGGAGGTGGCGGGACATTTCGCAACTGTCTACTGTCTACTGTGTACTGTCTACTACCCTTTGGTATGCTGCTGGCACTCGACTTCACCGAACACACGGACTGAGGAGCCCCCGGCAACTTTGAAAGCGACAGGAACGGTCATGGCCATCGGAGGCGCGGAGGATAAGATCAAGGGCCGCGCCCTACTGACCGAATTCGTCCGCCTGGCGGGCTCCGAGGATGCACGTATCGTCATCATCCCGTCGGCATCGACGATCCCGAAGGAGCGAGGCGAGCTCTACACCGGCATTTTCAGCGAGCTGGGAGCCGGGAGTGTTCAGATCCTGCAGCTTGCGACGCGTCAGCAGGCGAACGCTGCGAAAGCGGCGCGGATCGTCGCCGACGCTACCGCGGTGTTCGTGACGGGAGGGATCCAGCTGCGGCTCATCTCCCTGCTCGGGGGGACGGCGATTGCAGGGGCGATTCATGAGCTCGTCGCCGGCGGCGGCGTCTATTGCGGGACCAGTGCGGGCGCAGCCGCCGTCTCTTCACACATGATCGTGACCGGACGTGAAGGCATGAAGATCCGCCGCGGCATGGTTGACCTCGCACCCGGCCTGGGTCTGATATCGCACGCGATCGTCGACCAGCACTTCTCGCAGCGCGGCCGTCTGGGCAGACTCATCGCTGCAATCGGAATGAATCCACAGTTTCTCGGAATCGGAATCGACGAAGATACTGCGGCGGTCTTTCACGCGGACTCGACCATGGACGTCTACGGTGCCGGGCAGGTTGTCGTTGTCGATGCGTCGGGTGTGAGGAGCACTGATGTTCACAGCGTCTCGAAGACCCGGCCATTCATGATGTCCCCCCTGCAGCTTCACTTGCTCAACGAAGGGAGCCGCTTCGAGTTCACGCGCCGGCGGGTCATAACCCCACGCAAACCGGCCGTGGTTCAGCGGAAAGCACGCGCTTGACGAAAATCAAAGTACTCGAGCGCTTCGCGCTCATAGGTCCGAATCTCTACGCGTCAGCTCCGTGTATCCAATGGAAGATCGACCTCGGCGAAATGGAGGAGCTCCCGTCAAGCGCCGTCGAGGGATTTCCTGAGAGTCTGGAACGGCTCCTCCCCTCGCTGATCGAGCATCGATGCTCCGAAGGTCACCGCGGCGGATTTCTGGTTCGCCTGAAGGAAGGCACCTGGATGGGGCATGTGATGGAGCACATCGCCCTCGAGCTCCAGGTGATCACAGGCTCCGACGTCGGGTTCGGGAGGACGAGATCGACCGCTGCACACGGGGTCTACAACGTCGTCTACGAGTGTGAGGAACGCGAGACCGGAATCGAGGCAGGTCGCATCGCTCTCGAAATTCTAGAAGCGCTCATCGCCGGCGAATCCTACGCCATCGATGACGCGATCTCGTCGCTGAGGGAGCTGCGCCAGCGAAAGACTCTGGGGCCCTCCACCGGCTCGATCGTGCAGGCTGCCGCAAAGCGCGACATTCCGTTCATTCGACTCGACGATCGCAGTCTGGTGCAGCTCGGATGGGGATCGAATTCGAAGAAGATCCAGGCGACGACGTCATCGAATACCCGGTATCTCGCCGTGGAGATCGCGGGGGACAAAGACCTGACGAAAAATCTCCTCGGATTTCACGGGATCCCTGTTCCGCGCGGAAAGATCGCCCGAACGGTGGAGCAGGCGCTCGAAGTCGCCGCATCGATCGGCTGGCCTGTCGTCGTGAAACCTCTGGATGCCTCTCACGGCCGGGGAATCATCACGGACGTTCGCACCGAAGAGGACCTTCGCATGGCTTTCGACGAGGCGCGCCAGTTTCGCTCGACCGTGATCGTCGAGCGCTATATCAAAGGCAACGACTACAGGCTGCTCGTCGTGAATTACAAGCTGGTCGCGGCCGCACAGAGGATTCCCGCGCGCGTGATCGGAGATGGAACGCACACGATTCGCGAACTGGTCGAGATCGAGAATCGCGATCCTCGACGCGGTGTCGGGCATCAGAAGATTCTCACGCGGATCAGCATCGACGAGATGACCGAGCACCTTCTCGCCCTTCGCGGACTGACGCTCGACTCGGTACCGGAAAAGGACGAACGGGTCTATCTCAAGACGACGGCGAACCTGTCGACCGGTGGCTTCGCGGTCGACGTCACCGACAAGGTTCATCCGGCGAACGTCCATATGGCCGAGCGGATTGCGAAGCTCGTCGAGCTCGACATCGCCGGAATCGATGTCGTTTCGCCTTCGATCGAAAATCCGATCGCCGATGTTGGCGGCGGAATCGTTGAAGTCAACGCCGCTCCTGGCTTCCGGATGCACGTCGCGCCGACCGAAGGAAAGTCGCGGCCCGTCGCTGAAGCCGTCATCAATATGCTTTTTCCTCCTGGCTCCAGCGGCAGGATTCCGGTCATCGCAGTGACGGGAACAAATGGCAAGACCACGACAGCGCGGCTTTGCGCGCACATTGCGAAACAGGCAGGGCATCAGGTCGGACTGACGACGACCGAGGGTATCTACATCAACAATGAGCTGATCGTGAAAGGAGATTGCTCCGGTCCCGATTCGGCCCGCGTCGTTCTGCGCGACTCGTCAGTCACCTATGCCGTGCTCGAGACGGCTCGGGGAGGGATGTTGCGCTCCGGACTCGCCTACGACTGGTCCGGTGTCGCAATCGTCACGAACGTCGCTGCAGATCACCTCGGACTGCGCGACATCGACACTCTGGAGGACCTGGCTCGGGTCAAGGCGATTCCCGTCGAGCGGGTTCGACCTGACGGATATGCTGTACTCAATGCCGAAGACGCGTTGATGCCGATCATCCGCGAGCGCGCCGAATGCAGAATCGCCCTCTTTTCGCTCGACCCGGACCTGCCTCTCTTCAGAGAACATGTGGACGGCGGCGGCGTTGGTACTACCGTCGAGGGGGGACACATCGTTCTCTGGTCCAATGGAATCCGGGTGGAGCTCGCGGACCTGTCGCGGGTGCCACTCACCTTTGGAGGTCGCGCCCGATTCAACGTCGCGAACACGCTTGCGGCCGTCGCTGCTTCGTACGGCGCCGGCCTCGAGATGGAGGACATCGGCATTGCAATTCAGACGTTCTTCCCTTCTATCGCACAGACCCCGGGAAGAATGAACGTTTTCGAGATCCGCGACTTCCACGTGGTTCTCGATTACGCCCACAACCCGGACGGATTCCGCGCGGTCGCCGAGTTTGCCAGGGCATCGAGGCGCGCGCGGCTGATCGCGATTCTCGGAATTCCGGGAGACCGGCGCGATGAGGACATCCGGCAGGCTGCTGCTGTCGCGGCGGAATCGTTCGACATCGTGGTCATTCGTGAAGATTTCAAACGGAGGGGCAGGGGTCGCGGCGAAGTCTCCGAACTGATTCATCAGGCGATGCTCGACGAAGGCTTCCCGGAAGAAAGACTCAAAGTCTGTCCGGAAGAGGTCGACGCCGTGCAACTCGCTCTCGACACTGCGCAGCGCGACGATCTCGTCCTTTACTTCGCAGACGACGTCGACCTCGCGATCCGAATGCTGGACGAATATCGTCAGGGTGGTGATGTCTCTACTGCTCTCGTCGACCCCGCAACCAGTGGCTAGCCTCCACTTTCTCTGTTCGGGTTGCGAGTGGCGCCTCGAGTGCAGGCCCGGCGAGGGCTCTCCTGTAATCTGCGAGAACTGTTCTGCTGAAAACGTCGTGTCGGCTCCGCCCCCGAAGGAGCTCATCCGACATTGCGGAGCATGCGGTGAGCTCGAGCTCTACGTCCAGAAGGACTTCAACCGAGCCACGGGTGTGACTCTGGTCGTCATCGGCGCGATCTTTGTTCCCTGGACGTGGGGCCTCAGTCTTCTCGCGGTGACCATCGTCGATTACGCGCTCTACTACTATCTGAGCGACGTGACCGTCTGTTACGAGTGCCGCGCCGTGCACCGCGGCTACCCGAACAATCCGGAGCACAAGCCATTCGATCTCGCCGTGCACGACCGGCATGTGTATGGCGCAGCGCCGCCCGGAGCAGAAGAGTGAGATAAAAGGATGAAAGATGAAGGATGAAGGATGAAGCCCACCTCCCGGCTTCCGGGCAATAGAGTCAACTAGTCCACGAGGTGTCATCCTGAGCGCAGCGAAGGATCCCCCGAAACCTTGCGATTCAGCCGGTCGTAAGGGGATCCTTCGCTGCGCGCTCAGGATGACACTTGCTCCTGCCGGTCCTGAAGTTGACACCATTGTGGCCTTCGGGCCGGAGGTTTCATCCTTCATCCTTTATCCTTTCCTACAGCGGGATTCGCTGTAGTGCGGAGAGCCACGCCGCCAGCACTTCGCCGATGATGACGGCGACGACGGCCACGTAGAGGATTCCGGTTGCAGCCATCGTGGAACGGATCTTCACTGTGCCCCAGATCATCGGATATAGCGCGATCGGACCGATCAGGCCCCAGCCTACCCGCATCCAGAAGAAGATTCCCTGCCCCACCATCACGCGGTGAAGCGGCGTTCCGTAGTCGAATCCATCAAGCGAGAGGAACAGCAGTACGCCGATCACCAGTACGATCTTCGCGATCGTCGCGACGAGAAACGCGCGAGTCAGTCGCATGAGTGGCTCGATCGGCATTCCCCGAACGACCAGGTACCAGTGGCCAAGAAGCATCGCGAGCATCACGCTCCCGATGATCGCGCTCGATGTGAGTGCGCCCGCAATGCTCCACCAGATCACGGCCGGCTTGATCGCCAGATCGTACGCGTAGATCGTTTGCGCCAGAAGCACAGCGCCGGCTGCGATTGCCGAGATCCGGTAGACAATTCGCGTCGGATACCGAAGCACGAGGAGCATCAGGCTCAATGTCGCGATTGCAACGCCGTCGAAGAAAGCGGCACGGCCTGCTCCGGCCATCACGTGTGCAATCGCCGCGCAGGACAGGAGAGCGACGGAAATCAGGAGAATGAGCCGGTAGAACTTCGGGCCTGCATTCCGTCGTCCTACCAGGGGCAGAAGGAGACACATGCCCGTCGTCAGCTCGAGCAGAAAGAGGGCGAGGATCAGATCAGGCCATCCTCGAGATTCAGCGCCAGCTCATGAGACATCGTGCCGGCGAGGATACAGGCGCGCGCCGACTCGCGCCACTGCAGGAACATCAGGCTGCGGCTGCGAGCTCCTGCTTCTGTCCGAAAATCTCCAGCGCCTTGTCGAGAATCAGATCCTCGTCAGATTCCGGCTCGTCCGGATCCTGCAGAGCGAGAGATGAGAGATCGACCAGATTGTCGGGACGGACTCCCTGAGCGAGGATAGGCTTCTGATCCGGAGTCGTGTAATGACCAATGGTCACATTCAGCCCGCCACCGCTCGGAAGCGTGACGAACTTCTGAAAGACTCCCTTGCCGAAGGTGCTGACACCGGTCAGGCTCCCCCGTTTGTTTCCGAGGATCGCTGCGGCGAAGATCTCGCCACCGAGGGCGGTCGAGGAGTCGGTGAGCACCTGGACCTGACCGTCGAATGAGACTTCCGAGTCAGCTTCCCAGCGCTGTGGATCGACGCGGCGTCCCTGCAGTGAGGTGATCAGACCCTTTGAGAGAAGAGCGTCGGCCGCTTTGATCGCTTCCTCGACTGAGCCTCCCGCGTTTCCGCGGAGATCGATGATCAATTTGTCCCGGCCGGCGGCCTCGAGCCTCGCAACTTCGGCGGCGAACTTCTCGCCCACTCCCTCGCCGAAGTACGGAACTTTGATGTAGGTGACGTCGCCATAGTTCCGCACCGAAGGGTTTCGAGTCTCGAACTTGCTTCGCGTCACCGTAATCACTTCTCGTTTGCTCATCCCGCCGCGGAGAATCCCCAGATCGACTGTCTTTCCAGGTCCGGCCTGGATCGCTGATCGGATCTGCCACACGGCAAGCTTCTGCGTCGGATTCCCGTTCACGGACTCCACGAAATCGCCGGCTTCGACGCCTGCCACCTCCGCCGCAGAGCCTTCGAGCACCGAGATCACATATCCGTACCCGTAGCGCTTTGTCATCACCATGCCGACACCGTTCGTGTCGTCATCCTGATAGCTCTTGTACTGCGCCATCTGCGCAGGCGGAACGTAATAGCTGAATTCATCCACGGCATCGGTGACCCCTGCGAAGGCGCCATCGACGAGCTGCTCGGGAGGGACGGCATCGACGTAGTTCGTACGAACCAGAGAGAAGACCTCTGTGAAGATGCTGAGATAGCGGTAGAGGCTGCTCTTGGGCGTCTGCTGGCCGAACACCGCGGCGGAAACGAGCATCACCATCATCGCTGCGGAGACTGCCAGGAACGTCATCTTTCGCTTGCTCATTGTCTATAGGTCCTCAGCGCAACCACGTCCGCGGGTCGACTGGCTTGTTGTCCTGCCTGATCTCGAAGTACAAGTAACCCGAGCTGCCATCCTCGCTGTATCCCACGTTCGCCAGAACCTGACGCGGTGCAACTCGGTCGCCCACATTCACTCGTGAGCTCTGCGCATTGCCATAAAGAGAGAAGATCCTGTTGCCATGATCGACAATCACGAGATTGCCATACCCTTTGAACCACTGGGAAAATAAAACTGTTCCCTCGAAGACCGACCGCACCTCGGTTCCCGGGGCTGCCTCGATCTTAAGGCCATTACTTACGGTTACCGTTGCAAACTTCGGGTTACGTTGTCTGCCGAACCGCTCGATGACCTTTCCTTCGACCGGCCACGTCAGCGCCCCCTGGAACTGCTCGATCTGCGCTCCCCCGAGGTCCGAGGATGACTTCCGCCCGTAGAGCAGCGCGAAGAGGTTCTCGAGCCTTCGCGCCTTCTCCTCGAGATCCTCCAGCTGGCGGGCCGTCTTTGTCTCCTCTGACTGAAGCCGCGCCAGCATCGTTCCTTTCCGGGCCCTCGTCTCGGACAGCGCCCGATGTCTCGAGGCGACGACCTTGCTCACTTCTTCGAGGTGAAGCCGCCGCTCGGCGAGTCTCGCCTGTTCGATAGCGAGCCGCTCGCGCGTTGACTGAAATTCGGAGACGGCACGTGCGTCGCGGCCTACGATGAACGCAAGCATCGAAGCCGCGCGGATCGGGTCCTGCCGGTCGTCCATCGAAAGAATCATACGGACGTACGTGAGCGGGCCGCTCCGATAGAGGGCTGCGAGACGTCTCGAAAGCCTGGCTCTCTGGAGGTCGATTCGGGTTGTAAGAGCCTCGATATCACGCTCCAGGGAGACGCTGCGGATCTCCAGATCCTGTTGTGCCGATGTGGCGATCTCGAGCTCACGCGTCTGAATTGCGACGAGGAGGTCGACGGCCTGCATTTCCTCCTGAGCTGTTCGCGAACGCGTTTCGAGCTGGGAGAGGGTTTTTCGGAGTCGGGAAATCTCGCCGCGGATGCGGTCGAGGTCGCGATCCCGAGGCTCGGCAGGAACGGCCGAGATTGCGGCAGAGAGGAAGACTGCCGCGGCGAGTGATAGAGACCGCGCGACGCGCGAGATGCTCTCACTACCCGTTTTCCGATCCCCCATCGCCCGCTCCACCCACGAGTCAGACCGCCTCGTCTTCAGACTGTCCTTCGCGCCCGATCTCGAGTGCCCTGCGCGCAGCTTGTTGCTGCGCCTCCTTCTTGGATGACCCTTCACCCCGGGCAACAGCCTCTCCCGAGATCTTTACCTCCACGACGAACCGCTTGTGATGATCGGGACCGATCTCGCCCACGACTGAGTACTCAGGAAGAGCCAGACCGCTTCCCTGTGCGAGTTCCTGAAGGGCAGTCTTGTAGTCATGAAACTGCAAGTCGTTGGCGTCGATCGCTTCCAGATCTGCCATGAAACATCGCTCGATGAAAGCGCGAGCCGCGATCACGCCTCCGTCCAGGTAGACTCCGGCGATCACCGCTTCGAAAAGATTGGCGAGCAGCGAATCTTTCTTCCGTCCGCCCGATTTTTCTTCACCTACGCCCAGGAAAAGGACCTCGCCCATTCCGTAATCGCGGGCCTTCCTTGCGAGGCTGGTGGAGCTGACGAGCCAGGCCTTCATCTTGGACAGCGCGCCTTCATCCATCTCGGGAAAGCGGTGAAAGATCAGGTCCCCGATCACGAACCCAAGGACCGAATCACCCAGAAACTCGTAGGTTTCGTTATCAATGGACGCGTCCGCGCGCGACTCGTGGGCAAACGACTTATGCGTCAGCGCCCGCCGAAGGAGCTCCTGCTGAACGAACTGGTAGCCGAGCCGCTCTTCGAATGCCTGAAGGTCCGATTCTGTGACAGTCACCGGGGTTGAGTATAACTCCGCCGCACCCGCCCGGTTCTGGGTTCTGGGTTGTGGGTTCCGGGAGGCGGGGTATGCTTGACCGATGAACTTTGATCGTTATCGCGTCAAACCCGGCAAGCGTGTCCGTCTCGCAAAGAGAGATCCGAGTGATCGCGCGCTGTTTGAAGGCTCGAAAGAAGATGCCGTGATCCGGACAATGGAGCTCACCGACCGGCTCGAGGAGCTTCAGGAAGTGCTGTACGCCGAATCGAAACAGAAGCTCCTCATCGTCCTTCAGGGGATGGATACGGCCGGAAAAGACGGCACCATCCGGTTGGTATTCGACGGCGTGAATCCGTCCGGGGTGAAGGTGGCTCCATTCAAGAAGCCGACGGAGGAGGAGCTGAGTCACGACTTTCTCTGGCGCGTCCACAAGCAGGTGCCGGGCAAGGGAGAGATCGTGATCTTCAACCGGAGCCATTACGAGGACGTACTCGTCGTCCGTGTACATAACCTCGTTCCGAAAAAGATCTGGAAGCTGCGATACGAGCAGATCGTCGATTTCGAGCGCCTTCTGACCGATACGGGCACGAAGATTCTGAAGTTCTTTCTGCAGATCGACCGTGATGAGCAGAAGCAGAGGCTGGAGGCACGGCTGGCTGAGCCGGACAAACAGTGGAAGTTCAACATGCAGGATGTGGAAGAGCGCAAGCACTGGGATGCCTACACGAAGGCGTACGAGGCGGCGCTGTCGAGAACCAGCACTGCAAATGCTCCCTGGTACGTGATTCCGTCGAACCAGAAGTGGTACCGCAATTACGCAATCGCCTCGATCGTCGTCGAAACTCTCGAGGAGATGAAGATCCGGCATCCCGAGGCGGATCCGGGGCTCGCCACGGTGGTGATTGAGTGAGGGGGAGAGTAGACAGAACACAGGGATAGTAGACAGTACACAGTAGACAGTAGGCAGTAGGCCCCCGCCCGGCGGGCCGACGTTGGTCCGATGGCGTCAAGCTTCAGGCTAGGTGTCATCCGGAGAGTTTGTGAAAAAAGGTCAAATTCGAGGTGTCATCCCGAGCGTCGAGCGAGGGATCTGGGCGGTGGCCCCTTCTAAAAGACCCCCTCCCAGATCCCTC